>JANQLH010000285.1 GCA_028280735.1 SAR324 cluster bacterium | reverse complement strand
ATTCACCATAGCGCGACCCGGGGATAACATTGTTACTTCATTGAACATTTTCGGAGAAGGTTACAAACAAGCAGCCTCTATTTTTCCAGAACGATGTGGCATTCATTTCAAGTTTGTTGAAAAACCGGACAATCCAAGATTTTGGGGCGAAGCGATCGATTCGAAAACCAGGCTGGTTTGGGTTGAGACGCCGAGTAATCCATGCCTGTTTATCACCGATTTGGAAGCAGTCTGTGACATTGCCCACTCAAAGGGCGTTCCCGTTGTTGTTGATAACACAACCGCAACGGCAGCACTACAAAAACCCATGGATTTAGGAGCAGATATTGTGCTGCTATCTATCTCCAAATTCCTTTCCGGAAACGCCACAGTGTTGGGTGGAGCTATTGTTGGACCTGAAGAGTTGATTGAAGATATTCGTTGGAACACGACAGAATTTATTGGTGCCGTCATGCAACCGAACGAAGCATGGATGACCTTGCAGTATCTTGATACACTCTCCATGAGAATGGAACGTCACAGCCGCAATGCGCAGCAGGTTGCCGAGTACCTGGCACAACATCCGAAAGTGGAACAGGTTAACTACTCGGGATTGCCGAATCATCCCCAACATGAACTGGCATCTTTTCAAATGAGCGGTCATGGCGGCTTGCTGTCTTTTGTAGTCAAAAACGGTATCGAAGGAGCAGCGGCCGTGATGAACCGATTCAAACTCATTGTCCATGCGGTTACCTTCGGCACCAGCCGCACAATATGCATGCACCCTCCTACGATCACTCATGAACACATGACACAGCAGGAACGAATGGCAGTGGGAATTGACGACGGGTTGATCCGGATGTCTGTGGGACTGGAAACTGCAGAAGACTTGATTGAAGATCTTGACCGGGCTTTGGAAAAACTTTAGCCTCCTTACTTCGACCATCACTATCAGAAACATCCACGGGTTCTCTTGTATATTTCCATTTTACCGGAATTCAAAGGAGCATTCCGGTGTCGGAATATTTATGGTAACCACCTCGTTCCACTGTTTCTAGTGATTTAAGGGCATTACCAAAATTGTCAAAATTATCCATTTTTATTGTAAATTCCCGAACAGCTTGAACAAGCCGGATTTGTATGTTAGGGGTTAAGCAAACAACGCCGCGTTTTTAATCACTTATAAGCCTACTCAATTCTCTCATGATCAACATACTTCCGGAGGAGATATGTCAGACGAAAATCATTCAATAATTTATGAGTTGAAAGAAGACCTGAACAAAGGAAAACTGAGCCGCAGGGAGTTCATACGATACACAACACTATTGGGGATGTCTGTTGCAGCTGCCACTCAGATGGCAGGCATACTTGCTTTTCCCGGAAGTGCATCAGCTGCTTCCATCCGCCGGGGCGGCTCTATGAGAATTGCATCTGTTGTTCATAAGGTAACCCACCCGGCTCAATTTTCCTGGATTGCTCCTTCAAACCAGTTAAGACAGGTTACGGAATTTTTAACATATACGGACGAAAATAACGTAACGCACCCATATCTCCTGCAAGATTGGAAAGCCAGCAATGATCTAAAAACCTGGACACTGAACCTGAGAAAGGGTATCAAGTTCAACAACGGTGATACCTTTACCGCAGATGATGTAATTTTTACCTTTAACGAGTGGCTTAAAAAGGAAGTTGGATCTTCCATGATGGGCATGATCGGTGGCTACCTCGCTCCGACGGGTATTGAAAAAGTCAATGCTTACCAGATCAAACTCCACCTGAATCAACCCGAAATTGCTGTTCCTGAACATTTGTTCCATTACCCTGCTTTGATCCTCAATCACAAGACTTTTGAAGGTGATTTTATTAAAGCTCCCCACGGAACCGGTCCTTACACCCTGGAAAGTTACGTGGAAGGTGAACGCTGTGTTCTGAAGCGACGCGACGGTTACTGGCAAAAAGGAGCCGACGGCAAAGCCATGCCTTACATGGATAAGGTAGAATTCGTGAGCATGGGAACAGAGATGGCGCCAATGATTGCAGCGATAAAATCCGGAGATATCGACCTGATTGATTTCGGTGATATCAGCGGTACTGAAGCCTTCCAGGCATTGAGAAATGATTCTTCGGTCAATGTGGTGCCTGTTCAAACCAATCAAACCCGGGTTGTAAGAATGCGTGTGGATATGAAACCATGGTCGGACAACAGGGTAAGAACAGCGCTCAAGCTTTGCCAGCATCGGGAAAAAATTCTGGCTTTAGCCTATTTTAACGAAGGAATGATTGGCCAGGATGTTCATGTCAGCCCTAAACATCCTGAATACTGCCCGATTGAAACACCCAAATATGACCCGGAACGTGCAAAGCAATTGTTGAGGGAAGCCGGTTATCCCAATGGCTTGAATGTTAATATCGCCGTTGGAAGCGGTTGGAAGGAAATTGTTCGTTATGCGGAAATCCTCAAACAGGATGCCGCTCCGGCAGGATTCAAGATTAACATCAATTCCATGCCCAACAGCCAATACTGGGAAAAATGGACCGAGGTTGACCTGGGTATAACCACCTGGGCACACCGGCCGTTAGGAACAATGGTACTGAACCTGGGGTATGTTGGTGATGAAAACGGCAAACCCGTTACCTGGAACGAATCCCGCTGGGTTGACAAAGAGTTCGACCAACTGCTCAAACAGGCGAACGGAACATTGGATGTGGAAAAAAGACGGAAGATTTTCTGTCAACTGGAAAATATCCAACAGAGTAGAGGGTCGATTGCCAACGCATTTTGGATTAATCTTTGGACGATCGCCAGAAAAAGAGTTCAAGGTGTTGTGGCCCATCCTAGTCTCTATTACAACCTTCGCGACGTTTGGCTTACAAGCTGAGCCCATCCCTTCTTTCGGGCAGGCTTATTTAGAGCCTGCCCCTGTTGTTTAATTCTCATTCTCCACTGGTATGGTTCGATTTATTCTCCGGCGTTTATTTCTACTCGTGATTACCATGTTTTTGGTATCCATGGCCGTGTTCCTGATTGTTGAGTCTTCACCGGGCAATATCGCAAAAAATATTCTGGGGGCATTCATTACACCTGAGCAGGAAGCCTCGTTTCTAAAACAGATGGGACTGGACAAACCGGTAACAACACGTTACCTGATCTGGTTAACCGGTAGTGACTGGATTGCAGAAGACAAGGTGGGAATGCCCTTGGAACGAATCGTTACAGAGAGAGATTTTGTGGAATGGTGGGCGAGAAATGAAGAAGGGCAACTGGTTCGATGGAAGCTCGCAGGAGACACTCTACTTGCTATTGTCAAACAATCCGACGGAGAAGTGATTGAAAAAGTTGATGATTCAAGATGGATAACAGACGAAAACGGTGTCAGCCGCTTTTGGGGATTAAATACGAATAATCAGGCCGTGCGTTGGGAAAAAGGCTCCGACAATGAAGTCTGGACGTTTATTGTCGGAACCGGTTGGCAAAAAGCCACCGGCGGACCCATTGAGTACATTCCGTTGAAGAAAGGGTTTTTGAGAGGAGATCCTGGTGTTTCATTGAGAACCGGACGTCCGGTTTCCAAAACCCTTTTCGTGCGGTTAAGAAACTCAATGGTATTGGCCGGAATTGCATTTGTCATTGTCATGCCCCTGGCTTTGGTTCTTGGTATTATTGCCGGCCTTAAGGAGGGATCTCTCAAAGATAGATTTCTGTCCATTTCAGGTATGACATTTTCTGTAATACCCGAATTTGCGACCGGTATTTTTCTGATTCTTATTCTTTCCAATTGGCTGGGGCTTGTTCCCGGGGCGACTGTTTTTGGAGAAAAAGCACCTTGGGAAAGACCCGATATGTTAATCCTGCCGGTGCTTACCCTCACCTTAATCGAACTGGGTTACGTCTTACGAATAACCAGGGCCAGCATGGCTGATGTTATGCGTTCTGCTTATATAAGAACAGCGTATCTCAAGGGGATTCCCAACTACAAGGTTGTGATGAAGCATGCGGTCCGCAACGCGCTGATTGCCCCGATTACGGTGATTATGCTCCATGTAAACTGGCTGATGGGAGGCATTGTGATTGTTGAGGTTGTCTTTGGTTATCCCGGCCTGGGCCAGTATTTGTTGGACTCAGCCCTGTACAAGGATATCAACGCCCTGCAGGCAGGAACCATGATTATGGTATTGATCGCGGTGGGCACCCAACTCATTGCAGATATTTTATATACCTTTTTAAATCCCAGAATTCGCTATTCATGATTTAGTTGAGTGATGAACAGAAGCAAACGTTTTTTTAAAAGAGTTAAACAAAGCTTGGGGATACTGTTCGCTTCCAAAACAGCAACCATCGGACTGTTTATTGTCGGATTCTGGGTATTTGTAGCCTTGTTTGCACCTTATGTGACAAGCTACGGTCCGCTGGAGCAGGATTGGATGGCACCCAACCAGGGT
>JANQLH010000491.1 GCA_028280735.1 SAR324 cluster bacterium | reverse complement strand
CAGTTCAATCCTGCTCCCGGGCTCCAGATTTTCACTACATAGCAGAGACATGAGAGATATCGTTCATCTTCAATGTACCGAGTGTAAGCGTAAGAATTACAGTACAACACGGAACAAGAAGCTTAAGCCCAAGAAAATGGAGATTAAGAAGTACTGTAGATTTGATAAAAAACATACACTCCACAAAGAGACCAAATAGTTATAGGCCAGTAGCTCCAATTGGCAGAGCGTCGGTCTCCAAAACCGAATGTTGTGGGTTCGAATCCCTCCTGGCCTGCCAAAATACCTTTATTACACGCGTTAAAAGACATCGATAATGTTTAAAAGATTTAGAAATTTCATAGGCGACGTTCGTAATGAGTTCAAAAAAGTAACGTGGCCGACCAGAGAGCACACCATCAAACAAACCGGGGTTGTGCTGGTAATCGTGTCAATTACGGCTGTGTTTTTGGGAATCATTGACTACGGTTTATCAGGGCTGGTTAAACTGATCATCGGATAAAGCATAATGGAAAGTAGCGAATATAAATGGTATATACTTCAAGCTTATGCGGGTTATGAACAGAAAGTAAAATCGATGATCGACGAGCAGCTCAAGCTTAATAAGATGGAGGAGCTGGTTGAAGAGATATTTATTCCATCTGAAGAGGTAACGACAAAAAAGAAGGGTAAAGCCAGGACGAGTAAGGTCACCTATTTTCCAGGTTACATTTTGATGAAAATGAACCTGACCGATGCTTTATGGCATGTCCTGAGAGGCGTTCCCAGGGTTTCCGGGTTTGTAGGAAGCGACCAGAAGAGTCCTCAACCTGTTCCGGAAAGGGAACTGGCAGATATCCGACAGCAAATTGAGAGCGGAATCAAGCAAAAGGAAATCGATTCGACATTCAGTGTTGGACAGACGGTAACTGTCATTGAAGGACCGTTTTCAGAATTCAATGGCGTGATCGATGCGGTTGATCGGGAACACAATAAATTAACCGTGCTGGTCAGCATTTTCGGTCGGGCAACACCATTGGAACTTGATTTTGACAAAGTCAGACTTGAATCATAACAGTTCTGAGATTACTAAAATCCAAGGATTTAATTTTATTCGATCCAGTAGCAAGGTAGTAACATGGCAAAGAAAGTAGCGGGATATATTAAATTGCAAGTACCTGCGGGTAAAGCCAACCCCGCACCTCCAATTGGGCCGGCATTAGGTCAGCACGGTGTTAATATCATGGAGTTTTGCAAGAGCTTTAATTCCAAGACACAGAGTCAAGAAGGTATGATCATTCCTGTTGTTATCACTGTGTATGCGGATCGCTCCTTCACTTTTATCACAAAAACTCCTCCCACTTCGATTTTACTAAAGAAAGCTCTGGGAATTGAGAAGGCTTCGGCTGAACCAAATAGAATCAAGGTTGGTAAGGTAACTGATGCCCAGGTGGAAGAAATTGCCAAGATCAAGATGCCGGATCTCAACTGCTATGAAATCGAAGCAGCTAAAGAACTGGTGATCGGTACTGCCAAGAGCATGGGTATTGAATATGCCGGCAAGTAAAATCATAGAGTGTACAGATAATATTTTTTAAGTTGCAGGAAGTATCATGGCTAATTATTCAAAAAGAAAAAAAGAATGGCAGGGCGAAATCGACCGAACCAAACGATACGATTTGGTAGAAGCGATCGACCTGGTCAAGAAGTATTCCAAGGCAAAATTTGATGAGCCTGTAGATGCCGTATTCCGCTTAGGTGTAGATCCTAGAAAATCAGACCAAATGGTACGTGGCAGCTGCACATTGCCAAACGGAACAGGTAAAGTTGTCAGGGTTCTGGTGTTTGCCAAAGGCGATAAAGAGCAAGAAGCCAAAGACGCCGGTGCAGACTTTGTCGGTGGTGATGACTTGGCAGCCAAGATTAAAGACGGTTGGTTGGAATTCGATCGTGTTGTAGCTACTCCGGATATGATGGGAGTTGTTGGTAAGATCGGTAGGATTCTTGGACCAAGAGGTCTAATGCCAAATCCAAAAGTAGGAACCGTAACCCCGGCGGTAGGCGATGTGGTTTCCATGATCAAAAAAGGTCAGGTTCAGTTTAAAACTGACAAGGGCGCTAACGTTCATGCGACAACCGGTCTGTCTTCCTTCACTTCCGAAGCTTTGGCAGAGAACATTAAGGCGTTTTATGACAGCCTGGTTAAATTAAAGCCGGCGACAGCCAAAGGTACCTATATTAAGAATATTTCCATCTCAAGTACGATGGGTCCGGGTGTAAGGGTTGACCCGGCAGTATTCAAGTAGTATTAACCCACTTAAATGAAATGATCATCAAGGGTCATTTCATTGACTGTTTACTTATCTGTATAGATAAAAGAGCGAAATTATCGAAGACCACAGGAGCCATTCGGCTTAAACTTTCCTGTCGAGATGATTGCGAAAGCTTTTATTGCTTACCGTATTTCTCCTCTGTAGTTCTTCGTTTATTTCCTTTTCAGTTTAGAATTGTCCATGGATTGCCTGATGTGGTCTGTTTTGGATAGTTCATTTTAGTCATGGAGGATATTCCTTCATGATGGCGTTATAAGTTTTTCTGGAGACTTTATGGATAGAGCCACTAAAGAATTACTGGTGAAAGAGTATACTGAACTTTTTTCATCAGCAGTTACAGGGGTTTTGGTTGATTATAAAGGGCTCAATGTCGAGGAATTGACCGAACTAAGAAAAACTCTCTTTGAAAAGGGCAGCAGGTTTAGAGTTTTAAAAAACTCACTTGCTAAAATTGCTGCGGCTGGAACTCCGTTTGAGAATCTGGTCGATCAATTTGTAGAAACCAGGGCATTGGTTTACAGCAAGGATGACGTTGCAGCTCCTGCTAAAATCGTAACCGATGCGGCCAAGAAAAATGAAAAAATCAAGTTGATTTCTGGTTTGTTGGTTTCCGGTGATAAGGGAGAAGTTCTGGATAATCAAGGCGTTAAAGCCCTGGGTAATTTGCCAAGCAAAGAAGAACTGCTTACAAAGCTGTTGTTTGTGATGAATGCCCCAATTACCAATTTAGCACGTACATTAAACGAAGTGCCTGCCAAGTTTGTTAGAACACTGCAGGCAGTAGCTGATTCAAAAGAATAATCGAAATTTTTAGGAGAAATCATGGCTGATATTACTAAAGATCAAGTAATTGACTTTATTTCCAACATGTCTGTTTTAGAGCTTTCAGAAATGGTTAAGGATCTGGAAGAGAAGTTTGGTGTTAGCGCTGCCGCCGCAGTTGCAGCAGCCCCTGTAGCAGCAGCCGGCGGTGCCGTTGAAGCTGCTGAAGAAAAGACCGAATTTGACGTAATCATGACTTCATTTGGTGAAAAGAAGATCAACGTTATTAAGGAAGTACGTGCTATCACGGGTCTTGGACTTAAAGAAGCCAAGGAATTGGTTGAAGGTGCCGGCGCCGACTGTAAAGTTAAGGAAGGTGTGGCTAAGGACGAGGCCGAGGAAGTAGCTAAGAAACTGGCTGACGTTGGTGCAACAGCAGAAGTCAAGTAAGGGATTTTAATTCGGAAGAGCAGCATTTGCTCTTCCGAATTTGAAAAAAATCGCGTCCGGACGGACCAGCTTATTTTAATTTCTTTTCAAGCCTGTCATAAGCCGCATTATAGATCTGCAATATCCGTTTTGCTGTCTCCATTTTTTCCGGTTCCTGAAGAAACTTATCCGGATGAAATTTCTTTATTTCCCGATTACGAGCCTTTTTGACTTCATCAAGCGAAGATGGCGGCGTTAAGCCAAACAGATTCAAATCCTCTTTGATTTGATCAGGAGCTGAAGGTTTTTTGAAGTCCGTTGAGGAATAACCTTGCTGGTTTTGATTCTGCTGCTGCCTGTTACCGGTTTTTGCCCGTTTTGTATTGTCTGCTTTCTTTTGTGTGGAATAGTCAATACCATGCTTTTTTTCCCACTCTTTTAGGGTTTCATCCAGGTAAGAATAGCCACTTTCAAAGATCTCACTTAGTTGTTCGACTTGATCAGAGGCAACGGATTGCAAAAGTCGTAAAATTCTTGAACTAATATCCATTTTGTTTTCGTGTTGATATTAAGTAACATTTGGTCGATTTCATCGCTCAAATATCGCTTGGAATATTGATCAAATATCTCTAAAATTAGGGAAAACGTATTGATCAATCTTGTATCGCCCTGTTTGTCGTCTACGTATCAACATACATCACTACCATCCGTGAAGACAACCCGCAAACTGAGTCGATTTCTAATCTCCCAATAGGAAACAATTCATGCAAAACATTCCTAAGAACGTCTTATTGTTAATCTCTATCATTGTCGGGATAGTTTTTCTGTATACCTTTTCATCGCGCAGTGTCACCGGAAACGAGATTTCGTTTTCAGATTTCATGGATCTGGTGGAAAGTGGTCAAATGGTAAACGTGACGATTAAAGGAAATCAGATTCGCGGAAGGACCAGCGCGCAAGAAGATTTTGTAACCAATTCGCCGAGATATTATCGAGAGCTTGTTCCGGAACTTTATAAAAGAGGGGTGCAGTTCAAGATCGAATCCACCGAATCCAACAGTTTTTTGTTCGCATTGCTTACTTCCTGGTTACCGATTGTATTGATAATCGGAGTATGGATTTTCTTCATGCGCCAGATGCAGGGCGGAAACAAGATTATGGGTTTTGGTAAATCAAGATCCAAAATGCTGGATGAAGATGCCAAACGCTATACTTTTGCAGATGTTGCCGGGATTGAAGAATCAAAGGAAGAATTGGATGAAATCGTGGAGTTTCTGAAAAATCCCAGCAAATTTGAAAAACTAGGCGGTAAAATTCCAACAGGCGTGTTACTGGTCGGAGAGCCTGGTACGGGAAAAACACTCCTCGCCAAGGCGATTGCAGGTGAAGCCCAGGTCGCGTTTTTCAACATTAGTGGTTCCGATTTTGTTGAGATGTTTGTCGGCGTGGGAGCAAGCAGAGTTAGGGATCTTTTTTCGCAAGCCAGGGAAAACGCTCCCGGTATTATCTTTATTGATGAGATTGATGCGGTAGGAAGACATCGTGGTGCTGGACTCGGAGGTGGTAACGATGAAAGGGAACAGACCCTTAACCAGCTTTTGGTCGAGTTGGACGGATTTGACGGAAATGAAGGGGTAATAGTGATTGCTGCTACCAACCGGCCTGATGTACTCGATTCAGCATTGACCAGGCCCGGACGTTTCGATCGGCAGGTGGTTGTCCCGAAACCGGATATTAACGGCAGACATAAGATTTTGGGGATTCATACCCGGGAACTGAAGCTGGACAAAGATGTGGATTTAAAAATTATTGCCCAGGCAACACCGGGCTTTACCGGTGCTGATTTGGCCAATTTGGCCAATGAAAGCGCTTTGATTGCTGCTCGTCAAAACAAGAAAAATATTGGAATGGATGATTTTGAGGAAGCGCGGGACAAAGTTATGATGGGTAAAGAGCGGCGTTCCATGGTAATTCCGGACGACGAGAAAAAGACCACTGCCTACCACGAAGCTGGGCATGCCATCATTGCTGCAGTTCTGGAAGAGGTTGATCCGGTGCACAAAGTCACAATTATTCCGCGAGGAAGAGCGTTGGGATTAACGATGCTTCTGCCTGAAGAGGACAAATACTCTCAAAATGAATCCCAACTTAGAGGGGTTTTAATGATGATGATGGGCGGCAGGGCAGCTGAAGAGTTAATATTTAATCATTTTACCACCGGAGCCAGTAACGATCTTGAGCGAGCCACTGCATTGGCAAACAGGATTGTCTGTAATTGGGGAATGAGCGAAGATATCGGCCCTATCCATCTAGCAGCAAGCCAGGAAGAGGTCTTCCTGGGCAGAGACCTGATGCGAAAGCGAAATATTAGTCAAACCCTGGCAAATAAACTGGACAAAGAGATCAGCAAAATTGTCAATACAGCATACTCAAAAGCAATGACCATGCTTAAGGAGAACATAGATAATCTGCATAAAGTTGCTGAACGACTGGTTCAGCAGGAAACAATTACAGGCCAGGAAATTCTCGATATCTTGCACGGTGCTACCCAAACATAGGGTTGTTCCATGTCAGGATATGAATTCTCATACTTGTTAAATTCAGTACCCGAATCTCTCGCAGCAGGTTATCTCAAAGAATCATTCCGAGTCGAATTGCCTGCTAAAGGCAATTTCCCGGTCTTTTTATTTGTTAGTTACGGCAATTCAAACAAATACCCAAGTTACCAGCAAGCAGTCTCTGAGTTTCCGGAAGTCTGCTTTTTCTATTTAGGAACAGATCGCAGCTGTTTTGTATTTTGTGCCGAGCCGAAAGCCTTTTATCGTCTTCTTTCGTGGGCAGAACAACACTCGTGTTCAAAACTGGCAGATGAACTAAACAGAAAACTGCAACCACAAAAAGCTACAAAGTTTCGAATACGTGATCAAACATGGGATGGGAGCTCTCCAAAAATCATGGCGATCCTCAATATCACCCCGGATTCGTTTTTTGACGGCGGAAAGTACTATGGATTGGATGATTACGAGGATGTGGCTGCAAGGTTGATCGAAGAGGGGGCGAGTATCATAGATATCGGCGGGGAGTCCACCCGACCCGGGTCTTTACCGGTAACCTCGGATGAGGAGATAGAACGCGTTTTACCCGCCGTTAAGCAAATCCGAAATCGCTTTAATATCCCTATATCTGTTGACACGGTAAAGGCGAAAGTTGCCAAATCGGTATTGGCAGCGGGAGCAGATATGATCAATGATACATCGGGTTTGTCTGAAAATCGGGAATTGCTGGATGTCATTCAAGAGTTTAATGCCGGTTATTGTCTGATGCATATCCAAGGAACCCCTGAGAAGATGCAACAAAATCCGGAATATAGTGATGTTCTTGCTGACATTTATGAGTTTTTTTTAAAAAAGCTGATGGTTTGTAAGAACCATGGTTTAGCTGACGACAAGATATGTATCGATCCCGGAATAGGTTTTGGTAAAAACCTTAGTCACAACCTGAACCTGCTAAGATTTTTATCTGTATTCAAGCCTCTAAATAAAAGCATTTTGTTGGGAACATCGAACAAGTCATTTATCGGCACAACATTAAATAGAGAGCCGGATCAACGTTTATCAGGCTCCCTGGTTACGCAGGTTATGGGCTGGTTGAAAGGAGCCGAGATATTCAGGGTACACGATGTCGAAGCAACAAGGGACGCGTTAAACATGACAATGGTTTATACTGATCATGTCCATTAATTTAGAGATGGCTGTTTCAATGATTCAATTTGAATTTAATATTTGACATCTGATTGGCATGCAGCTGAAAATTAGGTTATTAACCAGCTCCCCCAGCGGTTTGGTTCTATTGGAATCGATCGGTGGAGAAAAAAGCGCTGAATTAATTAAAAACGCAAAATAATTCAGTAGCTTTTCAGGATATCGAGTTGAGTGAATAAAACTAGAAAAATATACATATATAAATCAAGATAGGCACCGTTTCTGCTTTTGTTTTTTCAATCCAAAGCACCTCGAAAGCAGTTTTGGAGCTAGTTTCATAAATTAACCAACCAACTAAAACCCTATTTGGAATGTCTTATCTTTCGGATTTCGTTTATAACATTCGTTGGCAGGATCTAGTCGATGTCGCCATCTTGAGCGTCATCATTTACCAGATATTGTTGATGCTAAAGGGAACTCGCACCATTCAAATACTTATCGGGTTTCTGCTGGTGGGGTTAGTGTTTATTTTTGTCGATCTGGTAGAGCTGCGTGGTTTAACATTTGTACTACAAAACATTTTTAATTCAATCGTTATTGTGTTCATCGTTCTGTTCCAATCGGAAATCAAGAATGCTCTTGCACAAATGGGAACCAAAACCACCTTTTATGACTTAAAAAACAAAAAGTCAGTGAACATCCTGGATAAAATCTATTCTGTTTGTGAGCATTTTTCCAAAAACAGTGTTGGTGCGCTGATTGTGATCGAAAATGAAATGGGTCTGGGGGACTATTATTCCGGAGCGACAGAGATTAATGCGGTTTTTTCCCAACAATTGCTGGTTTCTCTTTTTCATACTCAATCGCCTCTGCATGATGGTGCAGTCATTATTAGCAGAGACGGTAAAATAGCTTATGCTGGATGCATCCTACCGATTTCATCACAAATGGATTTTTCCAAACAATTGGGAACCAGGCATAGGGCTGCACTTGGATTAGCGGAAGAGACAGATGCCGTTATCCTGGTTGTGAGTGAAGAAAATCGAAAAATCAGTCTGGCACATAATAACGAATTGTTTTTTGAATCACATAACGCACCGCTTAAAACAAAGCTTCAGGAAATACTGATCAAGTCGTAAAGGAAATCGACTAAACACAGAGTTTGTTGATGAAACTAAAAAGAATAAAAAATCCTTTTCAAAAGCTGTTATCGGTAGTGCTTGCTGTCGTCATCTGGATTTTTGCGCCTTCTCCCAATAAAGAAGTCACCGAAGTAAAATTCTTTGTGCCTGTTTCTTATGTGAATCTGCCTAAGAACCTGGAAATAGTTTCAGATCCCATTCAGTCGATCAGTGTGTCTGTTGAAGTTGCAAAAAATGAGCTGGCTAAGGTTCATCCAAGTCTGTTCCAGGTTGCTGTGAATTTAGAGGAGGCAGTGTCAGGTGAAAAAGAATTTGAAATTGCAAGAAACGCTGTGTCTGCTCCAAATAACAGTCGTATCCTGGCTATTGAGCCAAAGCAGTTATCGCTTTCATTTGAAGAAGTTAAGGAAAAAGAATTACCGATAAAACCGGTATTTCTTGGAGAACCGGCAAAAGGGTATGTTTTGGAACAGGTTACGATGATTCCTTCTTCTATTCGAGTGAAGGGATTGGTTTCGAGTCTAAACAAACTTGAGTTATTAACAACCAAAGCGATTGAAATTGATGGGATAAAAAGTGATTTGGAGATGTTCACCAATGTTTCGTTTCCGGAAAGAGTGGCGCCTATCGAACCCAGACCGGAGAATTACATCGTGCAGATTACTGTAGGAAGCGAACCCATCGTCATGCTGTTTAAGAACATTCCCATTGGAGTGATCAAATACAATTACCAGGCTTCCATAAATCCGGATACTTTTAATATGTCGGTACGAGGCCCACGCTCGCTGCTTGAGAATTTCAAAAAACAGGACATTCAGGCGTTTATTGATCTGGAAGGAAAAAAACCAGGAAATTACAAACTGGACAAACCAGAGATTCGACTACCTTCAGAAGTCCAAATTCAAGCCATCTGGCCACCAATCGATATTTGGGTTAAGACCCAAAGGATCAACTAACGGATTATTCGGTTAAGATCCATAGTTCTGCCAAAGGATATTGTCTTAAGCATTTCGATCACTGTTCAGATTAGTATTTAAATAAGCTTCTAAATCTTGAGGAGAGGCGGGGCAGTAGGAGAACAGTTTGGACCAGGCAGAACGCTGTTCCATGCAAATATATAACGGAACCCCGGGAGCTATTTTCCTTATCCATCCTGACACTTTTTCAAGCATCTTTCTTCTAATTGGTTTTATATAACGCATCTTTCCGTCAGTCGCTGGAATAAATTCACCGGAAAAAATTGCTGTTTTGGGAAACCTTTCTTCCGCTATTTGTTTTAGTTTGGGAATGTATCTCAAGGTTCCCAAACTGATCCATGCAATGTGTTCAGGCCTGATATTGTCAAAAAGAACCTCGATGGTTTCAGAATATCCGCTTTCCCAGTTGGGGTAATGAACTAGCGGGTCAAAGTGAAACGCTACCTGATAGCCGTTATCAATCAATTTTGACGCGGCATTTAATCGCTGTTGAAGGCTTGCTGTTTTATGCTCATTACCTTGAATGATTTCAATGGGATTAAGCGACCAAGCAACAACTGTTTTTCCGCCATGCTCCAGTCCTATTAATGAGTCGATTGCCGCGGTCTTGGTTTTCAACTCTAAAGTTGCATTGGGCAGTTTTGCAAAAGTTTCCACCAGGTAGGGATTCACGCGGAAAATATGGTCCAATGCCAGACTATCTGAATGCTCACCGGTACCAATTCGAAATGGTCGATTCGGGTATTGATTTATCTCCCTGATCATCGATTCAATAATCGATTCCACATTCACGTGGAAGGTTATCAGGGGTCTGTTTAAAAACACCTGGAGAATACAATAAGAACATTCCAAAGGGCAGTTTTCCACCAAATCCAAAACATAATAATTGCAGCAGAGCACATTTTCCGAATATCCGGGACATAGTTTAAAAGCACTTCCCTTAAACTCTTTTAGATACAGAACCCGCTTCCCTTGAGATAGACTGAGCGCACTATCTTTGGAACTCTCACGGGAATTTTCGGATTCGATGGTTTCGGTTGGAACGGATTTATAACTATTCAGGATCTCCTGGCAGAATCGATAGCCTAATGCTGATTTTTCTACGAGTATCTTTTCTGGGTGATAGGGCATTTATACAACCTAAAGACGATTTACAGAGTTGTCTTTAACAACCAACTCGGCCCTTTATTCGCGGATGGGAATTATTTTTGCGCAATTTCCGAGAATCTCTCGTTTGGTTTTTTTGATGGGCGAGGTAGTGCGCCTGGTGTCAAGGGTACGCTGCAGATTTGATTTCAAACACCAATACATGGTGTCCCCCTGCTTTTTTAAGATACATCGAATATTCGTTCGCAAACACACATCCGGCTTTTTGTAGCCTCGCACCATGGAGTTGTCGACAACAGCAACCACTGAAATTGAGCCTGCAGCGATGATCATCATGATGGATAATAAAGCTGTTTTTATTTTCATAAGAAGTAGTTTTAAGGATTTAGTTTTGTATCAACTTAGTTGCTACCGGAAAAAATACAATAAGCATACCACTGGAATTCCGAGTTACAGTTTAGTCCTTTGTTACCAGTTTATCGTCTTTATCGTAATAAAATGATTCAATTCTAACAGGCCTGGCCACGGCGTAATGAAAGATCTCAATTTTTTTCACAATACCGTGATTTTGTTTGGCGTGTTCAGGGGTAAAATACCATTCCTGTCTGCTTTTGCGCCTGAATTTGTTAATGTTGTATTCGGTGAAATAAATTCTTTTAAAGTATCCATTTTCTTGGGCAGTCTTTTCAGTGTAAAACGATTCTGTCCTCACTACTTGTTCATCTTCATCCAGGTAAGAGACATTCTTTTTTATCCCGTCGATGTTATCAGGATAGTGCCATTCAATTATCGTTTTTTTACCGTTTTCCCGAAAAACCACACTATATTCGGTGAAAGGTCTGACAAAATGGTTTTCTCTTCTGATCAGATCGCCGCTATGACGATCAAAATGGTCAATAGAACGTTTGATTAATGTGCGGCTGGCATAGGAACTGGTATAAATCCTCTCTTCATGGGTCTTTTTGCCAAAAAAATAATATACGTTTAATCGTCTGAGGTTGTTGTCGATGGGGTAGTCGCTGCTAAATATGGTTTCCTCTTTGGCTCTGTTACCATCGACATCAAAGTATTCAGTGTAGATAGAATAATCACCTTGAGTGTATTCAATGGTTCGACCTCCGAATTCATTCTTTTCGCTTATGACCTCTTTTCGAGTTTGGGAAAGAAGTACCGATGTCTGTGTCGAAAGCAAAAATACGAAAACAAATACTGCAACAGAAAATACACTGATTCTATTTTTAAATGTGTCATGCATGTTAAAACTCGGGAGATGAGTCGGTTGTCTCTTCGGATATTTTCCTTCCGCGCTTTGCAGCATTATGAGCTGCTTTGTACTTTTTCCAATCAGTGTTAAAAATTCTATTATCAACCAAGGTGAGTTTCAGTTTACCGGTTTCCCATTCGATTGTGGATTTTAACGCTGGTGTGATGGGGGTAAATCTGTTGCATGTCGTTCCCCAACAAACCCTGATATTTCTGCTCTCTCCTCCAAAAACCTCTATGTTTTCCGAAGTTGGTTCTCCATATTTCTTTTTTAAAAGTTCAAGAATTCCTTGGGAGTTTTGTTGGTAGGTAGAATACTGATTCATAAAGTCAATGCGGTAAAGTCTTTTACTTCCGGTAAAATTCAAGACAATTTTCATTTCATCTTTTGCCCTTATAATCTCATACCCATGAGCAATTCCCAGCTTGTCCTTACTGCTTTTGACGTTATTGACCTGAAAGATCTTGATTACTTCGTCAAGTTGCATGTTAAGCTTTAATCCTTGAACCGAAAAGAAGTAAACATCTTCAGCAAGAGTGGTAAAGGCGGAGAATATCAGTAAGGTTGTTATTATAAAAGCGGAAGCTACTGAAGTAATAAAAGAATCCTTTTTTAACTCTTTTGTATTAGTCTGCATTGTCGGCTGATCTATCTGCACCAATTGATGTTCTTAAAATAGTCATTATTGAGTAATGTGATGAAAAAGACTGAAAAGCGCCTGCTTTTTCAATGCAATGCCCTGGCCCAGGCCTGCTGTTGAATGGTGTTACACGTCTTTTTTTGCGTGTTTTGCTTTTTTTTTTACTATTGAGCGAAATATTTTACATTCAGAAATCAACAAAGGATACCGGTTAGTTTTCAATAATCAATAATAGCATATTCTGTGATTTAAGTGTAGATCAGGAAGATCCAAAGCTGGTCATTCAGAGTCCGAATTTTACAGGAAAATCGTCTCTTTATGATTGTGAACGATACTTGCAGGAATAGTATCACCTCCAGGAGAACCATAGGTATTGAACTACCTAATATTTTTGCACATTAGGATTGTTTTTTTAATTGCAAAGTCTATAAAGTCGAAAGTGAAAAATCCACAGTTTGTCTTGATAGTTGCTTTCGGCGACAATATCGTCTAGAATGGCGTCAGACTGTTTAATGCATCTATCACTCTCAATGTGCTTTCATTTTGGCGGGTTTCCGGAAGAAATCCAAAACAACCCGCCTCGCAATTTGGACTCCTCAAATTCAAAAGAGTCTTACTTAATACACAGGTGGAATCATGAAAAAGTTAATTTTTCTTTCCCTCCTCATTCCGTTCTTGCTGCCGGTATCAGATTTATATGCCATTAACGCAGTTGCCAGCATTAAAGACACCATTGGCGAGGTGCAGATTCAAAGACTGAAAAGGAATATACCCGGGCGGAAAGGTTTGATCCTTAATGACCAGGATATCGTCATCACAGGGCTGAGAGCAAAAGCCACCATTCTTTTTCGTGACGGTTCCGAGATCAGGTTGTTTCAAAATACACGATTTGTAATCGAAAAATCCGAAGAGATGGAAGGGAATCAAAGAGGTTTTTTGAACAATTTTATATTAAAAGCAGGGTCTTTTTGGGGGAAATTCACTAAAAACACACAGCAGACCAAGATTGTTACCCCAACAGCCACCTGCGGTATTAAAGGGACGAGTGTATCGTTATCCGAACGCAATGGTAGGTTAAATGTCAGCCTTTCTACCGGTGCCGTTGAGTTGGAAAATGAAGATGAAAAGATTGATCTGGTTGCAGGCAAGATGGTAAATGGCATAACTCAGCAGGGATCGTTTAAGGATAAAGTTACGGATCTGCCGTATCGCCTGGTAATGGAACCGGATTCCAGTAAACTAAACCTGCCGACGACAGGGAACGAGTCCAAGGTGGATTTCACATTGCAGGTTGTAAACGTGAAAACCAAGCAAAATGAATATCGAAGCGGCTCTGTTTTCTTTTCATTAAGGACCGATAAAATTGTTTTTCCCGAAAGGGTCGTTCTAAATGATCGAGGATATGCAAGAGTTACAGCCACGATTAAGCCTTTCCAGAAAGCAGATTATGGCGATGGGCGCATAGAAGTCATTGCAGTTGCTGAGGGCGAGTCAGCCATGGATATCGGTACGGGAGAAGTGCTTCTTACCTTCGATATACCAAAGAAGTTTCAAAAAAAGATACGCATTGATGCGGGATCAGGCGAAGTGAATTAACTTCACGTCAAACAATATCATTAAAGGTGATTTCTAGCATTTCAAGAAATCACCTTTTTTCGTGGCTGGTCCTTTCTCAAATAAATCATCGGTTTTTTTTTAAACTGATCTCTTCAGCTACACCTTGACAACTTGCCGATTGTAAACAGACAATTTCTTATGAAATAAGAAAACAATCGATGACCTAATCATGCAACCCCTCGATACGGGCAGTATTCCCATCTTTCATTCGGTTTTCCAAAGGTTCCTTCCGCCAATAGAAATGCTGATGAGCTTTGAATCAGGAGACACCCTATCAGCCTGATTAGGCTATATCCGTTTGTCTAAAATGATTGTTGAAGAACCGGGCTACCCCTTGCTTTGGTAGTGGGTGACTCGGCAATGGAACTTGCCATTCTTGATATTATGAGATAGGCATTCGGAAAATTGACCAAAACCAATACCTGTTTTTTGAGTAAGCATGGAAAACAATTATAC
This sequence comes from SAR324 cluster bacterium, assembly GCA_028280735.1. GTDB lineage: Bacteria > SAR324 > SAR324 > XYD2-FULL-50-16 > XYD2-FULL-50-16 > JAHJTV01. The sequence goes on along the minus strand of JANQLH010000491.1, from coordinate 3,739 downwards.
CGCAGAAGCAATCGAAGTCTTAAATGGGCTTGATCCCGTAAAGCAGCGTCCCGGAATGTATACCGAAACCACCCGGCCAAACCATTTGGGACAGGAAGTAATCGATAACAGCGTGGATGAAGCTATTGCCGGATTTGCCAGTGAAATAGACGTTGTCCTGCACACCGATGGTTCTCTTGAAGTTAGTGACAATGGCAGAGGAATGCCGGTTGATATCCATCCCGAAGAAGGCGTGACGGGTGTGGAATTGATTATGACCAAGTTACATGCGGGAGCCAAGTTTTCCAATAAAAGCTATCAGTTCTCAGGAGGATTGCACGGAGTAGGTGTTTCGGTAGTCAATGCCTTGTCTCTTAAACTATCTGTGAAAATTAAACGAGAAGGATCAGAGTATCAAATCTTATTTGAAAACGGGGACAAATCAAGCGATCTGGAAATGATTGGATCGGTCGGCAAGCGGAATACCGGTACCAAGATCAGATTTTGGCCTGATCCCAAATATTTCGACTCACCAAAGTTTTCTGTTGCCAAATTAAAACATATACTTAAGGCAAAGGCTGTCTTATGCCCGAAACTTAAGATTACTTTTTTTGATGAAAAAGCAGATACCATTGACGAGTGGTATTTTGAGGATGGCTTGAAGGATTATTTGGCCGAAAAGCTTTTGGATGTTGAGACCATTCCACGAGAACCATTTGTCGGCAATTTCGAGGGAAATGAGCAATCAGTCTCCTGGGCCGTTGTCTGGGTCCCGGATACAAAAGATATTGTGGGTGAAAGCTTTGTAAATCTGATACCAACCGCTTTAGGCGGTACTCATGTCAATGGTTTTAGAACCGGACTTTTGGAATCCGTAAGGGAGTTTTGCGAATTCAGGAAACTAATTCCCAGGGGAATAAAACTTTCACCGGAAGATATCTGGGAGAATTGTAACCACATTCTGTCGGTTAAAATGCAGGATCCCCAGTTTTCCGGACAAACAAAAGAAAGGCTTTCCTCACGCCAAAGTGCGGCCTTTGTATCCGGCATTATTAAAGATGAGTTTAGTTTGTGGCTGAACCACCATACTGATGTAGGAGAGCAACTGGCAGACCTGGTCATAGCCAATGCTCAGAAACGATCAAAAGCCAGGAAAACGGTAGCTAGAAAAAAAGCGAGTGCAGGTCCGTCTTTGCCCGGAAAACTGGCAGATTGCGTGACACAGGATCCCCTTTATAGCGAACTGTTTCTGGTGGAAGGAGACTCAGCAGGCGGATCCGCCAAGCAGGCAAGGGATCGTCACACACAGGCAGTGATGCCGTTAAGAGGGAAGATATTAAATACCTGGGAAGTGGATTCCGGTTCGATCTTAAGTTCCCAAGAAATTAATGACATTTCCGTAGCCATAGGTGTCGATCCATCATCAGACGATTTAAGTGAGTTAAGATACGGAAAAATCTGTATTTTAGCAGATGCTGATTCAGATGGGCTTCATATCGCGACCCTGTTGTGTGCCCTGTTTTTACGCCATTTTTATAAACTGGTTGAGAACGGACATGTGTTTGTAGCAATGCCTCCCTTGTTCCGTATCGATGTCGGGAAAGAGGTTTTTTACGCTCTGGATGAAGAGGAAAGAAAAGGAATTCTGGATCGTATCACGGCCGAAAAGAAAAAAGGCAAAGTCAGTATTCAACGATTCAAGGGATTGGGAGAAATGAATCCAATGCAATTAAGAGAGACAACCATGGCTACTGATACCAGAAGGCTTGTGCGGCTCAAAGTGGGATCGAATCTTGATGCTTTTGATACCCTGGATCTACTCTTGGCAAAAAAACGAGCGGCTGACAGACGAACATGGTTGGAAGACAAGGGAGACCTTGCCAATCCTGATATTTAGCCTGGGAAATCCCAACTTTGTAAACATCACTTCACTAAACATCACTTTTTAAAAATTAGCATGTTAGAATCGGTCGAATTAAATGAGGAAGGGGTTGAACAAATTGCCATTGATGATTTTGCGGAGAAAGCCTACCTGGAGTATTCGATGTACGTTCTCCTGGATAGAGCCCTGCCTCATGTAGGGGACGGATTAAAGCCGGTACAACGCCGAATTATCTATGCCATGTCTGAGCTTGGGTTGCGTTCAACGGCCAAATACAAAAAATCTGCCAGGACAGTTGGAGACGTGCTGGGTAAGTTCCATCCTCATGGTGATACCGCTTGTTATGAAGCCATGGTGTTGATGGCCCAGTCTTTTTCCTATCGCTATCCGCTGATAGACGGCCAGGGCAACTGGGGATCTCCCGATGACCCCAAGTCTTTTGCTGCTATGAGGTATACGGAATCAAAATTGACCGAGTATACCAATGTTCTATTAAACGAACTGTCCCAGGGTACTGTAGATTGGAAACCGAATTTTGACGGTTCCCTTGAAGAGCCCACAACTTTACCGGCTCGGCTACCTAATTTACTACTTAACGGTACTACGGGAATTGCTGTCGGAATGGCAACAGACATTCCGCCACACAACATTCGTGAAATTACTGCTGCCTGTATCTATCTCCTAAAAAATAAAAACGCCGGTGTAGCGGATATTCTCGAATTCGTGAAAGGGCCTGATTATCCGACCGAGGCGGAGATCATTTCTTCAGAGGAAGAAATTGCAAAAATATATACCAGCGGTTCCGGAAGTATAAGAATGAGGGCCAGCTACCAAAGGGAAAACGGAGATATAGTTATAACTTCCTTGCCCCACCAGGTTTCCGGTACCAAGATTTTGGAACAAATTGCCGGTCAGATGCAAAACAAGAAACTTCCCATGGTAACCGACCTTCGGGATGAATCTGATCACGAAAATCCAACCCGACTGGTTATTGTACCCAGGTCAAACAAAGTCGATACAGAAACCATGATGGCTCATCTGTTTGCGACAACAGATCTGGAAAGGACTTATCGGGTTAACATGAACGTGATTGGTTTGGATGGTAAACCGCGGATCATGAACATTGAGGTCATGCTCAGGGAGTGGCTCAAGTATCGAATCGATACAGTCAAGCGTCGTTTGCAGCATCGCCTCAACAAGGTACTGGATCGTCTGCATATTCTGGAAGGGATGCTGATTGCGTTTCTCAATCTTGATGAGATCATTAACATTATTCGCAATGAAGATCAGCCCAAACAGGAGATGATCAATCGGTTCGGGCTCACTGATCGTCAAGCTGAAGCAATATTGGAAACCAAACTCCGGCAATTGGCAAAACTGGAAGAGATGAATATTCGTTCGGAATTGGATGACCTTTCCAAGGAAAAAGCAAAGCTGGAAAAAACGCTAAATTCGGATCAGCGTCTGCGAACTTTGATTATCAAAGAGATAGAGCTGATTGATAAAAAGTTCGGGGATGATCGCATGTCACCCATAGTCAAAAGAAAGGAAGCACAAGCTCTTTCCGATGCGGATATTTTGCCGACTGAGTCGATGACGATTGTGCTTTCTGCGAAAGGATGGGTTCGAGCTGCGAAAGGACATGACATAGACCTCGAAAAACTGGGCTTTAAATCAGGGGATGAATTAGCTGATGTTGCCTACGGAAAGAGCAACCAGTCTGCGGTTTTTATTGGATCTTCAGGACGAAGTTATACTTTGCCTATCACGACGTTACCATCAGCGAGAGGATATGGAGAACCCCTGACCGGCAGATTGGTTGCTCTTTCCGTAGGCAACATCAGCTAATTCATCCCCTGATTTAAAGCCCAGTTTTTC
>JANQLH010000226.1 GCA_028280735.1 SAR324 cluster bacterium | reverse complement strand
TTGCATCTTCCATTTTAATGTTCCCTAATACCATTACCGGTTTTACCACCGTTGAATGGTTGCAGAAAGTGGGAAGTTTTCTTCAGCCCGGTGGGATCTTTTATAGTCTGGTTTTTGTCATGCTGATCTTTTTCTTCTGCTTTTTCTACACTGCGATTCAGTACAATCCTGTTAAAATCGCTGAAGAACTGAAGCGGCATGGTGGGTTTATCCCCGGGATCAGACCAGGACAAAAAACAGCAAATTATTTAAATCTTGTATTAACAAGGTTAACCTTCGGTGGTGCGATTTACTTATCGATAATCTGTATCTTACCAAGCATATTAATCGATCAAGCAAACGTTCCTTTCTATTTTGGGGGAACTGCGTTGTTGATCGTCGTAGGGGTGGCACTGGACACAAACAGTCAGGTAGAAACCCATCTGTTGAATCAAAACTACGATGGTTTTGTAAGAAAGAGTAAAAAACGAAAGCGAAGGTATTAAAAGCGATGAAACTGTGTTGAGATTGTCCGGAGAACAAACGGGGCAATTTCGCCGGGTTCATTCAACGTTTAAGAGACAATTTTTAAAATCTTGGGTACCAAAACAGTATCGGCGATTTTAACTGTTGCATAAATCAGAACCTGTTGTTATTATGTTTATTTGGCTTTAATCAGGTGTTTTCTCTTTTCAAAGGCCATAGAAGCAGCAACCATCAGTCATACTGATAGAGAGTATAAAATGAAAGTAAGAGCCTCAGTAAAACCTATCTGCCCAAAATGTAAGGTAGTGAAACGAAAAGGTGTCTTGCGTGTGATTTGTGAAAACCCACGTCATAAACAAAGACAAGGTTAAGGGAGGACAGATTGGCGCGTATCGCAGGAGTAGACTTACCCGATAATAAAAGAGTTGAGATTGGACTGACATACATTTTTGGTATTGGAAGAAGTGTCTCAAACAAGATTATCGATGAAGCAAGTGTAGACAAGAATACCAAGGTTAAAGATCTGAACGAAGACGAACTTGGTAAGATTCGAAAGATTATTCAATCCCTGATTGTAGAAGGAGATCTCAGAAGACAGCTGAACATGGACATCAAGCGGCTGAGCGATCTCGGATGCTACAGGGGTTTGAGACATAGAAGACAGCTTCCGTGCAGAGGGCAGCGTACAAAAACCAACGCCAGAACACGTAAGGGTCCGAGAAAAATTTCAGTGGGTAGAAAAAAGAAATAGTCAACCAGGGAAATAGATGGCTAAAGCATCAAAAAGAAAAGGCACAAAGAAAAAGGAAAAGAAGAATATTCCCTTCGGTAAAGTGTTTATCAGTGCTACCTTTAACAATACAATCGTTAGCGTTACTGATATGGATGGGAATGTGATCAGCTGGTCCAGTACGGGTCTGCATGGATTTAAAGGTTCCAGAAAGAGTACTCCCTACGCCGCAAAAATCGTCGGTGAGGACGCTATTAAAAAAGCATTGGAACACGGGTTAAAGCAGGTTCAGATTATCGTAAAAGGACCCGGCAGCGGGAGAGAGTCTGCATTGCGAGCTGTAGCCAGTTCCGGAATCAGGGTAACGAACATTAAAGACACAACTCCTGTTCCGCATAACGGCTGTAGACCACCAAAAAGAAGAAGAATCTAAGCGAAATCGATTCGTATTGTTTCGCAATAATAATTAAGACTTGGAGAGAAAAAAGTGGCAAGATATACAGGATCTGTTTGCCGACTGTGTCGAAGAGAACAACTCAAACTGTTTCTGAAAGGCGATCGATGTTACACTGATAAGTGTGCAATGGAGACAAAACCATATGTTCCAGGACAGCACGGCGTTAACCGACGTCGATCGAAGCAATCGGAATACGGTTTACAATTGAGGGAAAAGCAAAAGGTCAGAAGATTGTACGGTGTTCAGGAAAAGCAATTCAGAATTGCTTTTAAGAAGGCTTCCCGAAAGAAAGGTAAAACAGGTACCAACCTGCTTATTTTACTGGAAAGAAGGCTGGACAATATCGTATACAGAATGGGCTTTGCCAGGTCATTGGCAGAAGCGAGGCAATTGGTCAAACATTCGCATATTCTGATCAACGGCAAGAAAAACAACATTCCTTCAGCCCTGGTAAGAGTGGAAGATGTTATTTCTGTTCGTGAAAAGAGCAAAAATATCGCTTTTATCAAAGAGTCCTGTGAATCTGCAACTCGTAAGGGGATGCCTGCCTGGTTAAGCGTTGATACTGAAAAGTTTAGCGGGCGCGTAGTGGCTTTTCCAAAACGAGACCAGATTACCATTCCTATTCAAGAACAACTAATTGTTGAGCTTTATTCGCGGTAGCCGATTTGGACACAAATAAAAATATATTTCAAAAGAACTGGGAAGGGCTGGTAATGCCCAAAGAACTCCAGGTTGCTAGGGAGTCTTTTGACGAGTCATACGGCAAGTTTATCTTCGAACCCCTGCATAAAGGATTCGGAATAACTATTGGTCACGCTATGAGGAGAGTTTTATTATCTTCATTGCGCGGCAGTGCTGTGTTCGGAGTCAAAATCGAAAGTGTGTCACATGAGTTCGAAACGATTAAAGGCATACGAGAAGACGTTTTAGAGATCATTCTTAATTTGAAAGGTCTGGAAATTCGTCAGTTTGAAGAGGAAGACTTGACCCTCGAACTTGTCGCTGCAGGTCCTAAAACAGTGACAGGCGCAGATATTTCCACCTTTGGGAAAGTCGAGATTATGAATCCCGATCACGTTATCTGCAACTTGGATCAAGACGCCACTTTGGAAATGAATCTTTTTGTCAGGATGAACAGGGGATTTGTTTCTGCTGAAGATAACAGCGACAATGACTTTCCGATCGGAACTATTTTTCTGGATTCCAACCACTCGCCGGTGAAAAGGGTACAATACGAGATTACCAACACCCGTGTCGGCCAACAGACTGACTACGAGCGTCTGGTTTTTCAGCTCTGGACCAATGGTGGTGTACGTCCTGATGATGCCATGGGATATGCGGCCAAAATCCTGAAAGAGTACCTGACGCCGTTCATTAACTTTGATGAGGATTCGATCAAACCAATCGAAGAGACCGAGTCGGAAGGTGAAGAGAAAGTGTATGAAAACCCGCATCTTTATCGTAGCGTAAATGAACTGGAATTATCAGTCAGGTCGATCAATTGCCTTCAAAATGCGAAGATTGAAACCATCGGAGACCTGGTTCAAAAAACAGAAGCTGAAATGCTGAAAACAAAGAATTTCGGTCGGAAATCACTTCAGGAAATCAAAACAGTTCTTGCTTCAATGGGTTTAACACTAGGTATGAAGTTGGAGAATTTCGACAGTCGACCCAAAAGCGAATCAAGTTCAAGAACTTATTAGTATTAGTAACAGCAAGAGTTTATAGAATACGTTATCAGGTAAATAGTAATGAGACACTTAAAAGCCGGAAAAAGACTTGGTGTAACTACCAGCCATCGAAAAGCCATGATGAGAAATCTGGTCACTTCCTTGTTGGAGCATGGTGAAATCAAGACTACTGTGACCAAAGCAAAAGAGATGCGAAAGTACTTTGACAAGATGATTGGCTTGGGAAAGAGAAACGATTTGCATGCTAGAAGACAGGCCCTGTCTTTTATCAAATCCAAGGAAGCCTACAACAAGTTGTTTGAAGAATATGGTCCCTTGTATGCTGATCGAAACGGTGGGTACACCAGAATTTTTCGAATTGGGCATCGCCTTGGCGACAACGCTCAAATGGCGCTGATTCAAATGGTGGATATTGAGGACAAGGTAAAAGCAGAAGTACAGGAATCCAAGGAGAAAATCGAAGAGATTAAAGAGGAACTTCAGGTGGATTCTACTGAGGCTGCAAAAGCCGGAACAGAAGAAACTGATGTTGAAGAAGTAAAAGCTAAAGCTGAAGATGCAATTGTTGAAACAGAAGACTCTGCTGTTGAAAAGGAGGTCGAATCTGTGGAAACAAAAAAAGAGGAAGACGAGAAAAAGTAGCTTCAACATTTAATCTGTTGAAAGAAAAGAGGGAATCGCCGTCAAGTTGATTCCCTTTTTTTTTGTGCTAACCGTTGCTATCCGCCACAAAGAGCTGCAAACTGGACAATTGCAGCAATCAGCAGGTCAAAGGTAAATTTGGTTTGATTTGTCTGCAACGATTTCAAGAGTTGCATGAATTCATCCCAGTCTTCAATGTGCTGAAACGCTTCAATAAAAGGGATGGAATATCCTTCATCCCGGCAGATGTTTTTGATTTTCTCTGCTTCAGTAAACAGACTTTGAGGATCGAGCTGAAAACGATCGATGACTTTGTTTAGCAAACTCACAATGCTAAAACGGATTTGCACGGCGCTTCCCGTTAAGGCTCCTTGCCTGAGATATTTTTTATCCCGTTTGACCGGCTCGGGCTGCAAGGATGTTTGATTTCTAGAAAGAAATGTCTCTTTTTCATTTGAGAAATATAAGGCATAGACTCTTTTTTTCACATTCAGGGATTTTGCCCGTACTTTTCTGTCTTCAGAAAATAGGGTCAGGTTCCTTTTCAAAAATGGGCTGTTTTCGCTAAAATCCCATCTATAATTTGTATCACCCGGTACAAATTTTAACGTTTTCATTAATTATTAATCTGACTGTTTGAGATGCTTAGAGTTAATCGAAGCCGGATACCTTCATTAGTCTTTATTCTCGGCCTGATTCTAACTTATGCCGAGTTGGCGGAAAATGCAATTGCAGCCACCAATAACGAGCTTGCTGCAATTTATCAAAGCAAAAAGTACTCCCACCTGATCGATGTGCTTTCCCGGGAAGAAAAAGAATCCTGGAATGTGGAAAAGAGTTATCTTTTATTTAAAACTTACAATCAATTAAAAGACTACAAACAAAGCAAAAGGATCTTGGGATTTATTGAGCACAACCTGCCTCCCGGGTTTGAAAACCTCCTGCTTTACGAAAAAATTATCCTGTACAACAAGAGGGGAGAAAAGGAAAATCTCCTTAATGCCATTGCAGGATTTCGAGGCAATAAGATAAATCCTTTTGTATTTCAATATTTAGCAGACCTTCTGACCACAGATTTCAAATCATTTAACAATACCAGGCTTCTGCAACGGAGCCTTTCCGTTTTGGCACCATTTGCTGAAGATATGGCCAGCGGCCCGGAACTTTTGAAGTTTTACGCGGATAGTTTGAACTATTCCGACTCAAAAAAAGGCAAAGCCCTGCTTAATCTCTGGAAAATTGCGAATGTAAATACCCTAGGTCAAACTGAACGCTCTATTGAAAAATCCCTGCAAGACAACGTGCTAAGATTTGAAAAAGAAGTAATTTCCCATTTTAAAAACCAAAGACGCTTTAAAAACCATACCTATATTATCGATCAGATTCCTGTTTACCTTTCCTTAATCCAAGACAAGAAAAGTGACTATTTCAAGCAACTGAGAAAGATCTATTTTCATTCCATGGTTAAAAAACGGAAATTCAGCATACTTATCAACACTTTAGCCAAGGAAGACAATAGAAAAGCTCTGGGATTGGGTGAGGAAGAGGCCCAGTTGATCCAGTTTGACCTGACCGTTCGAAAGGGTGATACAAAGTCTGCCATCGCTATCTTAAACAAGGTGATCAAAAACGATCCTCGTCAAAATCTGGATATAAAGTACATCTCGCTGGGGAAACATTATTTCAACAAAGGATATTACAAACAGGCACTGTATTTTTTTAATCGGCTAAACCCTTTAGAATCCGATCGATATCGTGTTTCAGAAGTCAATTGGTACGTATGGAGATCCCATCATTCCTTGGGAAACAGGGAGGAACTGGAACAACTCGCAAATTGGGCTTATGATTACGACTTTGAAAACAAGGAACTGGGAGCACGCTTCTGCTATTGGGGGTATAAGCTTAAATTATACCGCGACGGAGACCTTTACCGGTGCTATAAGCAGTTTCCATTAACTTATTACGGTTTGCATTCAAAACACAACAGCACCCAAAAAATCACCACAGCAGCTGCCCCAATTCCTGCCAGTCAGGTATTTGCCGCGGCCGGGGATATCTCACGATCACAAGAGAAACAGATACAGTTTTTAAAGCTTGTGTATCAACTGAATGAGACCGAACTTGCAGATTCGATAGTGAGATCCTTGCTCCGTTCAAGCGATTCAAACATGATGCTCTCTTTAGCGAATATGTTACTGGAAATGGAGCGATATTACCTGGTTCAGATCATAGTAGAATCCAGATTCAGACCTACTCTAGAGAAGAACTTCACCGGAAGACGTTTGTTGCTGCCTTATTTTTATCCGTTGGCTTATGACGAAGAAGTCAGCCGCTTGGAAGATAAACCTTCGGTGCCTAAAACCCTGATTCTTTCCGTGATGAGAGAAGAATCTCACTTTAATCCGGAAGTCAGGTCTGTTGCAGGTGCTATCGGTTTGATGCAGCTGATGCCGAGAACAGCAAAATATGTCGGCAAGAAAATCGGCCTAAACATTACCACTGGTTCGCTTGTTGATCCAAAAATTAACCTAAAACTGGGGTCAACATATCTAAAGCAATTAATGAAACGTTACGACGGAAACCTGTTTTACACACTGGCTGCGTATAATGGTGGTCCAACCAATGTAAAACGTTGGATCAAAAAAGCCAGACCGAAAGATAATGATGATTTTGTTGAATCGATCACTTTCATGGAAACACAGAATTATGTCCGCCGTGTGATGCGAACCTTTTATATTTACCGCGACATGTATGAAGGACTATGACTAACCTGATCAAAAACCCAAGAGTTTTATCAGTCTTGCTTCTGTTGGTGACATCCTGTTCCCTGGTCTCTCCTCCCGTCAAATGCACGATACCTGATCCTGCTGTTAAATCCGCGGCTATCAAACAAATGGAATCCTTTGCCGTTGATACGATCGAAATCGACTATTTTGCCAAATGCAAAGCGAGGATAGTGAATGGAGACACCAAAAACAGCGGAGCTTGCCGGATTATTCTGACCAGAAATAATGAAATGCAACTAACCATTCTGCATCCGTTGGGAGGCACTCTACTTGAGGTATACGCCGATGAGAGCATCATACAGGTAAATGACTATTCAACAAAACGTTATATTGTTTATCCGGCAGGTGAAATAGATAAACTGGATATCCCTATTTTTAGAAACCTGTCGATACATGAGTTGCAGGCAATTCTTTGGGGAAGAATTACCGGAAAGGTAACCGGTTTTTTGGAATATGAACTTGAAGATAAAAAGCCTAAATACCTGTACAAAAAAGGCAGCGAACTGGATTTGGTGATTACTTATCAGAAATGGCAACAAAAAAACAGTGTGCTTGTGCCCCGGATTATCAATATGAAGAACAACTATGACGGCTCATCAATCAAGTTGGTCATTACGGATTTTAAACCGGATTATCTCTGCAACTTGAAGTTAACCAACCATTTTAAATCCACACAATACTGAGTTTTGTCAAAAGGCAGCACCATCCCGGTCCATGCTGCCTCAAAACAGGCCCCCCTTTTTACCCTTAAGCCAAGTAAGGCTGAAGTGAATCCTAAAATGTATGTAATCAGTGATCCCTTTTGAGAATAAAGCGGGCCGTTTCTCCCAAGCGTGTGGTATCTTTGGAGATCAACTTAAGACTAGCGAGGGCTTTATCGTAGCTGTCATTTGCCAGTTTTTTTGATTTTTCCAAACCGAATATTTTTGGATAGGTTAAGGTTTCATTGATAAGGTCCGTTCCCGGGTTTTTACCTAGTTTATCCTTGTTCCCGGTTTCATCCAAAATATCATCCTGGATTTGAAAACACTTGCCAATTTCTTCTCCGAACCTGGTAAACAGTTCGAATTCCTTTTCGCTGGTATCCGCCAAAATAGCACCTATTTGAATACAGGCTGTAATCAGGGCTCCTGTCTTATTCGCATGGATGAATTGTAGCCAATCCAAATCATCCCCCTTTTTGTTCTCGTCGATATCGGCAACCTGACCGGAGACCATTCCAAAAATCCCTGCTTTTTCAGCTACAAGGTTAATAATTTTAAGTCGTTTTTCCGGAAGGATTGTTTTTGGTGCCCCGGAAGATAACAATCGAAAGCTGTGAGTCAGCAAAGCGTCGCCTGCCAGCAGGGCCAAAGCTTCACCGTATTGAATATGATTGGTTGGTTTTCCTCTCCTCATATCGTCATCATCCATACATGGCAGATCATCATGGATCAAAGAATAGGTATGGATATACTCAACTGCACAAGCAAAAGACAAGGTTTGTTCCACATCCCCTCCACCGCATTCTGCAGTAATCATGATCAAAATTGGTCTGAGTCTTTTTCCGCCGGCAAAGAGAGAGTATTTCATCGATTCTTCCAGTTTTCCAACCTGTTCAGGCAATACCGGAAATGTTCGTTTTAAATAGGATTCAAATCGAGCCAGTTTTTCTGCGTAGTATTCTTTAAACGATAAATTGCCCATAACTTTATTTACCTTAGGAAATTCTGCTTTCACGATGATTTCTTGAAAACCAATACTCGATCATTTCCGGAGTAGTCTTTTCGCTGTTCATACAATTCAAAATACTGGGAATCTTGAAACAAGTCACCAATTGACTCAGACTGGTTAAACCCATGTTCAACAATCAAACAACCACCCGGTTTCAGGCGACAGGAAGATGCATCTTGCAGATAGTCGTAAAATTCCATGCCACTACCTCCGCCTGACAAAGCTAATCTGGGTTCCCAATCGGTAACATCTTTTTGGAGAGATGCGAATTGAGCATCCGGTATGTATGGAGGATTGCTGATGATAAAATCAAACAACGGTTCAGGCTTGATTGAGAAAAACTTGTCTCCCCTGACTGTTGTTATGGTATTTCGTTTTTCAGTCAAACGATTTCTGTAAGCAGAGATATTTTTTGCAGCAAAATCCAGGGCCTGTGCACTGCGATCCACCGTCACAATATTCAAGTCTGCGCGTTCGCTGCATAATGCTAATGGAATGGCCGCACTTCCTGTACCTAGTTCCAGAATGCTAATTTTCTGATGTTCCGAATACTCCACAAACCTTTCAACAATGGCTTCCACCAGCACTTCAGTATCCGGCCTGGGAATCAGCACCCCGGGTCCGACTTCCAGCTTTAGAGTCCAGAATTCGCACGATCCGACTATATAAGCTATAGGTTCTCTGCGGTATCTTCGTTTAACGAGCTCCCTGACTTTTTTTTGTTCCAAGGGAGTGCAGGGTTTGTCATGTTGCAGGTATATATCCAAGCGCGAAATGTTCAGGGCGTGGCTTACCAGCATTTCTGCCTGAAACCTGTGGGGAGACGGGAAACCTTTCTCTTCCAAATCATTGCTGATCCACTTGACTAGTTTCGGTGGAGTCCAATTCATTGATTGTTGCTATCCGGGTAGGTCGTTAAGTTGATGCTAAAGCGAATATTTTGCCGGAAAGGCAGGCGATCTGTCCATCTGTCCTTTAATTCTCGATTCCGGTGGGATCTCTGAATTTAACCAATCCAATAAACTATCCTGAATCGCTTGAAGAACGTTTAAGTGGGGTTCAGAACCTGATTGATTTTGGCCAGGACAGTCCTGACTTTAAAGGGTTTAACTATATAGCCGTTAATTTTCCATTTCGCTGCAGTGACAATATCATCCGGGCGATCTGATGCCGTAATCATCATTACCGGAGTTTCCTTTAAGTCCTCAGATCCGTTTCTGATATGCTGAAGCAACGCCAACCCGTCCATTTCAGGCATCATCCAGTCTGTTAATATTAAATCGAACTTTTTCTCTTTTAACCTCTCACAAGCGATTTTTCCGTTTTCTGCTTGGGTAATATCTGTAAACTCAGCACTTTTTAAAATAGTGACAATCAAAGCCCTGATTTTAGGATTATCATCGACCACCAGAACTCGAACATTTTTGTTTTCTGTCATAGGTAAGGGTCAGGTAAATAAAGGTTGGCTTGTGGAAGATCCATGCTCTCCCTTAAGTTGTGACTCTGGAAACATGGCACCAGTATAGGGAAACTGGGAAATTCTGTAAAACACTTAAAATTTCCAGCCATTCTTTTTGATCAGAATCATTTAGAAAACCCAGGTACATCCATTGATCATCCTGGTGTCAAAATTTTATTGTTTTTGATTCCCCAGGCTCAGTTTGCAGGCGCATTCAATTGCCGATATCATATTGTGATGGTTCGCTATGCCTTGTCCGGCTATATCGAACGCTGTTCCATGGTCGACAGATGTCCTGATGACAGGAAGACCCACGGTAATATTAACCGCCGTTTCAAATGCCAGAAGTTTAATTGGAATTAATCCCTGGTCGTGATATTGAGCAACAACCAGATCAAATTTCCCCTGAGCGGCCGCTATGAAAATTGTATCTGCCGGGTATGGACCGCTGACGTCGATTCCTTTTTTTGCTGCT
>JANQLH010000217.1 GCA_028280735.1 SAR324 cluster bacterium | reverse complement strand
GATACCATGTTTGATAAACACCTGGTATCACAGCGAATATACCCGGAAGCAGACAAAAAACCAGAATTCTGAACAAAATAGCCTGCTTGACCTCAAGTATTTCCGGGCTGTCGGGTGTTTGCCGCTTGAAAATATCAATAATAGAAGGATGTTTAATCATGTAGCTCTTGCAATCATTGTTAAAAGGCCTGTTACCAGTCCCCTCCGAAAAGTATGTTTCACCTTATTCCCACGGAAGGAAGCTTTTTGCTTGATTTTATGAGATTCCTCTGCTTCCGGATTGTTTCGCACTCGAAGACAGAAATCCGTTCGGCACCCGGAATGCCGACTCCTTCCTCATTAACAGATATCAATAGTCCTGAAATTGTGATCATGTCAGAGAAACGTCTATCTTTGGGCAAACTACTCTTTGAAATCGATAGCTCGATGAGTTTGTGTTTAGGCTTGTATTTCAAGGTATTGGAAAGAAGATTCCTCATGACCTTTCCAATCCTGAAATCATCACAGGTTAGTCTTACTGGAATATTTGGTTTATTCAAGGTGAGATCAATATTCTTTTCACTTTGTTTTATTAATTAATAGCACCGGTTTTTAACGTAAATGGTTTAAAACCTACTATCAGGATTCACATATCATTATCTCAAAAAGCAAATCTAAGAACAAGATTTTAGTAGATTCTTTTTCAGCACATAGGCAGCACATTTGCATCACTCCTCATAAAAAACAGCATATTCCGCTGTTTACGATAGTAATCTTCCTTTTTCACAGGGAGCTGCGGATGAGTTCATTGTAACCATTAGACGCATATCCGATAATCAATGTTTGTGTTTTAGATAATTGCATGTTTGATGAAGTACTTAAAAATCGGGCCCGGGCAAGATAAAAACAGATTTAATTCAATTTAATTTTTCATTAACGTTTTACTAAAATAGAGTATAAGCACCAAATTTTTCTACACGATTATAAAACATCCGCCTAATATGGAATTCACCTGCCTTATTAGCCTTTGGACTATGATGTGCAGCTTCTGGGATATTTTAATCACTACCGGTTTAGGGTTTTATAATTCGGATTTATTGCCAACCTTAACAGAGGAGGAATTATGAGACTGTCTTTAAAAGCAAAACTAACTGGTATCGCAATAGTTCCCCTGTTGGTGACGATAATAATATCCACGTTTATCTCCGTTAGCTCCATGATCTCTCAAGGTAATAATCGAGTTGACGTTTTTAAGGAAAGATTAAACAAAGATGTAGAAGAGCGCTTGCAAACAAGAACGGAAATAGCTGTCAATGCCATTCGTAAATATTACAACGATGAGGATAGCGAAGAATCAAAACAAGCGGCGATGGAAATGGTTAAAAACCTCACATATGGAGAAAGCGGCTATTTCTGGATTAATGACTTTCAACCCATGATGGTGATGCATCCTTACAGTCCTCACTTGGATGGTAAAATGCTGGACAAACTCAAGGATCCCAATGGCGTATTCTTGTTTAATGAATTTGTAAAGGTTTCAAAAGAGAAAGGAGAAGGATTTGTCCCCTACATGTGGCCTAAACCCGGAATTAAAGATCCGCAGCCAAAAAATTCGTTTGTCAAGGCTTTCAATGAATGGGGCTGGATCATTGGCACCGGAGTCTATACTGATGATATTGACCGTATGGTTGATCAAGAAAGGGCCAAAATAGATAATGAAATTCGATCTACGATATTTAAAAACATCTCCATTGGTTTCATTTTGATCGTTGCCATCGGAGTCATTGTCTACTTCATTGTCAACAATACTTTAATCAAGCGAATATATGATCTGGTTAATTCCCTCAAGACAGCCGAGCAAAACGCAGATTTCTCCATGCGCTTGGATGCGGATGGAAGAGACGCTATAGGTCAATCAAAAAGAGCCTTTAATTCAATGATATCCTCTATTGATTCCTCTATAACCAGTCTCAATACAGTGCTTTCTGCCATATCCCAGGGAGATTTATCGAAAACAATAGATAAAGAGAGCAAAGGTGATCTGGAAGAATTGAGGATCAGCACAAATAAATCGATCGAGATGCTGAAAGAGATAATCAAGGATGTAAAAGATGCGAGCATGCAGGTAAGCCTCGGTGCGGAAGAACTGGCGAAATCTTCACAAAACCTGGCATCCGGGACAAGCCAACAGGCGGCTTCCCTGGAAGAGATTTCATCTTCAATGAGTGAAGTGGAGTCTCAAACAAAAATCAACAGGGATCATGCAACATCTGCCAAATCACTCTGCAGACAGATGCTGGACAGTATTGAAACCAGCAATAAGCATATGGATCTAATGATCTCCTCTATGAATGAAATCAACGAAACCAGCAATAACGTCACTAAAATTATTAAAGTAATTGATGAAATTGCTTTTCAAACAAACCTGCTGGCGTTGAATGCGGCTGTTGAAGCGGCCAGGGCCGGAAAATACGGGAAAGGTTTTGCGGTTGTAGCTGATGAAGTGCGGAATCTTGCCGGCAGGAGCGCAGAAGCTGCGAGGAGCACTACAGAATTGATCCAAACCTCATTTAAACGGGTAGAAGAAGGTGTTTCAAATTCCCGGGAAACTGCCCACACCCTGGAAAACATCAACACCAATGCCGGCAAGGTGAATGATCTGGTTACCCAAATTGCCGCTGCTTCAGTGGAACAATCCAACGGTATTGAAGAGGTGAATAAAGGAATAGGGCTGATCAACTCGGTCATTCAACAAAATGCTTCCATCTCCGAACAAGCAGCCTCCGAATCTGAACAGATGTCATCTCTTTCCAGACAGCTACAACAACAAATGAACCAGTTCGTTGTTGCTGAAGATGACACTGAAGAACCAAAACAATTGCTTCTGGAAGAATAAAATCTGAATCCGTGGCATTTTGATTGGGGATAGTGGATTCGATGAAATTTTCATATTAGTACGAATGGTTGCAGAACACCGCCGCAAATTATCGCGAAAATGTGCCCAAAAACATCTAAAACCGGGCCATATTCGAAAAAAGAGCCTTCTCTAAATGGTTCGATAACGTCTATAATGGGTCTTATCAAGCGTCAAAAAGCCTATCATTGATTGAACGTCATCCTCATGTGATATCTTTGGATTTGGAGCTAACGGTAAATGGACATCGGAGATCCGATTTGCCGAATTTGTTCAGTCCAGTAGCAGGCCGGTCAGCGCCAGGCCTGAATTGCTGCTGAGCAGTTCATTGCCGTCTTTGAATTTAAAGGTCGTCTATCTCATGGGGCATGCTGTTTTGGGGTTGTTCCCTTGTTGGGTGAATAAAAGCCAGCTTCAGAATTAGCATGCTTCGCCAATAATATCAATTACATAAATGAAGTTCGAGTAGTTATTATGCTACGGATTCAGGTAGTAAATATCTACTGTCTAAAAGCTAAAAAGGTTTTGTGACCCTTAGTAATGTGATTAAATCTTTAAACTATATTGATTACTGCTATGAGCGACTAAGAAGTATCGGAGAAGACAAATGTTTCGTGATCTTAAAATAAAAACAAAAATCTGGATTATTGTTGCCATTATGGGGCTATTGATAGCACTCGTTGGTATTTTTTCCATGATGGCTACCAGTGGAATTAAAAAAGATATGGTTTCCCGGGTGGCAGATACCCAGTTAAAGGGCCATAAAGAATTAATACGATGGGAGGTGGAAACTACAGCCAAAATATTTGGCACTGCCATCGCGGATTTGGCCACAGATGAGGAAAAAATAGAGCGACTCAGAAAACTAAATGACCCTGTACGATTTTTGGATAATAAATCGGGTTACTTTTTTATTTATGATAAAGAAGGTGTAAACATATCATTACCGCCCAATCATAAATTACAGGGTGAGAATTTCATCAAATTGAAAGATAAAAACGGTGTTCAGCTGGTAAAAGAACTGAGAGACATTTCCGTATCCGGTGGAGGATTCTTAATCTGGCATTGGGCGAAACCCGGGGAAGATAAGGATAAAACATTCCCAAAACTTGGTTATGCCAGAATGATTGCCGGAACAGACTGGTGGATGGGAACCGGTGTTTATGTTGATGATGTTGATGCTGAAAAACAAAGAGCAGCAAATGATATCAATAGCATCATTACTTTCTACGCAGTGCTGGGAGGGATCATTGTAACGGTTTATCTGCTGCTTGTTATCACACCCGGTGTTTTTTATTTCTCAAGGCTCATCGTCAAACCCTTAAACCTGATAACCGATGTAGCCAAAGAAGCCCAACGAGGCAATTTCTCAAAAGAGATCGACTATGTTTCCGCGGATGAAGTTGGCTCAGTCGCCGACGGATTCCGACAGCTTGCAAGTCAACAGAATGAACAGGCAGAGATCGCCAGGATGATCGCCGATGGGGATTTGACCGTAAAGCCCGTTGCCGCGTCTGAAGAAGACGTGTTGGGAAACTCACTGATCGACATGACAGAAAGCTTAAATAGAATGATCGCATCGGTGCGCTCTATCTCTGTTCAGGTTGAAACCGGTTCCACACAGGTTTCTCAATCCAGCCAATCCCTGGCTGACGGAGCAACCAGAACGGCAGCCTCGGTACAGGAGATTTCCAGCTCAATGAATGAGATCAGATCTCAAATTCAAAATAGCGCGGAAAATGCCGACCAGGTTAATAATTTTTCACTTGATGTACGAAAGTCGGCCGAAACAGGTTCTGAAGAGATGAGCCAGATGAAACAGGCCATGAACGACATCAGCGAATCAAGCCGGCAGATCAGTAAGATCATTAAAACGATCGATGATATTGCCTTCCAGACCAATATCCTTGCCTTGAATGCTGCGGTAGAGGCAGCCAGAGCCGGATCACAGGGGAAAGGATTTGCTGTTGTTGCCAATGAGGTTCGAAGCCTGGCTAGTCGCAGTACCAAAGCTGCCAGCGATACCGCGGCATTAATAGAATCCGCCATTGAGCGTGTGGAACGAGGTAACACGATCGCAGCTCGAACTGCGGAGTCGTTGGAGGATATTGTACAAAAAGTAGTGAAGATTTCCGATCTGGTGGAACAAATTGCATCGGTTTCGAACGAGCAAACGCAAGGGATTACTCAGATTTCACAAGGTTTGGAGCAGATTGATGAGGTAACCCAGTACAACAGTGCCAGTGCGGAAGAAACAGCTTCGGCAGCAGCAGAGCTTTCCAACCAGGCAACCAATCTTCAGAATAGCCTGAAACGCTTTAATGTCAGCTGATTCTGTGGGGAGGGAATTTCCGATTACCCCTGCTTGGGGCTGTAATAACGCCTTAAATAGGAGCTAAGCCCATCCAAGCCGGGGAACAATACTCGCTCCGTAATGTTGCATTGGTCCAATTTGTCGCGAAATTCCCATTTCAACTCAGCTGGAATGATGATTCGTCTGTATAGTTCGGGGTGGTTTGCCAGCCATTCATCAATGGCTCGTTCCGAATTCGGCATCACGGAGAAAAGCGCATACTGGTTGACGATTCGCTCGTCCATGGATGGCGGTTCAAAAAACAACAAAAACTCCCCGTATTTGTCAAACTGGTCAAACTCCTCCAGAGAACGAAACACATCATGAAACAGTGATTCATCCTTGGGACTCTTATCGTCTTTTTTAGGACGAAACAATGCTGATAAAAGATCCACCGTAAAAGCCTGGGCGCCTTCCGCATGAAGGAAGTTCTTTAATTCCTCCGGGAGGCGATTATGGGCCGCCTGAAAATCGACAATCCAGATCACACCGTCCAAGCCATATCTTTCATGATTGGCCGTGGCAAAATGCAGGGCAACATAAGGAGAATAAGTCCAGTCCATTAGGCGTGTGGGAAGACCGTAATGTTGGGCGATGGTTAAAAGATGCCAAATAGAGGAACATTTTTGTGCAATGTCTTCACCATACTTTCTGAAACTTCTGAGCAGATGTTTTTCCAAGCTCTGGAAATCACCGTTCAGTCTAATTAACGACGTCCACAATCGGTAAGACTGGTCTGACAAACCTCGATACACGAATGGGGAACGAAATCGTTGAATATGATCATTCCAAGAACCTCTAAACAATTCTTCCTGCAATTCCAGCCAACTATTGACGACCACATCGTTTTTATTGGTTTCCATTGCCTCTCCACAGATTGTGCTGTTAAAGGTGGGATTATCAGATAAGGGTGGCATCCATCCATGTTCTAACAGAATTGATTAAACAAATTCCGGATGCTTTTTTTATATCTGTCACCAATATCGATTTTTCCCTGATCTCCCCTTTTTCTAGCAGATAACGTCGAAATGTTCCAGCCAGCAGTCCACTTGAAACAGGGGGCGTTACCAGCTCTCCGTTTATCTCTGCAACCAGATTTGAACGGGATGATTCGGTGACTTCCCCTTTCTCATTCCAGAGAATAACATCATCGCAATCCGGCCGATTCATCAGGGCGTCTTCATAAACGTTTCTGTTCGTAGTTTTATGGTATAGGAAACGATTGGAAGAGTTCACGGGTTTATCGGCCAGAGCTACCCTTAAATTTGATGATTTTGTGTCCGACAAAATCCCCCATTCCAACTTGAACTGCCCGTCTTTATTTAACAACAGCCTGATTTTTGCTGACGATAACGGAATGGTGGTTTGAAATTCCTCCAAATACTCCCTGATTTTCACTAAGGGACAAACATAATCAAAATATTCAGCCGAATCAGCCAATCGTTCCAGATGGTTCTCTAAAAGGTAGTAGCCGTCGTTTTCGGTCCACAAAAGTGATTCCAATAGCTGAAAATTCGATTCCTGACGCTTGAGAAAATCAGCTTTCACCAAACACTCCCGGTATTCGCTTTCAGCTTCCGAATCCCAGACAATTCCGCTGCCGACTCCGTATTCAACAACACCGGTTTTCTTATCCAATAGCAGGGTGCGAATAGCGACGTTAAATCGAGCTTTGCCTTCCGGTGTGATATGGCCGATCGTTCCTGTATAAACGCCCCTGGGTTTTGACTCCAAGTCATTGATAATCTTCATCGTTCGATATTTAGGAGCGCCTGTGATGGATGCACAAGGAAAAAGAGCGTTAATCACCTCAAACAACGGAACATCTGCTTGTGATTCGACAGTGGACGTCATTTGCAACACATAAGGATACCGTGTGACATCAAACAGGCTGGCAACATTGACACTGCCCGGCTTAGCCACCCTTCCCATATCATTACGGATCATATCGACAATCATGACGTTTTCTGCCTGATTTTTACCTGATCGTGCCAGTTCCTGGCCCAATCCTTTGTCTTCTGCAGTGGTCAATCCTCTGGGTGCTGTCCCCTTCATTGGTTTGGAAGTTAGAATACCTTTGTCCCAGGTAAAGAAAAGCTCCGGCGAAAAAGAAAGAATGGTGTGGGTTTCCAATTCAATGTAAGCAGCATATTCAGCCTGAACCTGCTGCTGAACCTGAAAAAACAGCTGCCTTGGATCACCTGTAAAACGGGATGTGAGCTTGAAGGTATAGTTGACCTGATAGGTATCTCCTTCGGCAATATGGTGTTTGATCCTGGTGATTGTTTTATTGTATTCCTTGTCGTTTACGCTTGGAAACCAGGTAGAGAACTCAGGCTTTTGCCGGCTGACAGCGGGAGTGATCGCATCAAAAGAATCAAAGACACCAAAGCAGATCAGCGGTTCACCCGGGAGGGAATGGACAGTGAAAGCATCATCAAAGGCCGGTGAAGCTTCGTATGAAATAAAACCGACTATCTGCTTGCCTGAATAATCGAGAGCCTTTTTCAAACACTCTTTTACACGGGAAACATCATTAGTTTGAAAAACAGAGACGGGCTTTTTAAATTCAAGGTAGCTACCTTTATCGGGATCGTAAATCAGGCAATACATTCGCAACAAGACTTCAGCTATCGTTAGACAAATTTACAAGAATAAACTCAAGTCTTGCATGGTCGTGATAAATTGCCCATCCCTTAGTTTCGTTTCATGAAAGAAAACAAGGAGATTAAGGCAATTTGGTGGATCCGCTGCCAGACTGTGTCACAATAGGAAAATTTGTAATTTTCCTAGATTTAACAGACGTTTAGTCACACTTGTCAGGGTGTGGGGCTGAACTCCACAGACGACGCCGACAAAAACCCTGCCCTAATGCTCCGCTACTCCGACGACGGCGCCAAGACTTGGTCGAATGAACGACGCCTATCATTGGGCAAGCTCGGCAAGGAAAAGACCAGGGTCCAGGCGCGCAATCTTGGGCGAATCACCGACAAAGGCCGGATCATGGAAATTTCGGTCTCGGCCAACGTGGCGCGCGGCTGCATGGGCGCCGCCGCCG
>JANQLH010000216.1 GCA_028280735.1 SAR324 cluster bacterium | reverse complement strand
CATCTGGGGCAGGGATTCTTGATCAGCTTTCCGTTACCGCGGCATTGACTGCAAGTAGTGGATACGCTGAAAAATCCCTGTTGTATCCGCTGCTGACCTGTGCCGTTACAGATAGGACACACTTCAATATCTTTTGAAGACTTGGCTCCCGATCCTCCACATGAGTCACAGAGTTCCATTCTGGGGATCACCAGCTCTGTTGAGTATCCAAATGCTGCCTGTTCGAAAGTCAGGTCAAGATTGTATGACAGGTCGGAGCCGGGTTGACCGCGTGAGCCGGACCGCCGGGTGGATCCACCGAAAAATTCGGAAAAAACATCACCAAATATATCACCGAATCCTGAACCTTGAAACGGATTGCCTCCGCCGCCAAAATTATCAGCGACATGACCAAATTGGTCATATTGGGATTTTCGTTGTGGGTCGGAAAGAATTTCGTATGCTTCCGATGCTTCTTTGAAGGCTTCTTCAGCTTGTTTGTCACCCGGGTTTCGATCAGGATGGTGTTTTAATGCCAGTTTGCGATATGCCTTTTTTATTTCGTCCGCACTAGATGAACGTGATATCCCAAGAATTTCATAATAGTCGCGTTTCGCCAAAGCGGCTCCTTCTACTTAATAATTGTAATACTTTATCTGGATCTTAGAAATAATTGACGTCAGAATACTTTGTTTTTTACTAAGCCGGTTGCCAAACTATCAATCGCAACCGGCATTGAAAATCCTATTCCTTGATTTCCTCAAAATCAGCATCAACAACATCATCAGAATCATCTTTGCTTGATTTTTTTGACTCTCCTTCCGGATTATCCGATTGTTCTCCGTCGGGTGTTGGCCCTTGTTGTTGGCCTTCATTTGCCTTGTAAAGGGTCTCTGAAGCTTTGTGGAATGCCTGGGTGAGCTTTTCCGTTCCGGCTTTCAACGCTTCTATGTCTTCACCTTCCAGGGCTGTTTTCAGTTCCGCGATGGCTTCTTCTATAGCCACCTTCTCATCATCAGCCAGTTTGTCACCACTTTCACTAAGTATCTTCTCGCACTGATAAACCAGGTTATCAGCCTGGTTTTTCTGATCAATGAACTCTCGCTTTACTTTATCAGTCTCGGCGTACTGCTCAGCTTCATCTACCATACGATCAATTTCTTCTTTAGAGAGACCGCTGGAAGTGGTGATTTGGATCTTTTGCTCTTTGCCGGTACCTAAATCTTTAGCTGAAACATGGACAATACCGTTTGCATCAATATCAAACGTTACCTCAATCTGGGGAACTCCCCTTGGTGCCGGAGGAATCCCAACCAGCTCGAAGCGACCCAGCGTTTTATTGTCCGTTGCCATGTCCCTTTCTCCTTGCACTACATGAATGCTTACAGCCGGCTGGTTATCAGTTGCCGTGGAGAATATCTGGCTCTTCTTTGTAGGGATGGTTGTGTTTCTTTCAATCAGCCTTGTTGCAACGCCACCCAAGGTTTCAATTCCCAGCGAAAGCGGAGTTACATCAAGTAACAATACGTCTTTTACGTCACCGGTTAACACACCACCTTGAATACCGGCTCCAATAGCCACAACTTCATCCGGATTCACACCTTTATGCGGGGATTTTCCGAAAAACTCCTGTACGGTTTCCGAGATCTTTGGCATACGGGTCATACCGCCGACTAGAATGACATCACTTATGTCGCTTGTAGTAACACCTGCATCCCTCAGGGCTGCTTTCATAGGTTCCAAACAAGCTTTAATCAGGTCGTCAACCAATTGTTCCAGTTTAGCCCTGGTGAGTTTTACGTTTAAATGCTTGGGGCCGGAAGCATCAGCTGTAATAAAAGGCAGGTTTACTTCTGTTTCGATTGAGGATGATAATTCATGTTTTGCCTTTTCTGCTCCCTCTTTCAATCGCTGCAAAGCCATTTTGTCTTCACGAAGATCAATCCCATAGTCCTTCTTAAACTCTTCGGCCAGGAAATCGATGATTCTCTGGTCAAAATCCTCACCTCCCAGGTGGGTGTCACCATTAGTTGACTTAACTTCAAATACTCCGTCGCCGATTTCCAGAATGGACACATCAAATGTTCCACCACCCAGGTCAAAGATAGCAATCAACTCTTCATTCTTTTTATCCAGTCCATAAGCCAGGGCGGCAGCAGTCGGTTCATTGATAACTCTCAATACATTCAGGCCGGCAATTTTACCCGCATCTTTGGTGGCCTGACGTTGAGCGTCGTTAAAATATGCGGGACAGGTAATTACAGCATCCTTAACTTCTTCTCCCAGGTAATCTTCAGCTGTTTGCTTCATTTTTTGCAGCACAAATGCCGAGATTTCTGCAGGAGAATACTGTTTTTCACCAATATCAATTTGAGCTAAACCACTGGAAGCCTTTGAAATTTTATAGCTCAAGGTTCCCATATCTTCCTTAACCGTCGCTGCATCAAACTGTCGGCCAATCAAACGCTTGGCTGCATAAATGGTTCGATCCGGATTGGTAATTGCCTGACGTCTCGCGACCTGGCCTACAAGTCTTTCTCCAGAATCGGTAAATGCAACAACAGACGGAGTTGTTCTGGCTCCTTCAGAGTTGGTTATGACTTTGGGGTCTCCCCCTTCCATGACCGCAACACAAGAGTTTGTGGTCCCCAAATCAATTCCGATGACTTTTCCCATTGGTTTCTCCAAATTTGTTAATTTATTTACAAAAATTTAAATTTCAATAAATTGCAGCCTACTACTTCTTTTTTGCTACTTGAACCATCGCTGGCCTGATAACCCTGTCATGAAGAAAATATCCAGCCTGAAACACTTCGGCTATATGATCCGGTTCAATTTCATCTGTCTCAATGACTCCCATGGCTTCGTGCTTATTCGGATCAAACGGCTCACCTTTTGGGTAGACTCGTTCAATATTGTTCTGCTTCAGTGCCTCAAACAACTGTTGCTGCACCATTTCCACCCCTCTTACAAATTCCTTAAGTTGTTCGTTTTCTTCCTCTTTGGCCTGAACCAAAGCCCTCTCCAGATTATCCAGCCCGGTAATTATATTCAGCGCTAGCGGTTGACTGGCAAACTTAATGCGAGACTGCATCTCCTGGGTTGTCCGCTTTTTATAATTCTCAAATTCTGCGGCCAAACGCATGAGTTTGTCGTCCTTGTCTGCTAGTTCTTTTTTATATTTGGTTTCCAAGGTTTCAAGTGTTTCTTCCTCCGGCTCTTCCCCTGTGGTTTCAGCTGCCGTGGCCGGCTCCTCTTCTTCAGCTGTCTCTGCCTCCGAAACATCCAAATCTTCACCATCAATGGTTGTATCTACTTCAGGAGCCGCTTCGTTTACTGCCTCTTCCGCAGCAACACTGTTATCCGATTTGTCTGCTTTCTGAGTAGATTGTTGACTCATTATTTCCTCCACTGATTCCTAAATATTTTACAAGTTAAATTTGTTTATATTGGTCGTTAAGACATTAAAAATAAAAAAAGAACTGTAATACATCAGTATTACAATTCAAATCGAGTCTTACAATAGAAAACACGGTTTGTTGTTTACCCATGTTTACCAAATGATATCATGGGAGCGTCGTTCTGTTCCCTGAAACATGGCGTTAATTACTATCCAGAAACCGGCTTAAGGAAAATGAAAGCTTTTCAGTTGAATACTGGATAGCGGTAATCACGTTTGGATAGTTGATTCGTGTTGGACCCACAATTCCAATACTGCCCAGCATGTAGCCATGGTTACCGTATGTTCCGGCAATAACACTACATGTGTTTAGTCCGTTGTCTTGGTTTTCGGCTCCAATGTTAATCTTTAATCCTTTATTATCCATCGCTTCGATCATAAAGTCGGTCAGACTGGTTTTTTCTTCAAAAACCTTATACACGGCCATTAATTTTCTTTGATCGTTGAATTCGGGGTAAGTGCACATTTTGGATCGACCGGAAATGAAAAGCTCTCCGTGCGAATCGATATCAAAGGCCTTTTTTCCCAGCCGTATAGCCTGGATGATAAACGGGTCATAATCCTCTTTGGTTTTGGACAGCTTTTCCACCAGGTTTTTTCTAATCTGGGCAATCGATTTACCTTCAAAAAGCTCAAGCAGAATGACAGCCATTTTGTTAAGGTCTTCCTGATCAGGGCTTACACGCAGATGAATTACCTTGTTGTGCACCATTCCGATCTGGGTAACGATTACCACCAGAATCTGTTTTTCACTCAGTTTAACCAATTGCAACTGCTTCAACCTGGAAGCAGAAAACTTGGGGGAAATAACAATTCCGGCACAATTGGTCAACGAGGATAACTCTTTGGTGGCATCCAGCAAAATATCCTCCAATCGATTGTGCTGGGTGAGTCCGTCTCCTTCAATATGGTCAAAATATTGGTCAAGGTCTGAGGATTTCGACTGGGTGAGTAAACTGTTGATGTAATATCGGTACCCGGCATCTGTCGGTATTCTGCCGGCGGAGGTGTGCGGCTGTTCAATAAAACCCATGTCTGACAAATCAGACATAACATTTCTGATGGTCGCGGGTGACAGTTTTTGCTTCAGCACCTTGGACAACATCCTGGAACCTATCGGTTCAGCATTCTTAATAAAATGAACAATAATCTTTTCAAGAATTTCTTCTGTACGTGGGTCCATACTCAATCTAAACAAAACGTACCTTGATAAATCAAGGATTCATAACATTTAGCTGTTAAATCAGAACAGGTTTTAGCACTCGCTTACTATGAGTGCTAATATCTACCACTATTTTAAGATGCTGTCAATTCACTTATCGCGCCATAGACTTAATCTAGAGGCGTTACGCAGAATTAAAAGACATCAATCCATCATTCCGATTTTTAAGGCGAACAGATAATTTGTCGGCATGCGGTTAAGAATAGCCAAGAATTGTTTCAAAAACAATTTACCAAAGATAACAGAAGGCTATTGGATTGAGATCTGAATTGATTCCGGAAAGGTCATGTTTTCCATCGCTTTTTGAAGTTGGATTGCAGACGGAGCTGTCAGCTTTCGTTGATAGATAGAAGATCCTTTTTCAGCAAGGATTTGCAGGGGGGTTATATTAACCAGGTAAAGGTTTTTCTGAGACAGCATACCGATAAATCTATCCACAAAGCTTTCCAGTTGTTCTTGATCGTTGGCTGACACTTTGAAACTGAAAAACTTGTTAATATCCTCGTCCAGCTTGTCATTTGCAATATCAATAGTAACCTGGGTCAATCGGTTTACTCTGAACTTGTCGGTCCCGATTTTCTTGGCTGAGCTCAGGTCGACCAGAATTCCGGCGGAAGCAATATTGAGCGGTTCTACGCTTCGTAGTTGGATTAAGGAACCTTCAATCGTGAGAATTTGCAGGAATAATTGTTGATTGTCATCAGGCTTTTGCGGGACGTCTACCAGGATGCCGTATGTTAGGTGGTTCTGTTTCCCTTTTTTTGATTTTTTCGGAAACTTAACAGGAATTTGCTTTGTACCCCATTCAAGTGCATGTAGCTCAGGATGATGACTCCAAATGGCTTCACCTTTGGCACTGAAACAGCGGTGATTCTTCCATGAAGTATTACTGAATTCAAGCACGCCAATATTCGGTGCGTCGGGTTTTTTGTTGATAAAGACAAGCTGTCCGCAGTTATTACAGAATATAGGGATAAACAGTTCCAGGTTTTGCATGGTAATCCTTTATATGAGGCATTTCGGAGCTTAGGATCTTTATCAATGTAATCTCAATTGGTTTTTTTGACAATAGGCGATATAGTACATTAACAGCGAACGTCTTTTTCATTGATATGAAGAAGCAGATTCTTATCGAAAGAATTGAATTTTTTGAAAAATCAGATTACAAACAAAGGAAGACAAACCAAAAGCCTGCCAACTTAATGAGGTAATGTTAAATTGATAGAAGAACGAAAATCGATTGTGGTTGAAGAATATCTTCAAGTAATCTATTCGCTGCTGGCCGATCAAAAGCCTGTTAAAGCAGTTACTTTGACCAAATGGCTGAAAAGCAGTCCTTCAACTGTTCACGCAACACTTTCCAGGTTGCAGAGAGACAAGCTGGTTAAAGTGAACAAAAAAAAAGAGATCACCTTAACAGCCAAAGGTTTGGACAAAGCTGAAACTCTCACCAGGCGTCACAGGCTAGTGGAGGCATTTTTATGCGACACCTTGGGCATTTCCTGGCATGAAGTTCATAAGCATGCACATGTCTTGGAGCATGGACTGACACCGCTTGTCGAAGAGAAATTAGCCGAGTTTTTAGGTTTCCCCCAATCTTGTCCCCATGGAACCCCTTTACCCGGCGCCGAGGATTTTTTGCCCAAAGACACGGTAACTCTGGACACATGTGAAGCCGGAGATGAAATTGAGATCGTTAATATTGGAGAAGCACTGGAAGAATCCCTGGACTTGATGAAGTTCCTGCAGGATAAATCGATAAAACCGGGGAAGAGGCACAATGTTAAGGAAAAGACGGATATCACCAAAACTATTGTCTTGGAATCCCAGGATGACACGGCAACACTCACTTACGATATCGCCCAAAAAATCGGTGCAGTGAAATGTTAAGATTTTGATCAGACCTCTGAATAGTCTGATCAAAACGGGTATTCTCCTCCTTACAGGTATTTACCAACTATTATTTCCATGTCCTTTTTCACTTGCTCAGGAATCATGTCGGGTTGGGTCAATATTGCTCCTTGCAAGGAGTATTGATCCTGACAAATGGGGTCTTTAGGCTGAAAATCCCTCAACAATACCTTGAGGATCGCTTTGGTATTGGCAACATTCTTTCTCATCACTTCAAGAATGGCATCCACTGAGACTTCTTCTTCAGATTCGTGCCAGCAATCATAGTCGGTTGCCAGGGCAATAGTGGAAAAACAGAGTTCTGCCTCCCTGGAAAGTTTTGCTTCCTGCAGATTTGTCATTCCAATTACTGATGCACCCAAGGTTCGATACATTTCGGATTCCGCCCTGGTTGAAAACATCGGACCTTCCATGCACATGAAAGTCCCACCTTTGTGGCAAGTGACGCCTACTTCTTCCGCAGCTTTTGCTATCTCTCCGGAAAGATGATGACATGTCGGATCACCAAACTGGAGATGAGCCACCAAACCGTTACCAAAGAAGGTTGACGGCCTGTCTTTGGTTCGATCAATAAACTGGTTGGTTAAAACAATATGACCGGGAACGATCTCCTCTCTCAAGCTTCCGACTGCGCTGATGGCAATTAAATGAGTTACGCCGAGGGATTTCATGCCCCAGATATTGGCTCTGTAGTTGATTTCGGAAGGCAAAAACCGATGCCCTTTACCGTGCCTTGGTAAGAAAACGACATCTTTACCTTCGAGATTTCCTGTAACAAACTCATCAGAAGGTTTTCCGAAAGGCGTTTCAATAGTAACATTTTTAACGTCTGTTATTCCTTCAATTTCATAAAGTCCGCTTCCGCCAATAATGCCGAATTTCATAAGTTATCCTCATTTAAGATTGGTTAAATCAAATTGCAACGATCCAGGTGATTTTCATCTCGATGTAATTTTGAATTTCACTTAATCATCATTGGCTACTTTTGTAAACCCGGTGTTTTTTACTATGATATTTGTGTTGTTTGGTTACAACCTGCTTTTATAAGTTGCCTTTGAGTTTGACACTTGTGAGACAGTATCGATTTATATATGCTGGATGCTTACCTAAAATTCACCAGCTCGAAAGCGCTGCAGACCTAAAAGACTTATTAAATCTATATTATCTATAGTTATCACAAACGGAAGAACATGGAATTATTCGAAGAACTCGAACAAAGAGGTTATATCGACCGAATTACCCACGATGAATTGAAAGACAAAATCAACCGGGGTAATATGACCTTTTATGTCGGATATGACCCCACAGCAGACAGCCTGCACGTCGGGCATTTCGCCATGTCAAATTTGCAGAGAATACTGCAAAAAAACGGTCATAAGCCAATCGGGTTAATGGGTGGAGGAACGGGCATGATCGGTGATCCGGGGGGAAGAAGCTCTGAAAGGAATCTCCTGTCCCAAAAGGAAATTGAAGTCAATATTGAAGGGATAAAAGCTCAACTATCCCGATTTCTTGAATTTGAAGCCGGCAATAAAGCAACAATAGTCAATAACCACGACTGGCTTTCCAAGCTGGATCTGATCGATTTTTTAAGAGATATCGGGAAACATTTTTCCGTAAATGCCATGATCAATCGCGACTCTGTTAAAAGTAGACTGGAACGGGAAGGAGAAGGAATTTCCTATACTGAATTCAGTTATATGCTTTTACAGGCATATGATTTTTACCAGCTTTGCAAGAATAATGATTGTACCCTGCAGTTGGGAGGTTCCGATCAATGGGGCAATATTGTTTCCGGTATAGACCTGACTCGCAGGTTGCTCAATAAACAACTGTACGGACTCACCATTCCATTAATAACCAAAGCAGACGGCAATAAGTTTGGTAAGTCGGAAACGGGCACGGTATGGCTTTCTGCGCAGAAAACATCTCCTTATGAGTTTTACCAGTTTTTTTTAAATCAGGCGGACGAGGATGTGATTCGATTTCTAAAGGTTTTCACCGAGGTTGCACTGGATGAAATTGCCGAGCTGGAAGAATCTGTCAAAAATGAGCCTCATCGAAGATTAGCCCAGAAAAGACTTGCCGAAGAAGTAACCCGTGTGGTTCATGGTCAAGCTGCTCTTGATGGGTCAATAAAAGCCTCTAGGGTATTATTTGGCGAGAAAATAGAAAACCTGGATGACAAAATGATCTCCCAGGTTTTTAAGGATGTACCCTCAACCAAGCTGGATAAAACCAGGCTGCAGGAAGGCATCAGCCTGGTTGATGCATTGGTGGAAACAGGAGCCAGTAAATCCAAGGGACAAGCGAGGAAGTTGATCGAATCCGGTGGAGCTTATGTGAATAATGAAAGCAAGAGAAACATCGATTATCAATTGACACCGACCGATATGGCGTCTGATACCTTTATGATTTTAAGATCCGGCAAAAAGAACTATCGATTATTAAGTTTTGAGTAGATTCTTACAGGTATCAGGTAGCTGAAATTATTTTCTTCTTACCTGATCCCGTATTCAATACATCGATTCGTGTTTAACTTTTGATTAATAATGCAGATCCCAGAATTGAAAATAAAATGTCACTATCCGGGAATGCCAATTCCCAAAAAGGCACATGTCAACGATAGCGGTCTGGATCTCACACTGATTCGGGTGATTGAAAAAAGAGACAACATTTTCTTTTTTGATACAGGGATTTCCATTGAAGCGCCTGCGGGTTATTACACGGAGCTGTATCCCAGGTCCAGTATATACAAGCACGATTTCATTATGACCAATAGTGTGGGCATCATTGATGCGGGATACCGCGGTATTCTATATATGCCCATGAGATACCTGGGTACCGGAGATGGGAGAACAGAAGCTGAAAACCTGGTTGGGAACCGGGTTGGCCAGCTTGTATTAAAAAAACTTGAACCGTTTGCAGTATCAATCACCGAGCAGCTATCCGAGTCTGAAAGAGGGGAAGGCGGATTTGGAAGCAGTGGAAAGTGATCACATGAAATACACCGAGCAGGATTTAAAAGAATTAAAAGTCGCCTTTGTTCATTATTGGTTTGTAACCTGGCGCGGGGGAGAGAAGGTTGTTAAATCGCTGTTAAAGCTATTTCCGAAGGCTGATATTTATACTCTTTTCTTTGAACCGAACGTATGCGGTCCTCACCTTTCAGGTCACCGGGTGTACTCTTCCAACCTCAATTTACCGATTGTTAGGAATCACTACCAAAAACTGTTCTCCCTTTATCCCCTTGGCATAAAATCGCTCAAACTTAAAAAACAATACGATCTGATTATTTCGTCTGAGTCCGGACCTGCCAAAGGTATAGCCAATCCAAATAGAATTCCGCACTTGTGTTATATTCATTCGCCAATGCGTTACTGTTGGGGGTTTACAGATGCCTATCTTGATACTCTCCCCAACTGGTCGAGAAGTATGGCTAAACACCTGTTTGAGCGATTGAGAAAATGGGACCTTACCACAATTAACAATGTTGACCTTTACGTTGCAAACTCTAATAATGTGGCAAACAGGGTACGAAAATACTACAACAAACCTGCAAGAATCTGCTTTCCGCCAATTGCGGGCGAATTATTTAAAAATGATCCAAACCGCATGCAAGGTGAGTATTACTTGAGCTTCGGGGCAATTACCCCATACAAAAATATTGACTTGCTTGTCGAAACATTCAATCAGTCAGGCGAAAAGCTGGTTGTTATCGGTGATGGTAGTGAACGAGAAAAGCTGGAAAAGCAGGCTAAACCAAACATTCAATTTTTAGGGAGTCTGCCTGACAGTGATATGCTTGGTTATATTCGGCGTGCTAGAGCGTTATTGTATCCCGGGGAAGAAGACTTCGGGATGGTTCCGCTGGAGGTAATGTCACAAGGGGTGCCTGTCATAGCTTACGGCAAGGGAGGCGCTCTTGAATCGGTCGTAGAAAATAAAAAAGACGTTTCGAAATCATCAGGAATTTTCTTTTATGAAGATACGGTTGAATCCCTGAAAAAAGCGTTGGAGTATTTTGAAGGAATTGAAAACCAGTTTGATGCTAAATGGATCTATCGACATGCCCGGTCATTCGGTGAGGATAGATTTCAAAATGAAATGATAGCTCACATTCTGGATCTACTAAACAATAAGTATTGAAATAAAAGCTAACAATGCTTAAGAAAAAATCGCAGGTCATATTAACCCTCTTGTTCTTTGCGGATGTTATTTTTGTCGGAGTTTGCTGGAATCTGGCATACTACGCCCGATTTTTTTGGTTAAATGTTCCTATTACCATCTTTGGAGTATCCATACCCTATGTAACTCCTTCCACAATTCCTGAATACAAGTACTATTTCAATGCTACGGGTGTTGTCGTCATTGTGGCGGCTATCTGCTATGTTTACGGGAAGATGTACAACCCTAAACGTATTTCCCGGTACAGAGGGGAAATGAGGGCCATTTTCAAGGCTAATATTGCATTGTTTATCATTCTGCTGGGACTAACGTTCTACTATCGCCGTTATTCGTTTTCCAGGGTTCAATCCGTATATTTCCTGATTTTTACAATCACCTGTATCAGCTCATTGCGATTAACTGTGCGGTTAATTCTTAACTATCTGAGAAAAAAGGGGAAAAACCTTAGACGAATTTTAGTTATCGGTTGCGGAAAAACAGCCGGAAGATTTGCAAGACGCATCCATTCCAACAAAGAGCTTGGATTTGAAATGATTGGGTATGTCTATCCGGAAACCAATCCGGATTTCGAACTGGAGTATTTGGGAAAATTTAAAGAGCTGCCTAAAATCATTGAAGAAAAATCGATCGATCAAGTCTTTATTTGCCTGGATTCCAACCAGCAATCCCATCTTGAAGCGATCAATCGGAACCTGGCGGAGCAGGTTGTTGATTTACATATAGTTCCGGATGTCTACCACACTTTGAATATTAATCCTGAATTATTGGATTTGGACGGCATGCCGGTTATAGCTCTTCGAAAAAGCGTGGTTGAAGGGTGGAACAGAATCTATAAACGACTGTTTGATCTGGCAGGTGCCAGTCTTGCTGTAATACTGCTTCTACCTGTTTGGGTGATACTTCCGATTTTGATAAAACTCACCTCTCCCGGACCTGTGTTTTACCGCCAAGAACGAATGGGACTGGATGGCAAACCCTTTAAAATGATCAAATTCAGGTCAATGAAAATGGATGCAGAAGATGAAACCGGGGCTGTCTGGGCAAAAAAAGATGATGATCGACGAACCACAATCGGAAAGTTTATTCGTAAAACCAGTCTGGATGAAGTACCACAGTTCTTTAACGTCTTGCGGGGCGAGATGAGCCTCGTTGGCCCCAGGCCGGAAAGACCGGTGTTTATTGAGGAATTTAAAACCCAGGTTCCAAATTATATGCTGCGCCATAAAATGAAAGCCGGCATTACAGGCTGGGCCCAGGTAAATGGGTGGCGAGGTGATACCTCATTGGAAAAACGGATTGAATTTGATATCTATTATTTGACTCATTGGTCAGTTTTATTTGATATAAAGATCTGTATCATGACACTCTTTACTGGTATGATTCATCCCAATGCATATTAGTTTCAGGCGTGAAACAATCTTGTGAATCTCTACCGGCAATAGAACCTAAGTGGAATAGGTATGAAAAAAGTAAAGAAAGCGGGCACTCAATATTCGATCGATCTGGATATCAAGGGAGTGTTTTTTTTCATTATTCTGGCCTTGATGACAGCCGTGGTTGTCTTTTACCTTGGGATTTTATTTGGAAAAGCATCCAGGAACCCGAATGTTAAGGCCTTATCGATTCAAGAAGGCAAAGTAACGGAAAAAGAGGATGCAAACAAGATCACAACCAATGATCTTGAAATATATAATATTCACACTGAAGATGATAAAAAGATCTCGACATTGAAAAAAGATACTCAATCAGTCCTCGATGAAGCTGAGAGAGTCATACAGAAATCAAAAAGTCTTCAACCGGACCTGGAGGAAGCAGTAAAAACCGAACCTCAACCAGTCGTAGCGGAATCTGCTAAACCTGCACAATGGCCGGACCAACCATCTCCTGCAAGTCTACCCAAGAATACCTGGACGGTTCAGGTGTTTGCCACGAAAGATAAAAACAAAGCAGATAGAATCGTCCGTATGTTGCGGCGTCAGAAATTTGATGCTTACCTGGCTCAGGTTAAAATAGAGGGGCAAACAATTTATCGTGTTCGAGTAGGAAGAAGACCAAAAGCAGAAATAGAAAAGCTGGATCAGGATTTACAGAAGGTAATAGGTGGGATGGGAATGAAATCAAGAAAGATAAAACTTAACTAGTGCTAAAGGGAACTCATGTAGTTGCGCCAGTTGATCATTTTTGCATTGAGTTGCTGCACATACATCGCTTCAATTTTCCAATCACCTGTTTTTACGAGACTCTCCAAGCGCCCCAGTTTATTCTTATTGAGATACCTGTTAAACACGGAAGGAGTTATTCCATCCTTGTCATTTTGAACAATGTACATCAGGGCCTTTAGCAGAGAGGAGTCTTTGATTCTCTTCTGAATACGGGAAATAAAGACGATACGCTCAATTTCAGGATTTGTGTCGATCCATTGCATGATGACCTGCAAATTCTGATACTTGAAAAACCGCCTGCTTATTCCGCGGAAGAGGGCGTCAATCCTGGCAGAGTCCTCCGAACAACAAACTTCGTTTGCGGTGATCTTTTTTGCCAGAATATAGACAATTTCCGGATTTTCTTTAACTCTCTCCCTGAAAACAGCGAAAAACTTGTCACTTAATATCCTCATCAGCGACATCGTTAACTTCTTCTCCAGATCTTTATCTGTAATTTCGTAATTATTACAGATCCGTGCGGCCAAATATTGTAAAAAACGCCCTTGGATCATGTTTGCCAGAAACTGGCTGTTTGATTCGTCCAATTGGGGCATTTCCTCTCCGTTGAACTGCTCCAGGCAGTTCAACATCGCTTTGGTATACGGATTTAAAGGCTTTGAGAGAGATTGTACAATTGTCATATCAGTTGATATTGCTCTGCAAGCTTTTTAAATATTGGCAGGGACCTTTGAATCATATCGGTGTCAAAACAATAGGAAATTCTAAAATAACCTGCCGTACCAAACGCTGATCCCGGAACCATCAAAAGATTATGCTCCTGTGCTGATTTAACGAATTCCCTGTCATCTTCTATAGGGCTTTTGGGAAAGAGATAAAATCCACCATCCGGCTTAACACAGTCAAATCCGCAAGCTGTCAAATGCTTATGAAGCATATCCCTGTTTTCACGATAAGGTTGCAGGTCAACTTTGGCTTTTCCCACCATCGGTATAACTCGCTGCCATATCGCGGGAGCATTAACAAAACCTAGTATTCTCAATGCAATTACCGCTCCCTCCTGAAGCATACTTCTGTCCTTGTGTTTTGGGCTTAAGGCTATATAACCAATGCGTTCACCGGGAATTGCAAGGTCTTTGCTGTAGGATGTAACGACAATACTGTTATCATAAGAGTTAAAAATGGAGGGAACCTCGGTATCATAGGAGATGTTTTTATAAGGCTCGTCGGAAATCAAATTGATTGGATAACCGTATTCTTTTGATCTATCAGCCAGTAGTTTTCCAAGTCTGTCCAATTCTTCCCTGGAATACACTACGCCTGTAGGATTGTTTGGAGTATTAATCAGAACGACTTTAACTCCGGGTGTGATTGCGTTGGAAAGTTCATCAAAGTCGATTCTGAACGAATCATCAGTTGCCACTCGTTTGATGATTCCATTGTGATTGGCCACGTAATAATCATACTCGACGAAATAGGGTTTTAATACTACCACTTCGTCGCCCTGGTTTAGCAACGTACGGAAGACTACATTG
>JANQLH010000207.1 GCA_028280735.1 SAR324 cluster bacterium | reverse complement strand
CCCCAGACAAGCCAGTTTCATAGGAGCCAAGCTGGTAGGAGCCAATTTCAAGAACGCTCGATTAAGTGGGGTTAATTTTTCATTTTCCGATCTGACAGAAGCCAGCTTTTTTTCCGCCTACATTGACAAAGCTGTTTTTAATCAAGCTGTCTTAAACAACACAATCTGGATCGACGGTAAAGTTTGCCATCAAAAATCCATAGGAACCTGCCGCGAATAAAGCTTTTCGCCAAACATCTTTACCAAGCTGTTTTCTTTCCTGTTTTTGTTTTCAATATCGATTGTTTCAACCATTGAAAATTAATAATCCTTTGTTCCCCAGATTTTTAGCGCCAGACAATACCCGTTTAAAATATTGTAATTATAGGGGTTATAGGCCCAAACACTTTCATTTTACTGAGCTGTGAACAATTTAAAATTTGTTTTCTATTAGTATGTTTGATAAAAACAACCAGCTTTAGGCAGTATTTCGAACTTAAATGATTCAAAAGGAAAAAAAATTGAACTTCGGATGATCTTTCAACAGTTAGTAAAAAAAAGAAGCCCTAAACAAATACTGTTACTTCATGGCGACTCGGTGAGTGTGTTTGAAGACAAATCTTCTTATTTTCTGCCAAAGAAAAATGATTTGATTCACCTGTTAAAAAAGCACGACAAATCAATCCTTTTACTTGCCGCACCATTTGCCTACACCCATGTTCAGGAAACCGTCCATCTAAAACATAGCGAACTCCTGCAGGCAGACCGGCAGACTCTTGAGTTTAGTCGGTTTCCAAACCAAGGCAGAATCCTTGAGTCAACGGCAATCAGTGAAGAAACAGCGATATCCACTTTTACTCACCTCTCCGAAGAAGCTGTCGAAATGTTCCAACAGATTAAGCAGCACAAGCTTAAACCAATCTGGAAACCTGCTATTTCTTATTTCATCCAGCAATACCTAAAGTACGAAGGGGAGGTATCAAAGCTCGATTTAGAGCTAATTATGGATCAGGAGATTTTGTCTCTGGGTTGGAAAGACGGCAAGGCTTGTTGCAGGCATCTGTATTTTTGGAATCAAGAGGGTTCACGGGCGGATAAAGCCACCCGGGCAAAAAACCTGTTGCATCTTGACCATGCCGGATCTAACCCGATTTCTATTGACCTGCAAAAAAATAATGATGGAGCAACCAACTGCAGTTTCCTCAGTCAACGCCTGCTTTTTCCATCGCAAAAGCAAAAACAGGTCAAGAGTGTCCGAAGAATCATCAACCAGAGAAACAGAATTAAACTTAACAAGAATCACCTTAAACTAGCGGCAGTTGGGATGACTTTTCTGATGGTCGTTTGGGCCGCCGGACTGAAAATCAAACTTCAAGACTTAAGAGCTGAACGAAGCCGGCTCAGTAACACCGTTAACTCACTAAAGCACTCAACTGCTCATTTAAAGCAGATGGCATCCGGGGAAAGGTCTTTGATTAAAGCTGAGGCTCTTGTCAACGCTTTGAAAGAAAATTCAATTAATCCAACTGGTGTGATTCAGCAATTGGAGAACCTTCTTCCGGAAACCTCCTGGATTCAAAACGTAAAAATAAATCAAAAAACCATAGATATTAAAATTCTGGATACTGAAAACTCGGATGTTTCCAATCAACTAAGCAACCTTAGTCATACCTTTGGCGATGTCGAATTGATCAACAATTCGACCTTGATAATTGATGACCTGTCCCTAAGAACAAGATCTTTCACTATCCATATTAAGTTAACCTCATGATTCCACATAAAAATATCTTCAAGAACAGATCATTCCAATTCTTTGGCTTGCTGATCATCGTTCAGCTTTACCTCATATTTGAGCAAATTCTTCCGGCATATAATAAAATTCCCTATTTTCGATCAAAGATTGAAACCTCAAAGCAGGAGAAGTTTAACCTGGAGATAAATCATGATCACCTTTCGCATTATAAGATGAAAAAGGAGGATTCTGATGAAAGGTTGGATGCTTTTCATGTTCAGATCAAGAAACTAAAGAATCCCGGCTATCTTCGAAATCAGATAAATATACTAAGCCAAAACAATGAATTAGAGGTGGTTAATCAACATTTTAAAACAGACGAAAGCAATCCGGATTTGTTCCGAATTACTGTCTCGCTTTCCATAAAGGGATATTACAGACAAACAATTGCTTTTATTAATGAAGCTGCCCAATTAGACCCGTTCATTGCTATTTCAGAAATCGAGATGGACAATCAATTCCCGCTTTCTCCAAATCCGGAGATTTTGACAAAATTAGTGCTCACTGTTTATCTACCAAAAATCACATGAAAAACCTGGTTTGTATTTCTCTTATTACATTATTACTAGCCACTTCAAACTTATGGGCAAATCCTTTTTCCACAAAGGTTAAGAAACAAATCAAGCAGAAGCCTCAACCTAGTGTCGGAAAGATTGTCTTCAAAGGGTACGCTGTTATTGGTGAGCAGTATTTTGGATTTGTTCAGATTGGTAACACAGATTTTGAAGTCACGGAAGGCGATGTAATAAACGGCATTAAGATCAGGAAAGTCACCGGTTTTCGCCTCGACTATTCAATTGACAACCAAAGGAAATTTATCCTGTTGAAATCCAACTGATCATTTGTGATCAGTTCTTGTCATGACCCCAAAAGTCTAGTATGATTGCTTTTAAAGGTCGTATAGACAAAACTGTTTGGAGTAACACTATAACCAATTACCTCACTACTTTGGAGAATTATGTCCGGAATTACTCGAGAAGGTGTCATAACAAGTATGCAAGCAGCTGCCGAAAGAATGGGCCTGGATCTGGAGGACTTGCAGGAGATGATAAATGAAGTGTTGGAAGATTGTACTGACAAAGTACAAAATCTGAAGAAAGCAATCTCCGGGCAAGATCATGAATCAGTGAAGGCGATTGCCCATGATATAAAGGGTTCAACTGCCAATTATGGCTTAGCCACCGCCAGCGCCATCGCCCTCCAAATTGAACAGAATAATGAAACAGCTACAATGGAGATGGCGGATTCCCTGGATCATCAATTCGAAGAGTTTTCCAAACTTGGGTTGGACAAACCTTAATCGCTATGTTTTGTTTTCTATTTTGCCGGGAAATCCTTTTCGGCAAGCTTAAACGCTCTCCAAAAGACCTTATCCTTTTTGCCGTAGCGAATTGCAGATAAGTCATCACTTACTTCCACATCCGGCTTTATTCCAACTCCGTCAAATTTGACTTCTGATGGTGTGTAGTAATGGGCGGTTGTGATTTTGATGTAGAGACCTTCTCCAACAGGAAAAACCGATTGCACCACGCCTTTGCCAAAACTTTTCTCCCCGATAAGAATTCCGCTCCCCCTGTCCCTGATTGCTCCTGCCAGGATTTCTGAAGCACTCGCTGAATAGCTGTTAATCAGGACATAGAGAGTTGGCTTACCTTCTGCTTGAGATTCACGGGCAACGTACTTTTCAATAATCTTGTTTTCCCTATCCCTGATTTGAACAATTTCACCAATATCCAAAAACAATTCTGCCACCTCAACAGCGGATATTAGCAGTCCCCCGGGATTGCTTCTTAAATCCAGAATCACAGCGGATGAAGGATGCTTGTTCATACAGGATTTGAGTTCGCGAGCAGTATGCTTCATAAATTGATGAACAGCGAAAACACCAACCGCTTGTGACTGTTTAAAACACTCGACCGAGTTCGCCTTTACCAACTCTCTTTTCAGAGAGACCTTTTGTGCCGTTGAAACATCCCCCGGTTTACGAAACCCAATCCGCATAGTCGACCCAATGTCTCCCTGGAGCAAGTTCCTTAGTTCCTGAAAGTCTATTTCCGCTAAAACAGAATCATTGATATTGATAATCTCATCTCCCGGGGCAAGACCGGCTTTTTCCGCAGGAGAATCTTTATACACCTGGGTTATGATATACTTGCCATTATTTTGATTGATGGTAACACCGATTCCGACATACTTGCCTACGGACTGCAGTTCAAGCTTTTTTAAGTCTTCAGCATCGAGGACGGTGGAATATGGATCCAGCTTATCGACCATGCCTTCAATGGCTGACCGGATTAGTTCATTAGAGTTTTTGTTTTTGACATATTCGTGCCTAATCAACTGGTATACTGTGCTAAACATCTCCATATTTTGAATTTCAGCACCCAGAGAATCAGCACGAACGGGATTGGGTTGCAAGCAAAGAAACCACCCACAAACAAAGATGATATATTGAATGGATTTCAATTTGGGTCCGGTATCCGCGATATTAAATATCATGAATAAAATTGAGTACCAATGTTCTGAGAGAAGAGACGAGAAAGGAGATGCCAATCAGATCGCTAAGAAAACCGGGAATAACAAGGAGACAGGCGCCTGTCAGAACAATTGCTTCTTCCCACAACTCCCTGACAACAGGCTCACCTTTATTTAACTCGGCATCCAGATAGAAAAAGAGATTAAAATCCATTTGGGATATTTTCCACCCACCCCACATTGCTCCAAGCAGCTGTGATATTGTGATAATCACAATACCTAAGCCCTTTGAAGCCACCACCAAAATGAGAAGGTCGAACAAACACAATCCGGATAAACTTAGAAATACCGGCAAAGTAAACATCACTACCTTTTAGTCGCTTTCTTCATCGGCAGACCGCTCTTTGGTAAATGGAGCCGGCAACTTTTCCAAAGCGTCCACATATCGTTCCATATCCAGGCCTTTTTCTCCAATCAACTCTTCTGCAACCTCCATGCTGACCAAGTGTCCAACCAGGGTGTATGCCTCTTCTTTGGAAAATCCTTCCGTTTGTAATCGCTCTATTGTTTCAATAGTTTGGGGTGGATTGTTTTCGGCAATCTGTTGATTAATAACCGCTTCGATTGCACTCTGTAATCGTTGATTAATTTGTTGAAGTTGCTCTTTTTTCATTCACCTAATAATTCAAATCATTAAATAAAACCGGGAGACACTTGTGATGGTAAGTCCCAACCCCGAGACTAGTTGGCATAAATTTGTGATTGAATGACACCCGGGGAATTGGGATAAAATTCCATTTTATCCTTAAATGATTTTACATCAGTAATCTTTGACCCATTAGCCGACTTTAGAGGATGCTTTTTACCGAAAGCTTGAATAGCAATTTTTCGTTCATGTTCAGGATTGAGGAAAACTTCCTTATACATATCAACAACGTAACTTTTGGTAACCTTCCTAAGCATTGAGATTTCTTTGTCAAGGTGATCAAAATCGTAGCTTTTGGTAGATATTCGACTCCAGTAACGAAATGTTTCTTCACCAAGATTATTAGGTGCTTCCATTCTTTTGGCAATCAATGCTTCTCGAAACTGGTTAAATTCCTTGTCGCTTAATTCTTCGATCTCTTTGAGATACTTCGCTAAGAAGTCTTCGATTCTGCCCTGCAAATAGACCGGATCTTTCACCCCTGACTGAATGATAAAATAAAAACCTTCAACTTTATTCGATTGCCTAAATCCGGACCAAACCAGGTAACCCAATTGTTCGATCGTTCTTAGCTGATGGTAGAACGGTTTTTCCAGAATCTGCTGTATCATATCCAAGGTCACAGACTGTTTTACAGACCTTGGACCAACCTGATAATGCAGTTCAATAGCTGAATTAACGTCTTCCACCTTGAGTTGGTAGATATAATCGGGCATTACCGGTACAATCATCGTTCTTTCCTCAACGTCCTCCGCAGGGGCCAATTGAGGATTGGTAAACTGTGCTTCCAATAAATCTCCAATGGCTTTCCCGTCTTTGACAGTTAGATTTCCATGAGTCAGCATTTCTATCTTCAACTGGGAAAGAAGGCGCGGAACAAACGCTTTCAGTTTGGATATGGAAACCTGATCAATGATCTTCAGGTAATCATCTGTATGCCAAAGCGGATCAGATAACAGATGAAAAGATTCGTAGGTAATTCTCTGGAATGCCTGGGAATACTTCTGATTTTGTCTTCGCTCCTTAATCTGATTCTTGAAAATCTTGAATTTACCAGGATCAGGTTTAAACTGCTTCATTCCCTTTACAATTTCATGCAACAGCAAATAAATGTTTTCCGAATAACCGTTAACGTTAATCACAAGGCCGTTAACAGAATTTGATAGCGAATAATTTAATCCGGCAATACTTGCTGGGTAAGAAAATTCGTTTAGCTGATCCTTCAGCAGCAGCACAAACAATTTAGTCATTGCTGCG
>JANQLH010000184.1 GCA_028280735.1 SAR324 cluster bacterium | reverse complement strand
ATCCATGCCCTGCTTTCCGAGACGTTTTTTTTGTCAGGCAAACAGGGGTCATGGGTGGTAAAAACGGCAGAACAAGCCAGAAGCCTGGATGAGGACAATAGTCTGGCGCTGCTGATGCTGATTTTGTCCGGGCCTTCAGAGAAGAAAAACACCAGGGAACTGGTTCACCAGCTAAATGATATAAACCCCTGGATCTGGCCGGGTAAAAATGAAAAATCCGATGTACCTCAATTTCAAAAAGGGTTGTTTCGGTCAGAATTGGAATCACTGCAAGAATATCTTCGTTAACACCCAGGGAAGCTATTCTGTTCGTTGTTGCATAAAAATCAATATATAAGAATATGAAAAAGAAACGAGTAACGCTGTTTACAATTAGTCTGTGTCTGGCTTTATCTGTTATCCAGGGATGCAACTACAACTACTACAGGGGGATGGAGCTCGAAGAACTCGGGAGGTATGAGGAAGCGAATATTGAGTTTCACCGGGCTTATACCGCTTCGCCAAGCCAAGAAAAATACAAGGCTGCGTACCTGAGGACGGCTGCAAAAACCTCGGAAGATTTGCTGGAAAGATATGAGCGTTATAAAGACGAGAAAAAATACCTGATGGCATTTCGACGATTGGAAAAAGCGAATACCCTCACACCAGATCACCCCAAGGTTCGGGCGGAAATGAAAAAGTGGTATCG
Source organism: SAR324 cluster bacterium (assembly GCA_028280735.1). Lineage (GTDB taxonomy): Bacteria > SAR324 > SAR324 > XYD2-FULL-50-16 > XYD2-FULL-50-16 > JAHJTV01. Next base: position 6,789 of record JANQLH010000184.1, on the reverse strand, counting down.
AATTTTACTGGCTGGAAAACTGGAGCTCGTGCAAATTCGTTCCCTTCGGGATCAATTGCCACTTTCGGATCAAATCATCCTGGAGATTCGTTTCAATACACCAAACATCACAAAACGTCTGGAAGCTCCCATTGACTATCAATCAAAAACTTTCAGCGTTGAAGATGTACTGTATGATCCTCCCCAGAATCTGTTAATGCTGTACTCTATCAATTCAATTGGCGTGAAATTGGTCAACAATATGACCCGGCGCTCACAATTTAAAAAATTCGTCGACTTCAGAGTGCCTGTATTGGTTGATGTGCAGGGCAATCTGAATCCAAATGGGAAAGAATTGACTCCGGTAATCAAGTCTTATCCCTTTGATTTATTGACAGGTGAGGATCAAAGAGAGTTCTGGTATCCGCGCGCGGGAACCAGGTTTTCTCTGAAGCTGGATCAAGATCGCATCTTGGTCAACAGTTCTGTGAAACAGACCGATTTTCTACCCCAGATGCTTTATATCAATAAGGCAGATCGGAGGTATTTCCTCGATTTTGGTCATCTGCAATTGGCACAGCGTTTAAACAGCGGGATATGGACCATTCGCCGGAATGTTACAAAGGACAGGGAGTATATGCAGGAATTAAGAAAGAACCTGATTCTCAATCCCTATTTCTACTTTCGGGAAGGTGGTTACCCTTATGTTGTGATGAATGGAAGTTTCTGATGGCCTAGTGGATCTGATTCGGTTGATCCACTGAATAAAGGGAAGATAATTTAAACGATTGACTAGCTTTCTTCCGTTGCCAAGTGGGTAAGCATCGCTTCGATGATGGGATTTAACTGTCCGTCTAAAATACTGCCCGTGTCGCCGGTTTCATATCCGGAGCGGTGATCCTTGACCATTTGGTATGGATGAAGCACATAGCTTCTTACCTGGCTTCCCCAGGAAATATCCAGTTTCTGGCTGTTAATCTCATCTTTTTCCGCCTGCCGCTTTTCCTCTTCCATTCTGAATAAAGCCGCTTTAAGCATCTTCATGGCAGTGGATTTATTTTTGTGCTGAGATCGTTCATTTTGGCACTGGACGACGATACCGGTTGGTAAATGGGTTATACGGATAGCGGAATCTGTCACATTGACATGCTGTCCTCCTGCCCCACTGGAGCGGAATTTATCTATTCGCAGATCTCCTTCGTTGATTTCAACTTCAATCTCGTCTTCTATATCCGGGTACACAAATACGGAAGCAAAAGAAGTATGGCGCCGTTTGTTGGTATCGAAGGGTGATAATCGCACAAGCCGGTGGATTCCCGATTCCGTTTTCAGTTTTCCGTATGTGTAGTCTCCTTCTATGCTTAGCGTAACAGACTTCACCCCGGCTTCTTCCCCTGCCTGATAATCCAGTACGGAAACCTTTTCTGCATTTTCTTCTGACCAGCGTTTGTACATTCTCAGGAGCATCGAAGCCCAGTCCATCGATTCCGTGCCGCCGGCCCCGGGATTAATAGTCAGAATTGCATTACATTTATCTTGAGGTCCTCCCAATAAATGGTTCAGCTCAAAATGCACGATCAGTTTGTCTACGTCCTTCAGTTGTTGTTCAACTTCATTGAGAAGATCCGAATCTTCTTCCATCTCAAGCAGTTCAACAGCGGATTCGATATCCAAACTGAGCGATTGTACTTTTTGCCACCGATCCTGGATCGATTTGATATCGGAGATCTTCCTCAAAGATTCGGTTCGTTCTTCATTTGGTTTTTGCCAAAAGGAATCCTGGGAAGCTATAAACTCCAACTCTTCAAGTTCTTGGCCAAGTTTGGCTAATTCAAAGATACCCTTCTAAAGATGCGATTCTTTTTTCCAAAACCACTAATTCTTTTTTAATGTCGTCTATTTTCATCGTTTAGTTCTCGCTAAAGCAGAGATTTCGTTCGGGGCGATTCCTTCAGTAATTGCCTAATTCAACCTGAATACAGAAGTATTAGTATTGTTGACCTAATTGTTTAGCAGGTCAGTTTGTGTTTGTCAGCCGATATGGCGGGAGATATCCAAGGTTTATCACGAATTTTAGGAAATCTCTTTTGTCAACCGGCTATAAATCTTCTTCGTTGTAATTATTCTGATCTGTGTTAGGATAACCAACAACATTCTCTGTGGTTCGCCACGACAATATGTCTTAAAAAACAATTTTTCCTTCGGTTACTAACGGTCTAATATTAAAATGTTTCTTTGTCGGCAGTTGGGTAAACTTGGAAATTTGCAATAAGTATTTAATTTTAGCTGCTTAGATGATTTTCTGAACCTGCCTATTGCCCCGTGGTGGCCCAAATTACCGAAACTACGGATTTTTCTCTATATTTATTATTAAATTGTTTTTATACTGAGTGTTATAACTCGACCTTCACAGGCTATGCAGAGAATCATAGTTTAAACCTGCAAATGAATATTGTGCACAAAGCGAGTCGAAGCTTTGTAGAAAAGGCATACCATCCCTGTTTTGCAAGGCCGAACCTGTTTTATACAACTGTAACTCAAGTACGGTGGCACTTTCCATGTTGACAAAATGCCTGCTGTCTGCAGCATTAAGAAAGATCTTGGAAAACGAAATTCCACTGTTATATAATGGTCAGATGAGCCTAAACATCAGTTGGTCGGTTAAGTTAAGACTCTTTTTGATTAGACTATCTAAAAATTGCGCGAATTCTCCAAAGCAGCATTATATCGGATGCGCCAATAAGATTTGAAAAAATGATTACAATAAAGAAAGGCTTGGATTTACCAATCAGTGGTAATCCCAAACAGATCATTGGTGACGGCGGGAAAACCACAACCGTCGCCTTGGTTGGCGAGGATTATCATGGAATGAAACCCACCATGAAAGTCAATGTGGGTGATTCGGTAAAGTTGGGCCAGGTTCTGTTTGAAGATAAAAAAACACCCGGAGTTGTTTACACCTCCCCCGGGGCAGGTAAGGTTGTCGCTATCAACAGGGGAGAAAAAAGAGTTTTGGAATCGGTGGAAATCCTGTTGGAAGGGGATGAAGAAGAGGAATTCGACACCTATTCGGAAGCGGAACTGACAACCCTGTTAAAAGAGCAGGTTGTTTCCAACCTGGTTAAATCCGGCCTTTGGGTGTCATTTCGAACCAGACCTTTTAGCAAAGTTCCCTCTCCCGGTACGACACCACATTCCATATTCGTCACTGCCATCGATACCAACCCACTTGCCGCAAATCCGGAGCTTTTTTTGGATGAACAGCGCGGAGCGTTCACCAATGGGCTTAAAGTTATCTCGCATTTAACAGAAGGGAAGGTCTTTCTTTGCATAAAACAAGATGCCGACATTCCGGGAGTGGAGTTGCCCGACGTGACGACGGTGGAGTTTTCAGGCTGTCATCCCGCTGGATTGGCGGGAACCCACATTCACTTTCTTGATCCGGTCAGCCTGGACAAAACAGTCTGGCATTTAAACTACCAGGACGTGATTGCAATCGGAAAACTGTTTACCACGGGCAAGTTGTTTGTTGAACGGGTTGTTTCCCTGGCAGGTCCTCCGGTAAAAACACCCCGGTTAATAAAGACGCGTTTGGGGGCCAAACTGAAAGAACTGACCGATGGCGAGCTGGAGGAATCGGAAAACAGGGTAATTTCGGGATCAATCCTATCAGGAAGAAAGGCCGACGGGCCGTTTAATTTTCTGGGCAGATACCATCTGCAGGTTTCAGTTTTGGAAGAGGGTCGGAAGAGGGAGCTGTTCGGCTGGATGGCACCGGGGCTTAACAAATTTTCCCTTAAATGGGTGTTCCTCTCAAAACTGTTGCCGCGGAAAAAATTCGCTTTGACTACTTCTCAAGAAGGTAGCAAACGAACCATGGTACCAATTGGGATGTATGAAAAGATAATGCCTTTGGACATTCAACCTGTCTTTCTGTTACGAGCGATAATTGTGGAAGATACGGAAAGGGCAAAAGACCTGGGTTGTTTGGAATTAGATGAAGAGGACCTGGGACTCTGCTCGTTTGTATGCCCCGGGAAATACGACTACGGCTCGATTCTAAGACGAAATCTTGTTCGAATTGAAAGGGACGGTTAAATGAAATTTCTGAGACGTTTGTTAGATAGCCAGGCAAATAAGTTTGAAAAAGGTGGGAAATATGAAAGGCTTTACCCTTTGTGGGAAGCATTGGATTCATTCCTCTATTCACCGGGTGAGGTTACGCGCGAATCTTCTCATATCAGGGACAGCCTTGATTTAAAACGACTGATGATCACTGTGGTTATCGCTTTGATTCCCTGCATCCTTTTTGGGATGTACAATACCGGGTTGCAGGCAAATCTTGCGTTAGCACAGTTGGGTATTGAAGCAGCAACAAGCTGGCAGGCTGAAGTTTTAAAAATGCTGAATATAGGCTTTAATCCGGAAAGTATCTTTGCCAACACAATACATGGTGCACTGTATTTTCTGCCCCTTTTGGCAGTCTCCTATGGAGTTGGCGGAGCTTGGGAAGCCCTTTTTTCCATTGTCCGGAAGCATGAGTTTAATGAAGGCTTTTTGGTAACAGGTATGCTGTTTCCCCTGGTTCTCCCACCGACCTTACCTCTTTGGCAGGCAGCCTTGGGAATCTCTTTTGGTATTGTGGTGGGTAAGGAGATATTTGGCGGTGTTGGAAGAAACTTTCTAAATCCGGCTTTGACTTGTCGTGCATTTTTATATTTTGCCTATCCGGCCCAGATATCAGGAGATGCGGTTTGGGTGGCTGTTGATGGGTATAGTGGAGCAACACCGTTGAGTACAGTTGCATCATCGGGAATGGAAGTCATGCAACAATCCGTTTCCTGGATGGACGCCTTTTTGGGATTTGTTCCGGGATCTATTGGGGAAACATCCACCCTGGCCTGCCTGATCGGAGCTGCAATACTGGTCATGACTGGTATAGGCTCCTGGCGGATTATGGTTAGTGTCTTGATTGGGGCATTTACCCTGTCGTTTTTCTTTAACTCCGTCAGCAGTAGTACAAATCTCATGTTTGCCATGACCCCGGGTTGGCATCTGGTACTTGGTGGGTTTGCCTTTGGTCTTGTCTTTATGGCAACAGATCCCGTTTCTGCATCGATGACTCATACGGGTCAATGGTTTTACGGTATTCTCATCGGATTGATGACAGTCCTGATACGCGTTGTTAATCCTGCATTTCCGGAGGGTATCATGCTCGCTATTCTGTTTGGAAATGTTTGGGCTCCGGTGATCGACTTCTATGTAGTAAAAGCAAATATCAAGCGGAGGAAACAGCGACATGCGCAATGATACTATAGGAAAAACAATTCTGGTTGCAGTTTTGCTGTGTGTTGTCTGCTCCGTGTTGGTATCGACTGCCGCGGTAAGGCTTAAATCCCTGCAAACGGAAAACAAGGAAGCATTCACCAGGACCAATATCTTAAAAGCCGCCGGTTTACTTGAAGAAGGCAAAAGCATCGATGAGCTGTTTAGCAATATTGAAGTAAAATATGTCGATCTCGAAACCGGTGAATTCTACAATGATCTGGAACCTGGAACTTTTGACCCCAGGAAGGCAGTCAAAGATCCGAGCTTCAGTCAAACCATTCCTAAAGATCAGGATTTGGCAAATATCAAGGTGAGATCCAAGATAGCGGAGATCTACCTGGTAAAAGACAACGGCAAACTGCAAACCATTATCCTGCCTGTACATGGCAAAGGCCTTTGGTCAACCATGTATGCTTTTCTTGCCCTGGATGCAAATGGAAACACCGTAACGGGTTTTAGCTTTTACGATCACGCCGAAACACCAGGTTTAGGGGGAGAAATTGAAAATCCGGACTGGTTGGAAAGCTGGCAGGGAAAAAAGATCTATGATGATGAATGGAATCTGGCTATAGACGTCCTAAAAGGAAATGTGGATGCATCGAAACCGGAAGCAAAACACCAGGTGGATGGTCTTGCAGGTGCGACATTGACGACCGTAGGCGTCAGAAATCTTATGAAATACTGGTTGGGTGACTCGGGCTTTAAAAATTTTCTGGCTAATATCAGAAAAGAAGGAGCGGTAAATGGCTAAAGCATCAGAAATTTTATTTGAACCAATTTTTAAAAACAATCCCATTGCACTTCAGGTATTGGGAATTTGTTCGGCACTTGCCGTCACCAGCAAGATGGACACGGTTATCGCCATGTCCATAGCACTGATATTTGTAAACAGTTTCTCCAACCTTTCCGTCAGCCTTATTCGAACCCAAATTCCGACCAATATCAGGATCATTGTGCAGATGACGATCATTGCTTCATTGGTGATCTTAGTCGACCAGGTGCTGAAAGCTTATGCCTATGATATAAGCCGCCGGTTGTCGGTTTTTGTAGGATTGATAATCACCAACTGCATCGTAATGGGTCGGGCGGAAGCATTCGCCATGAAAAACAAACCGTTTTTGAGCTTTTTGGATGGATTGGGCAACGGGTTGGGCTATTCAGTTATCCTCATTATCGTGGGGATCATTCGAGAGGTTTTTGGATCCGGTAAATTTCTTGGTTATAATATCCTGACGCCCATTACGGAAGGTGGCTGGTACCAGACAAACGGATTGCTGCTGTTACCGCCAAGTGCCTTTTTCATCATCGGGTTCCTTATCTGGGCATTACGAACGTGGAAGAAAGATCAGGTAGAAGAGGAAAACTAACATGTTGGAAACTTATCTAAGTCTGTTTGTAAAAGCGGTATTCGTTGAGAACATGGCCCTTGCTTTCTTTTTGGGCATGTGTACGTTTTTGGCGGTATCCAGGAAAGTTGATACA
>JANQLH010000482.1 GCA_028280735.1 SAR324 cluster bacterium | reverse complement strand
ATTTGGCAATTGAATGGGACTGGGTATCTCCCCGCCGACTTCTTCCGGTTTTAACAGGGGTTCTTCCTCAATGGTAAGCACGGACGAAATCAGCAGTCGTGTATAGGGATGAACGGGATTTCTGAACAAGGTGTTTTTTTCAGCAACTTCCACAATCTTTCCCAGGTACATGACACCGATTCGATCACTGATGTGTTTTACGACAGACAAATCGTGAGCAATAAACAGGTAAGAGAGCTTCAGTACCTTTTTTAAATCGATTAACAGGTTGATAATCTGTGCCTGGATTGATACATCCAGGGCCGATACGGGTTCATCCGCGATGATCAATTGCGGGTTTACAGCCAGTGCCCTGGCAATACCGATACGTTGCCTCTGACCCCCGGAAAACTGATGCGGATAGCGATTGGCTTGTTCCGGGCGTAACCCGACCTTTTCCAATAAGTCAACCGTCATATCTTTTGCCTCTTCGGCAGACTTGGCAAGCTTATGATAGCGCATGGGTTCGGCAAGTATCTCACTTACCCGGTATCGGGGATTTAATGACGCATACGGGTCCTGAAAAATCATTTGCATCTGTCTGCGAAAGGGCAACAGCTCTTTTCGGTTCAGGTGCTCAATTCTCTGACCATCGAAGGCAACAGTCCCGGAAACAGGCTGGTATAACAACATCACCGTGCGGGCTACCGTTGATTTGCCACAACCACTTTCCCCCACCAAACTGAAAACCTCACCTTTTTTGATATGAAAGGAGATACCATTGACCGCATGTACCTTTTTTTCTTCCTTGACCAGTCTCCAGTTGTGAAATTTGTATTTATCCAGAAGTTTTTTTGTCAGCGGAAACTCCTGCACCAGGTGTTTAACTCTTAATATGTCACTCATAACATTCACCATTCAGGGGAAAATGACAGGCTACATGACGATCCGTTGCTATTTCTTTGAGGTGTGGTTCCTCCTTTTGACAAACTTCCTGACCGAATTTACAACGTGGGAAGAAACGACATCCGGTCGGCAGGTCAAACATATTGGGTACAATTCCCCGGATGGTGTCCAGTTTTTCGGTCTCTGAAGAAAATCGGGGAATCGATTTCAAGAGTCCATCCGTGTAGGGATGCAGCGATTGGTGTACCACTTCGTTTGTTTTACCGCTTTCCACAATCTTCCCGCAGTACATGACGTTAATTCGGTCCGTCATGTTGGAGATCACTGCCAAGTCATGACTAATGAGAATTAGAGAACAGTTTTCCTCTTTCACCAGTTTTTTCAGCAGACGTAAAATCTGTGCCTGTATGGTGACATCCAAGGCCGTCGTCGGTTCATCAGCAATGATTAATTTAGGCCGCGTAGCCAGGGCAATCGCAATGATGACTCTTTGGCGCATGCCCCCGGAGAGTTGGTAGGGATAATTCTTCAGTCTTGACTTCGGATTGGGAATGCCGACCAATCCAAGCAGTTCCAGGCACCTGTTTTTTCTCTCCGTTTTATTCAAATCGGAATGAAGAATCAGAACCTCCTCCATTTGTTTTTCAATGGTGAAAATGGGATTCAATGAAGTCATTGGGTCCTGGAAGATCATGGAGATTTTTTTTCCTCTCAATGCCTGCATCTCCGATTCGGACAATTGTATGAGATTTTTGTCATCAAACAAAACGTCACCATCGACAATCTTACCCGGTTCCTCAATCAAACGTATTAAAGAGAAACCAGTGACCGATTTGCCGCAACCGGATTCTCCGACTATTCCCAGGATTTCTTTTTTTCCCAATTCGAATGAGATACCGTCCACAGCCTTTACCGTGCCTTTAAAGGTGTGAAAGTACGTCTTCAAATTCTTCACCTTCAGCACATTTTCAGTCATCATAGTAACCGGTTTTTACTGTTTATTTTAAACGCGGGTTCAGTTCGTCCCTTAAAAAATCGCCCAGCAGATTCACACCAAAAACAATCAACATGATGTATAACCCGGGAAAAAAAGAAGACCACCACAAACCACTGAACAAAACATCAAATCCATTTTTGACCAGGAGTCCCAGGGAAGGTTCAGTAATGGGAACGCCCACCCCCAAAAAACTCAGGGTCGCTTCGGTCAGAATAAAATCCCCGATCTGTATGGTGGATAAGACAATAACAGAGGTGATAACATTAGGCAGGATATGTTTAAACATGATGATCCAATCCGGCAAACCAATGGAACGACTGGCTTCCACATATTCCAGTTTCTTGACACTCAAAACCGAACCACGGACTGTTCTGGCATAGTGTACCCAGCCGACCAGGGTTAGGGCGATTAGAATCTTATCTATTCCCCGGCCAAACATGGTCATGATAAAAATCGCAATCAATGTCGTGGGAAACGAGAGTTGAACGTCGGCAATCCTCATGATCACCGAATCAATTTTGCCCCCGTAAAACCCGGCTATCAACCCCAACACCGTCCCTAAGGTACAGGACAAAAGCATACCGACCACGCCTATAAAAAGTGAAACCCGGCTGCCATAGATGATACTGCTTAAAATGTCTCTTCCCTGTTCATCTGTTCCCAGGGGGAACTCCAAACTTCCTCCCTCCAGCCAGAAAGGAAGCATATAAGAGTCTGACAGCGATACTTCCTTAAGATTATAGGGGTTTTGGCTGGTTATGAACGGCCCGAACAAAGCAGCCAAAACAATCAAAAGCAGGACAACTGATCCGAAGACGGCGGGTAAGTTACGTTTGTAATTATAAAACATCTCTGATTGTTTAATTTTTACAAACCCGTTCTTTATCACATTCATGGCAATCCTATTGTAGTTCGACTCTCGGATCTATCAGGGTATAGATGACATCAATAAAAAAGTTCAACGCAACGAACATTGCTGAAATCAATATTAAATAAGCAACAATCACCGGTTTATCGGCGTTGTAGATGGAATCAATCAGCAGCTTGCCAATTCCCGGCCAGGCAAAAATCGTCTCGGTGATGGTGGTGAAAGCGATCATACTGCCGATTTGCAAACCAAAAATTGTCACCACCGGAATCAGCGTATTCTGTAAAGCATGCCGGTACAGAACGTTTCGCAGGTGGACCCCTTTTGCTTTTGCATATTTGATATAGTCTTCTTTGAGATTTTCCTGCATACCAGCCCTGGTTAAGCGGATAAGCGAAGCGATATTACCCAGTGATAAGGTGACGGCAGGAAGGATAAGATGGCTAAGCCCATTAAGGGTAAAAAGACTGGACTGGATTCCCAAAAATGATCCAACGTCACCCCTTCCCGAAGGTGGTAATACTCCCATCCTGATCGCAAAAAGGTACATGAGCATCATTCCCACCCAAAAAGAGGGTAATGATATTCCCAACAATGACCCGGTCATGATGACCTTGCTGGCTTTTCTTTTGGGATAGGCACCGGCATAAACACCCAGCAGCAAAGCAATACATGCCGACAATGTCATGGAAACAAAGACCATTTCCAGGGTAGCGGGAACCCGGGTCAGGATCAGACCCATGGCGGGTTGGTTATACATGTAGGATCGCCCGAAATCACCCTTCAGGACATCACGCAAAAATATGCCATACTGCACAGGAATTGGTTTATCCAGGCCCAGGTATCTTTCAGCACTTTTGATTTCCTCTTCAGTGGCATGTTCCGGCACCAGAAGGGAAACCGGATCTCCAATCAGACTGGAAAAAGTAAATACAATGATGCTGACGATAAATAAAACGACAAACATTTGAAAGATTCTATCTATCAAATACCTGACCATGAAACCTCCATTTCCGGAGGGGATGGTATTCCTCCCCTCTCAAGTATTAGCTTGTTTGCACGAAAGATTATTTCAGAACCTTGAAGTCCCAGGCAAAAACGAACTTGTTGGCTCTCGGGGTGTATTGAATCCCTTGTCTGACAGCGAAAACATCCTGCTGAAAGTGCAATGGAATGTATGCTACATCGTCAGCAGCAATTTGCCAGATTTCCTGGACGATACGATCTCTTTGCTTGATATCTTTTGTCTCCAGTGCTTGCTCAATTAAGCGATCCACTTTTGCATTTTGATAATAACCTCGATTGACCGCGCCATATCCCTCTTTGATGGCACCTTTTTGAGAATTGGAATAGAGCAGGTCTTTGGCAATGCCCACGGATTCTCCGGAATTGATGGCCCATCCTGACATAAGAAAATGAGTTTTATCTCCCATGGGATTGGTTGGGCGGACATATTTAAAAAAAACGGAACGCGACATGAGATTTAGTTTCACTTTGATACCTGATTTTTCCAGGTAGCCGGCAATGGCCGTTGCAATTTGGGCATCGTTTACATAGCGATCATTGGGAGAATCAAAGGTGATCTGAAATCGATAGCCTTTCAGTTTCCCGCTTTTATGTATGGGATATCCTGCTTCATCCAAAAGCCTCGCGGCTTTTGCCGGGTCATATTCAAGACGTTTGATGCTTTTGTTTTCTCCTACATAGTTTACCGGAGAATAGGTAGCTGCCGGCGTGGCAAATCCATTCATGATTTTTTTGATAATTTCCTGTCCGTTGATAGCGTGATAGATCGCTTGTCTAACCTTCAGGGACTTTAAAGGATTTGTACCGTTAGGTGAAATCAGGGGTGAATCGGCATCCGGACTTGGTGTATCCGTCCAACCGGCAAGATTGAGATAGATGTTTCTCAGGCTTGGTTGCTGCAGGATTTGTATCTTCTTGTTTCTGGAAAGTATATTAACGTCTCGAACCGGGACGTCAACAATCATATCGACATTACCGGTCATGATATTGGCCGTTCGAGTCGCTGCATTGGTAATTGGTTTGAAAACAGCGATTTCCACCTGGGGTATTTCTCCCCAATAATTCTCGTTCCTTTCAAAGGTGATATGATCTCCTGTCACATATTTTTTCAGCGTGTATTTGCCCGTGCCATTGGGATTTAAAGCGATATAATCGTCCGATTTACCGTCGAAACTCTCTTTATCCAGGATCATAAGGTCTCGCAATGTTGTTAGAAAAATAACATTGGGAGTTTTGGTTGTTATCTCTATTGTATGCTGATCAAGTTTTTTATAGCTGTCTACAGAGCTGAAAACATACTTGAAGCGTGAAACATCTGATCGGCCTCGATCAAAAGAATAAATAACATCGTCTGCGTCAAACCTGTTTCCGTTATGAAAGGTCACTCCCTTTCGCAGGCGTATAGTCCATATGAGCAGATTATCACTTAGTTCCCAGGATTCAGCCAATCCCGGAACGTTTTGCATGTTTTTATCAGTTAACAACAACGATTCATAAACGTGGCGAAACAGGGCATTGGTAATGGTTTCGCTATTGACGTGGGGGTCAAAGGATAGGGCATCCCCGGGTATACCGACAGTGATTTTGACTTTACCGGCTGCCGCAAGCGCATCTCTATTCATGGTGCCAACCACAAGCAATCCCGTGATCATCAAAAAAACAGCCAACAGGTTAATTCTGTTTTTCATAAAGCTCCTCCTTTTAAAGAATTATGATTCAACAATGCATTGAGAGTATCCCTACTCCAAAAAAAGCCAACTATCATCATTCTACGACAGGTTCTGCTGCAAAAAATTAAACCGTTTACATTAATTTTTTGCAGTTTTTCAAACCTTGTTCTGCAATCATTAATGTATTTGCTATAGTACCCAAAGACTGTTGTCAACTATTATAATCAAACTACTAAAATAATAGCACTATTCAAAAGGAGATGCGCGTTTTTCGCTTGACCAGGGGTCATCATGATGAAGATATCGCTTTGGTGTCAAACCGCTTTCCTCGGTTAGGAAATGGAGTTTTAAATTAATTCTTTGATGACAGATAGTTAGGCTGGGGAGGAGTAGGCATCATTTGATGGAATAGATACCTTGTATCTTTCCACGAGCTGGATAAAACAACAGTATATCAGCTTGATAGCTTTTTTATGCTTTTAGTGATGAAGAATAATCCGGTCTGAACCGGATCTATTAAGCCTATAATTACAATTAAATACATATTCAGATTCATGTTTTTATCGAAATAACTCGGTGCCAAATCTGAAAAACTGCTTATGATTTAATATCAAAGAGGTAGAGCTTGAGCGCATTATGCCGAAGGGTGAGTGACTTCGAAATTAGTAAGTGAAGTATTGTAGTTGACGAACTATCTGTCTCATGAGATGTTTCAACTAAAATCCGTAGGTAATTAGGAAAATAGACGAGATTATCCTAATTTAAATAGGAAAATATCGTCTATTTTCCTAACTAATCGTCGGCTTCGAGTTGAATCAGAGTATTCCGAAAACAGGAATAGAGCCCCCTCAATCAAAAGTGAAACATGGAAATCACAAGATTTATGTTGAATACAATAAGCGGCCATTTGGACAATGAAGACATTTCGCTGATAATCGGAGCCAGACAAGCAGGAAAAACAACACTGTTAAAGCAAATAGCATCCGCTTTGAATGAAAAGCAGGCTAAACATTACTCATATACCCTTGAGGATCCGGATATTCTCGCTGATTTGAACGAGCATCCGGAAAACTTATTCCAATACATTCCCAGGACGAAAGAGAAAACATTTGTCTTGCTGGATGAAATTCAATACCTGGACAATCCTTCCAACTTTCTCAAGTACATTCACGATCAGTACAAAGGAGAAGTTAAGTTAATCGCAACAGGCTCTTCCGCCTTTTATATAGATCGGAAATACAAAGACTCCCTGGCAGGCAGGAAAAAACTGTTTGAAATCTATCCTTTCAGTTTTTCCGAGTTTCTCCTGGCAAAAGACAAAAAAGAGCTGGCGCGAAAAATATATGATCTTACTTTCCAAAAAACTCGTTCAAAACGCAAATTGTTAAAACAGGAAAGACGAGATTTACTTCTTTATTGGCAAGAATACGCTGTTTTCGGGGGATATCCCAAAGTCGCTTTGGAAGCCGATGTGGAAGAAAAGAAAGAGCATCTAAAAGAGTTGTATAAAAGCTTTTTAAAAAAAGATATACATGAATCCGGAATCAGAAATGAGACCGGATTTTATAAGCTTATCAAAATATTGGCTTCCCAGGTAGGACAATTGGTTAATAGCGAAGAGTTATCAGGAACTATCGGACTTTCAGGTGATACTATAACAAAATATCTGCATGTTTTACAGAAATCCTACATTATTCGTCTCTGTTCGCCTTTCTCTCGTAACATTCGCAAGGAACTCACCAAAATGCCGAAGGTTTTTTTCCTGGATATCGGCTATCGCAATGCTTTGCTCAACTCTTTTGACATGTGGAGTCATCGACAAGATAAGGGCTTGCTGTTGGAGAATGTTCTTTATATTGACCTGGTTAAAGCAAAAACTGATGATGTCAAATTTTGGCGATCCAAAGACAGGAATGAAATCGATTTTATCGTGAATGAGACAGATGCCTTTGAGGCAAAGCTTAGTAAAAAGCAGCTAAAATGGGGTAAGTATAAAGGATTCATACAACGATATCCGGAAATAACGCTAAAGCTCGTAACCGCAAACGATTCAGATGAATTGGATGCTCTCGACTTTTCATGCTGACGCCTAAAACAGTAAATCTGCCCTTGAAGTCGCCACCGGTTTTACGATTCTGGCTATGGGCGTTTCGTTTAGTTTGGTGGTTTCGTCTTTTCCCCGGTAAGTAGGGTGGGTTAAGGAACGAAGAGACGAACCCACCAACAAACCATAAAGCAATCAACAGGTCTAATCCGGAATCCGCAATCCAATACAAACGTCACAATGTGACTCAATATAAGCTGACAGCCGATCGCTGAAAGCATAAGATGCCAGTTGCTAACCGCTAATTGCTAGTGGCCAAATTCCATCACTTTCCCATTATATCTACCCGTCACCTCAACCCCCGGCCTATTCCTGACATTCCATTTCAAATTAGCAAGGGCCGTCGAGTAATCATACAGAGCCGCCTCCGGACCGTTCACCTTTTTCCCATTATAAAACAACTCATACCCCACCCCTGCAAAATGTTTAAAAGGGCCAATGGTTTCATTCATAGGCCCAAGAAAAATCAGCTTTTTCAAGGACTGTTTATTTGATTGAACCTTGTCCAAACGAAACTCCGGAAACACTCTCTTATTGTAGGACAACATCAAATACTCCTCCGGATTCAGTCCTCCCGGTGATGCTGATTGCTTAAATCCATTGGATCGATGCTTCTGATTGTAACTCATAATCGAATCATTATTGTAAAGGTCATACCCCAACGCATCAGGATGCACGAGCCCAAATGCATGCCCCAGCTCATGCACCAGAGTGGACTGAAAAGGATAAGGAAAGTCCTTCCGCAACGAATCCATTTCTAATAGAACAATGCCACCCCCACTATTCGGAGGCCCATTAAACGTCCTTCCCCCACCAAAATAATCTTCTCCTCCCTTAAACTGTCGATTCACCACCACCACAAAAACAAACGGACAATCCCACCGATCATAGCCGAATTCTGCAAGCAGCATGGATACAATCTTATGAGCACTATCAAACTGCTTTTCAGTAAAAAAGTATTCCTGCGTCTTATTTGACTTAACAACAGCAGCATCCGCCAATACAAAGGAGTCCGTCTTCAATAGTCGTTTATAATGCTTTTGCGCAATCTCCAAATGCCGCAAAAAGGCCACCATGTCTTTCTCGGTAATCTCAGTGGATGAATCCCCCACCAAAAAAAACACCGGCTTCACCCGAATTCTCCCCTCCACCCCAAACTCCGGTACTTTCGCCCGCAACGAGGCCAAAGGCACTAGTAAACAAAGCATCAATGAAATAACTTTCAAAAACCAACACATGTTTATTTTCTTATTCATCACTTACTTGCATAAACCAATGAATCCGATTGTCTGATAACTACACATTTTATTTTAATTCAGATTATCAATATGAGCCAGTTGCAAAGCAACTCAGTAAAAGCTGACGGCTGATCGCTGAATGCTGAAAGCTATCGGCTATTCGCCAAAAGCCGATAAACCACCATATAACAAGTTCACCCATTTTTGACTTTCTTTCCCACAGTTTGTAACCTTCCCCAAGCAATATAGAAGTATCAGAGTGCAAATGTATTATTTTCCCAGCTGATCAATGTAAAAAAATGTTGGATTAATCTAATAAAACAGCTGTTTATTTCATAAACACTAATGGTTAAATTACAGAAAATTCGGAAATATGGAACTAGACAGATTTTGTCTAGCATAACAAAGACACTTTTTGTTTAATTCATCGTTAAACCCTAAGCTATCATGAAATACCAGCTTTCTTTTACATCTTGGTATCTAAACGTAGAGCGGATTTCACAATTAATAAATTCCAAAGCCTTGATGAAACATCTGCTAATACTGAATGGGTATTCTGGTGTTTCATTTGTCGGTACTCCACAGGAAATCTCAAGAAGTTATATTAAACAAGCATTAGAAGAATGGCTCCATTCTAACCGAATTCCTTCTTTGGGCGAGTTAATCGTTAGCAATTCAAGTTTAAAAAATGGAGATCTATTTACAATTTATCAAGATTTTTATTGCAAGGGATTAAAAAAATATAATGATCCGAGAAAGCCAATACCCAGAGATGCAGTAGCAGAAATTCACAATAAACTGAAATTTGATCCTGAGTTTAAGGTAAGGATTTTGTACAATCCAATACACTTGATACATGGATCCTCTTGGAGCAAATTATCAGGATACACTAGACTTTTTTGTTTTTGCTATATCGATAAACTTGAGAACAAAAATATAATCGCTAGGCCATACATTATTGCTGATGTTCATTCTGACTGGGAATTGGATACACCTTCCACTTGGGATGGATACAACTACGGTGAGATTCATCCGTCTAGTATTGATCAATTTGTAAAAATCAAAGACACCTATTCTAAAAAACCGCCCGATATCTCAGTATTAAAGTCAATTCCCGAAGAATCGATTAAAAAAGCCTTTGCGGAGATAATAAATGAGGACAATGTTCCAAAAGATTGGGGAGGTGAAAAGTCAGATTTATTTTCAACGAATTTATCCGTTAATAACAGATTTATGCCGACTGCTTTTTTATTTAAGGGACCAGCGAAATTCTCCCCAATGAAAATGACTCATTTGGGGAAAAATGGGGATCAAATAGAAAGATTGTTTTCAGAACCTGCTGATTTCATGATATTGCAGCATTGTCATAAAATTACAAATCCGGTACGAAGTACCATGAAAGCGTATGCCTGCAGAGTTCATGACCTCAAATATTTTTCAATTATTGATGGTTATGACACTCATCGGATACTCGAATCTTACAAAAAGTGTGGTATAATTAAGGTTTAACAAAAGGTTAGATCGGACCGTATATTGCCGCTACTGGTCTAATGTTAGCTGGTCTTGGCAAATAAAGAGGGACGTAGTTGAAATATTGACATATGAGTCGAATGTCAATATTTCAACTACGTCCCTAATTTCAAAGCACATAAACGGGTCAACTTCACCCTTTAATTAAACCTATTTTTTTAGTACATAAAAAATGAAAAATAATGGGATTAATTCAATAATTGATGATCTTTTGAAAAAAAGTATCAACAAGACTATCATATTTGGAATTGTGATAATAGCAGCTATTTTAATTCAAATTGCATATTTATCAAATCCGAAAATATTTGAAGACGCATTAAATAGCAAACCATATAGTTCTTATAAAGAAAAGAAAGATTCAATTGAAGACCATTACAAAGCCAAAGATAAAGTTACTAGCAATCTACAAATAGCTCAAGCCAAATACGCCGATTTAAGTTTATTAACCAATTATATAAAAACAGAGAATAATAACGATACAATCAACAGACTAAGATCAGTATTGTCAGGTGACAATGCGAGGTACATTCGAGTGAATGATATACGAGGACTCAGTGGAAGCAAGGATAATTACAGTCAGAGCATAATTGATGTCAATATAGTCACTAATGGAAGTGAAGCTAACAAAAAGGTTTACTATGTGGTTAAATTTCATCAATGGTCTTCTAATGAAAATAGCCAAGTTGAAATTTTCAATAAGGAAATTTCAAAAGAAGCAATTCCTGATTTAAAATTAGCAGAATTAAACAATTACTCTTATAGATATGAATTGGTTGAAAGGTTTTCAATGTTTCTCTCAGATGAAGACTATTCAAACCTTCTTAGAAAACTTAATGAAGAACTTTCTAAAGAACTTATAAAATCTGAAGATAAGAAGAATCTATTTTACAATACTTTAATCGAGCATGAAAAAGATTTAGAAAATATCATTGCTCGAACACAAAGTGATAATATTTACTTTACCATCAAGCTGACCCAGCGAGTATTGGTTACTTTAGTATTAGTAACAGTTGCATTTTATTTTCTAAGAGGAATTGGTGGAGAATTGTTGTTTTCCAGGCGTCTCTCGATGATAAAAGTAGCTATTAACCTTTACGATCCTGGTGAGGGAAAATTAGAAGTAACTACAATATTGCAGTTGTATGAATCTTTTGCAGGTCAAGAAGAAAAAAGCGGAGTTGCACCCGCAACAGAATTAGGAAATGTTGTAGAAGCCTTGAAAAAAGTCTTATCAGAAGCAAGAGATAATATAAAAAAGAAAAATAGTGGCAATCAACAGTGATGTAAAGATAGGTGAATAAATCAGGTGACATGATACCAATTTTCAAAATTTTGTAGTAACGAAGTAAATACCCAAACAGGTGCACTATCACCAGATTTCTGAAGCAGCTTAGCCCTATGTAGTCTCTTAGAGAATTCTGATATTCAGTTAGACTTTATATCGCTTCTCATTATATGTTTTTTTTATAAGTTTTATAAAAACTACTTGGATATTCAGCTGTTGATCGTAATCCTCGTTTCGTTCATTAAATACATGGCCAATGAAAACCTCCGTTAATCACCTTCCGGAACACAAACAGGTTGAACTAAGAGAGATTGTCGACATCATTCGTGGTGCTGCGACTATCGATTTATTAATCATTTTATTTGGAAGCTATTCACGAGGAACGTGGGTCGAGGATCGCTATCAAGACGAGCTTGGAACAACCTATTCTTATGAAAGTGACTTCGATATTTTAGTGGTAGTTGATAAACATAGTCGTGCCCAAAACAGGGGCATCTGGAACAAAGTGGAACGTCGTATTGAAAGACGACCTACCATTAAAACCTGGGTAAGCCTCATCACTCGGCATATAGGTGGACTAAACAAAGACATATCCGAAGGGCAATATTTCTATCTGGATATCATTAACGAAGGAACGGTTTTATATGACTCTGGAGCTTTTGAGTTGGCAAAACCTAAAGAATTGAGCCCTAAAGAACGTCAAACGAAAGCACAAAACTATTTTGATTATTGGTTTAAGAGTGCGAATAGTTTTATGATTGATTTTAGCAACGCTTACAAAAGAAACGATCTCTTACAAGCAGCATTCTTACTCCATCAGGCCACAGAACGCCTTTTCATGACTTCTTTACTAGTGTTTACCGACTATAAACCTAAACTCCATGATTTGAGTCGACTAAACAAACAAGTAGTTGGACACGATAATTCATTCCTGGAAGTTTTTCCTAGCTCTACCAAAGAAGAAAGACGATATTTTGAATTGCTTCGAAGTGCCTACATCGATTCTCGTTACAACATGGATTGGGAAATAACCAAAGAAGAGCTGACTTGGTTAAAAGCTCGTGTCCTCCATCTTCAAACGCTTACAGAACAAGTGTGTAAACAGAAAATTCATAGTTTTACTCAATAAATCATAATAAAATCGGTGCTCAGGTCTTTAACTTTGACATTTCAGGTGATCACCGTTTGATAGAAAGAAGGCCGGAAAATCTGTGTCGAATCGTTTAATTTACGACCTACACTGTAGCGTTTCTCATTCAGACCAAACCGATTTTCGCAATAATGCAAACCTTATCTGATTATAAATGACTGACATCCCAGTCTGGAAAACCTTTAAGTCCGGATTTATCATTATTTATTTTCTCCCAAGTCGTATCAAGCTCCAGAGGAGCGACAGATAGTAGCCAGTGGTGAAAACCACTGGAAGACCATGAAGCCCATCAACAAAAGTCCTGTAGGGACGACACAAAAACCTGACAAATCCAATTCGTGTGTCGTTCCTTTGGAACTCTGGAAAGTGCGTGATTGCTCCACCAGCGGTGAAAACCGATGGCTACTTTATACCGCTCCTCCGGAGCTTTTGGTAGGTCGAGTTTATTGCATTTGGTTAGGATCATAGAGCAATGTTATGAATTGTCTTCGTTTTAATAATCAACAATCACTTGATAATTGCGAATGGTTAATCATGCTGGATAAATCCCCCAGTGGTTTACCCAAAATTAAATAACATCTCTTCCAATATGGTCTATAGAAGTAGCTGCGAATCATTTATAATCAGAAATCAGGTGACATGATACCGGTCTTCTTAAGCAGCGAATAACAAAAAGAATTTTTAACATAGGTGTACTGTCCCCTGATTTTGTTTTCTCCAAAGTGCTATCAAGCTCCAGAGGAGCGACAGATAGTAGCCAGTGCTGAAAACCACTGGAAGACCATTAAGCCCGTCAACAAGAGTCCTGTAGGGACGACACAAAAACCTGACAAACCCAATTCGTGTGTCGTTCCTCCGGAACTCTGGAAAGTGCGTGATTGCTCCACCAGCGGTGAAAACCGCTGGCTACTTTATACCGCTCCTCCGGAGCTTGTGGTAGGTCGAGTTTATTGCATTTGGTTAGGATCATAGAGCAATGTTATGAAATGTCTTCGTTTTAATAATCAACAATCACTTGATAATTGCGAATGGTTAATCATGCTGCATAAATCCCCCAGTGGTTTATCCAAAATTAAATAACATCCCTTCCAATATGATCTATAGAATGAACTGTGAATCATTTATAATCAGAAATCCAGTGACATGATACCAATCTTCTTAAGCAGCGAATGACAAAAAGATTTTTTAAAATAGGTATACTGCCCCCCGATTTCTGTCCCCTGATTTCAAGTGGTATCAAGCTCCGGAGGAGCGACAGATAGTAGCCAGTGGTGAAAACCACTGGAAGACCATGAAGCCCGTCAACAAGAGTCCTGTAGGGACGACACAAAAACCTGACAAATCCAATTCGTGTGT
>JANQLH010000094.1 GCA_028280735.1 SAR324 cluster bacterium | reverse complement strand
CGAACGCTGGCTTTCAAGCGTTATTCCCGGGCTCACCTGGGAATGGGCCAGAACGTTGGAATACACAACCTTATACTTGTCTGTCCCTTTATATGCCTTATTTATGTCAACCCTTTTCCGGAAGGAGATTTCCGTAAAAGTTGGTAACGGACTTTTGCTTGTCGGGTGTCTGTTCAGTTTGTTTTCCGTTTTAGTTCCAACCGTTGTCTTCAGTCGAACCGCCCAGTTGTACCAGGTTGTGGCGGCTTCGGTAGCAATCTATACCTTGATCGGAATAGCCCGGGCCATTAGAAAAAAAAGGACCGGTGCCGGGTTGGTACTTTTTGGCGCATTAGCCCCTACTCTAACATTGGTGCATGATTTGGTGGTACTCAATTACTTTGCTATCGGGAACCAGCTATTTCCTTTCGGATTATTCATTTTCGTCCTGACCCAGGCATTTGTGCTGTCGATACGTTATTCCAAGGCCTTTGATTCGATAGAATCATTAACGTCCGAATTAAGGAAAATGGATCGACTTAAGGATGAATTCCTGATCAATACATCACAGGAATTGCGGACACCTTTAATGGGGATCAGCGGGATTGCCGCTTCTCTTCTGGAGGGAGCTGCAGGGGAGCTTAATTCCATCCAGAAGGATAATATTCGTCTGATTGCCGGTAGCGGACAACGATTGGCAACCTTAATCAAGGACATTCTGGACATATCCAAACTCAAAAACCAGGATATAAAGCTGGCACCCAAACCCCTGGATTTATGGACTATTGTTGACGTGGTACTGACGTTATCGTATCAGGCTGCAACGGAAAAAAATCTGGCATTGAGGAACGAGGTACCATCTTTTCTACCTTTCATTTATGCCGATGAAAACAGGCTGTTGCAAATTTTCCACAATCTGGTCGACAACGCCATCAAGTTCACGGAAAGCGGCAATGTGCTTGTCTCTGCAAAAATAGAAGGTGACAGGGTGTTGGTTTTCGTGACGGATACAGGCAACGGCATACCGGATAAAGATCATCAGTCAATCTTCAAATCGTTTGAACAGGTTGGCGGTCTCACGGAAAAGGAACTTGGCGGTAACGGATTGGGTTTGGCGATCACCAAGCGGCTCGTGGAGCTGCACGGGGGAAATATTTCAGTTGAATCCGAGCTCGGTATAGGTTCGATGTTTTCTTTTGATCTACCGATTGCAAATGGCGAAAGAGTTGCTTGTGGGAAACCTGCCGACGCTTCGATCCAGTCTTTGCAAGCTCCAAATGACAAACTGTCAATGATTCAACATCAAGGAGGCAAAAAGAAAGGGACACCGTCGACAATTACTGAAGAAAAGATCACCGGGCAGCAGTCAATATCGGATGTCGAAAAGAATCTGCAGGTGTTGGTGGTTGATGATGAATTTATAACCCTCAAAGTTGTTGAAAACAATCTTCAAAATACCGGCATTCGTGTGGAAACCGCGAGGTCTGGTCAGGAATGCCTTGAAAAACTTGAACAGTCAAAACCGGATGTTATTCTGCTGGATGTCATGATGCCGCGCTTGAACGGCTTTGAAACAGCTCGTAAAATCAGAAGAAACTATAGCAAGGAAGAGCTGCCCATCCTCTTCCTTACTGCCGGATCGGAGGCGAAAGACAAACAGGGTGCTTTTGCGGAAGGAGGAAACGATTTTATTATCAAACCCGTTGAAAAAAACGAGCTTTTGCTCCGCGTAAACTTCCATGCGAAACTCGCCAGATCTGTCAAAGAGCTAATGGCGGCCGAGAAAAAATACAGAGGGATTTTTGAAAATGCAGCCGAGGGCATCGTTTTACTCAAACCTGATGGAGAAATAATCTCGGGAAATCCGGCATCTGCGACCATGCTCGGGTATAAAAATCGATGGGAACTCATTCAATCTGTTGGGAACAACGTTTCGGATTTCTTTGTGGACAAGGGGCAGGCTGAATTATTGCTGGAAATGCTGGCCAATCAATCCCGTCTGGAACGATATGAAATGCAGTTTTATCGAAAGGATAAAACGGTTGTGGATGTGGCTGCCAGTATTCAAGTTGTCAGGGATGATTCCACCAAAGATTTATTTTTGGAAGCTATTCTTACGGATATCACTGATCGCAGGAAAGCAGAGCGATTGCAGATGGAAAAGGAAGCAGCGGAGCTGGCCAACGAGGCAAAATCGGAATATTTATCCTATATCAGCCATGAATTAAGATCACCGATCCACGTCATCATTAGCTATGCGTATCTTGGATTAAAAAAAGCGAGTGATAAATCTGATAAAATCCACAAATTCTTTGAAGCGATAAAGGAAAGCAGCAATAACTTGATGTCGATTCTTAACGACCTGCTGGATTTAGCCAAACTGGAAGCAGGTATGATGCAATACGATTTTCAGGGTCAGCCTTTTTCCCCTGCGATTATAAAGGTAAGTAATGAATTCAAGGCGATGGCAGAGGAGAACCAGGTGAAGCTCGTATGTGAATACCCGGAAATCGAGCCTGAACTGGCATTTGATTACAACAGGATGAGGCAAGTGATCAGGAACCTGATGTCAAATGCTATAAAATATGCGCCCAATGGTACCGAAATCATCATCAAACAAAGCCTGATCGATACCGGGCTTAAAGTTTCGATCAGTGACAAGGGTAGTGGAATACCGCAAGAGGAACTGGAGACTATTTTTGAAAGGTATGCCCAGGCCAAACAAAACAAGACGAAGAAAAAAGGTACCGGATTGGGCCTGGCAATCTGCAAACAAATTATCGAAGCTCACCAAGGCAGCATCTGGGCGGAAAACAACCCGGACGGCGGTGCAACGTTTACCTTCGTTATTCCAATCCCATAAACCCTTCAAAACACAATCAGTTACTACTCGGTATTCAGTGATTTGTTACGGGTTTCCGCTTATAGTCCAGAATTGCCTGAACCATTGCATGGGTAGCCAACTCGGCACAATGAAACGAATCATGAGGAAGTGACTCCAGGTAGTTGGCGACCTGCTCAGGGGTAATCTGAATCGCCTCATCGATCGTTCTGCCTTCGGCCAGCTGAGCCACGGCATTAGCACATGCATTGGTATAGACACATCCTTCTATTTCAAGGGATACGAACTGAATGATTTTTTTCATCGTTGTCAATGAAACGGCAATGGTGTCTCCGCAATCACTGGTTCCCATTCCGAATCCATCCGGCCGAAAGACCTTTTCATGGCGGTCAAAATCGTAAGCCAGTTCGATCATCTTTTGTGAATGGTTATCGAAAAACTCTTTTTGTTCTTTGGTTAATTCCATGGTGTTGAAGCAACATAAATGGATGTTTGGGTTCAAGATAGTTTCCTGTAATGATACCATATCTTCCGTTCATTACGCATTGAGATAAATCGCTTATTGCTTAATGTGCCGTCCTATTGGGATACAACCGGTACAAGATAATCATTTACAGCGAACTTTTGATTAGTGAAATGAAGATGTTCCGCTGAAATCGGTTCTTTGAACCGGGTGCACGGATGATAGTTTTTACATTGTTTTTTTTTGTGCTATAATAAGGCCATGCAACTTAATTGGATGTCAGAGACCAGCGACTGCGAAAGCTTAAAGTTATCGTTACCTTAGGAGTACCAATGGAATACAATCGAATAGTAATAACAACAGCAACAGTTTTTTGTTTTATTTCGTTGATGTTTTCCGGATGTAAGGATGGTGGAGGAGAAATTAACATTGTCGGCAGTAACGCAAGAATTGTCATGTTTTCATCAGACAGTCCTCAAGCCGGAGGTTTCGGGAATAGAGCTACTGCTGACAGCTACTGTATGTCATCGATTAATAAACCTCCGGGATATCCAAACATTCGTGCAATGGTTTCTTTTGATGCATCTGACGATATCTTTCTCATGAAACCAAATTTTGGTATACCGGGGTATGACGAAATTAAATCACCGAATGGAGGATTAGTTTTTGATGATTGGGGTCATTTAACCAGTCCAATGGGGCCGCATGCCACCCTTTATGATTTGGGGATTTTGCCAAATGGCAGCACATGGTGGTCGGGTAGTCTTTCAGATGGAAGAATTGCTGCTGAAAATTGTACGAATTGGACGGCAACCGGAATGGTTCGCCGTGGGAGTAGTAATGCCTCGGACGCGCTATGGATCAACAATGGATCAGAATCATGTATTGGAACAAGCTATCTTTTATGCCTGGCTTTTTAACAGTCACCCGTGAAAGGGATTTGACTCTTTTCAATACCTGTCTTATCAGCTATTCTCCGAATATATTAAGCGCTAACTCACGAAGAAAACCGAAAACGGCATCAGACCTATCAACTTGAATTCCACACGGTCTGATGGCAACCTCCTTAACAAGCCATGAACATTGAACAATCTGACTTTGGTAAGACTATCGATGGCAGAAGTGTGCAAGTCTGCCAACTGGTAAACAACAATGGCATGTCCATAGCTGTCATCAATTTTGGGGCGACGTTAATCTCGGTGAAAACACCGGATAAATGCGGGAACGTGGAGGAAGTTACCATTGGACCTCGAAGCCTTTCCGACTATGAAAATCGGGGTGGTTTTTTTGGAGCTACAGTGGGGCGAGTCGCCAACAGAATAGCAGCCGGAAAGTTTTGTATCGGCTCGCAACAATTTCAACTGGCCAAAAATGAAAGGGAGGTAAATCACCTTCATGGCGGTACCAAGGGCCTAAGTAAGGTGTCCTGGGATTTAAAAAAAGTGGAATCATCAGACGGTGCCACCATTATCTGCAGCTACCTGAGTAAAGATGGTGAAGACGGCTATCCAGGCAACCTGGATGTTACTGTTGGTTACAGTCTTACCAAAAACAACGAACTTTTTATCGATTACAACGCCACCGTCGATAAAACTTGCCCTGTGAACCTGACCAATCATACCTATTGGAATCTAACCGGGGAGAAAAAAGATAACATTCTGGGCCATGAACTCAACCTGGCTTGCCATTCCTATCTTCCGGTTGATGAGAATTTGATACCTACCGGAGAATTCAAAGCTGTCGAAGGCACACCGTTTGATTTTCGTAAAGCTAAAACGCTGGGTAAGGATCTGGAGGCTGCCGGAGGTTTTGATCACTGCTATGTCGTAGGTAAAGAGCGTGGTGATTGCAGAAAGATCGCTGAAGTATACGACCCTGCGAGCGGCCGTCTCATGGTTGTCGCAACGACTGAGCCCGGGGTGCAACTATACAGCGGTAATTTTCTTGATCGATTTCAGGATTTCGGCTTTCAAAAATACGACGCTCTGTGCCTGGAAGCACAGTGCTTTCCGGATGCAGTGAACCAAGCGAATTTCCCTTCCATCCTGCTGTCTCCCGGTGAGGTTTATCAGCAACAAACCCTCCATAAGTTCGATGTTCGTTAGCCCGTGTCTGAAAGGGAAATTGTGAAACCCTTATCCAGTCTTGCGCCAGATACCGGAGTTCAGATTGAAGATTAACGTGCTGACAGCCATTAGCTTAAGGCATTACAAAGACAGGCAAAAACCGGCTGAGAGCCGATAGCTGAATGCTGAAAGCACTGACATGAGAAGCGCCAAGCTGTTTTTAAAGATTTTAAACTTATGGCTGATGTCGGTTTCCAGGATGTTGCAATTTTTACACACTGTTAAATAGATGCCGGCCATCAGTGATTTCATCGTATTCCACCGTTTTATCACGGGTTTAGTTTTTGCAGCTGCACATATATTCCGATATGGTGTTAAAAGAAACCAGGGAACAGTCTAATAACCGGATTGATAATTAACATCGGGCATCAGGTGAAATTCATTACAAAAAGGAACAGTTTTAGAATAATACTGATAATTATCGTTTTTGCACTTGCTGGCGGTTATATTTCGACAACCGATTGGCTAAAACCGAAATTACAGCATAAAACACTGGTCATTGCCCATCGGGCAGGTAGCGGTTTATGGCCCCAGAATTCCCGCACAGCCGTGTTGAACAGCATCGCAACCATGAAAGCGCGGAAATCGAATGATCGCTACCAGGGAATCGAAATCGACCTTGTTCTCACCAAGGATAATTATGCGGTTTTATCCCACGATCCCTGGGTTCATACAACACTGTGCCAAACATCGTCTGGTGAGCCGTTAAACGAAAAAATTCTGATAAAAGACCTAGCCCTTCGCGAACTGCAGTCAGGATTTGTCTGCGGAGGAGTACCCGATCCCGATTTTCCGGCGGTGATGCCTATAGCGGAAACCATCGCTACCCTTGATGAAGTGCTGGAAGCCTTGAAGGTAACACCTGATATGGTTTTGTTTCTTGATGTGAAAATCGATGGAGAGCTGACAGCCAGTTCGGAAGAATATGCAAAAGCCCTGGCAGAAAGCCTGGATAAGTCGGAGTTACCAAACAAGCTGTATATCGAAGGTCCGGATGTCGATGCTTTGGCAACTTTTCGATCAATGATTCGTACTCCATTTGTACCTTCTTTGTCTTACCCACCGTTTAGCAAAGAAGAAAATCCAGTGATGACTGTGGTTAAATCAAGATGGTTAACCAAATTCCGATTGAAGAGCCCGTTGGAAAAGGCCAAAGCTGCAAAGGCCGAAGCCATAGTCAGCCATACGGCCGTAATCACCTGGAACGCAGCAAAACAAGTTGTTGATGCCGGAATAGAAGTGATTCTATTTACACCGAACACAAAAGAAGACTTGGAAAGATACTGCCATTGGCCCGCTGATATCCTCATCACCGATTTCCCCGACCTGGGCCATTGCCCTTAAAATAGCCTTTCTCCTCAGATACTTGACATTGGAACTTTTACCCGGATACTTTATCGCTTTCTTCAAATCAATAACGGCGATCGGTACGGAAAAAAGGATGCTCCGCTGTTACAAATTGAATCGAATTTCAAATAAGGAAAGATATGAAATTTAAAGTCTCTGCTGCATTAGTTGGTCTTCTATTTCTAATTGGTTGTGCATCTCCATATACTTATCATGTTAACCCCACTCCAATTAAAAAAGGCGAAACAAAATACACGGTGGGTAATGTTGAGGTCAATCTCACTCTCGGACACGGTGGAAAGAATGTCGAAGAAAAGTATACCAATGAAGAACAGCTGACTGAGAATTTTAAGGTTGCTCTTGGCAAACAATTGCAGGAACAAGGTTTGTTTGCAGCAAGTAAAAACGGCACTAAACTGGATCTCTCAATTGATTATAAGAGAACATTTCATATGACTGGTAATTCGCTACACAAGCCGGAAGTGTCATTTCGAGCAACGGTGAGAAATGACCAGGGAAATTTAGCCAGCTATGGGAAATCCCGTTTTACAACCGCCTATGGTACATTCGAGGAAATGGCAGTAAATGTGGAAATAGTTTCAGGAAACTGGGGCGCCGAAGATGAACTAAAAGATGTCGACCAAATTGCGAATTTTATTGTTATGATGCTCGCTGATTTGGGTGATTAAAACGTAGAACTATCTGTATGGCGGACCGCTTTACAACGCTTGGTCCGCCACAAATCGATTCCAGGCCGGAACAATCCGCAAGCGAAATATTTTGGTCGGAGGTTAATCGAAGTTATTCGGATTCGTCCTGCTTTTTAATTTTTATTTTGATGACCTGGTCAGGGTAGATCAGATCGGCGTTGGGAATTTTATTGTCTTCTTGGATTTTCGGGTAGTTGTAGCCATCTCCGGTATAGGTTTTCGTAATTCTGAACAGGTAGTCACCCTTTTTGACCACGTAGTTGATCGTCTCTGTTTCACCTTCAACCGGTTTTTGAGGAGGGAGGATCTCCTTCTCTTCGATGATAACAGGTTCCGCTATCACTTCCACAACAACTTCAACTTCTTCCGGGCTCGGCGGCTCCTGAGATTGGACCGACTCCTCCGTTATTTTTACCGGCTCTTTGGGCTCAGCTTCCTGTTTGGCGCTTTCTCCGGTTTGTTCCGACAAAGGTTGAATGGCTGGTTCCTGTTGTTGAAAAGGACCGACAAAAAACACAATGACTAAACCGAACAATGCTGCTGCAATGAAAAAGAAGCGTCCCCTGGTGCTTTTATGTTCAGGTTTTGGAGTGTCCAGTTCGATAGCTTTTGCTACGTGAAGGTAGTCCGGTTTTTTGGGTTTGGTTGTGGAGCGTTCATCTAACTCGGCATCGCCTTCGTCTGCTTCAGCTTCTTCTTGAAGATCTTTCTGTATTGTTTCGGATACTTCTGTTTCGGCTTTGACATCAGATTCATCGCTTACCTTGGTTTCCGTATCGACAGGCTCATCTTTCTCTTCCCCTGATGACTCCGGAGTTTCATCTTGTCCTTCATCTGAAGAGTCCTGAATGTCTTCGATGCTTGTTTCTTCAACTTCCCTTGAAGGATCTTTTTCTGTTTGGTCGTCAATGGTTGCCTCTATGGCTTCTTGCGATATACTTTCTTCAGCTTCAGTGTCTTCAGTTTCGGTTGTTTCAGCGTCAGCTTCTTCAAGAAAGTCTTCTTGTTTAGTTAATTCATCTGAAACGCTCGATTCTTCGGGAATAGTCGTATCATATTCGATATCATCCAGACCCTCAGGGCTGGACATCACGTTGTCAGCAGTAAAGGCTGCCACAGTTTCAGGTTCTTCATTCTGCTTACTTTCCTCAACGGTATCCTGATCAACATCCGTTTCAACAGTTTCTACAGAATCTTCAGTCTCGTTACCGGTTAACTCGTCTTCGCTTATAACTTCATCCTTATCGACGGCGATCGTTTCTAGCTCTCCATGAGTTGTTTCATCAGTCTCTTTATCCGTGAATTCATCAGATATTTCCGAATCTGAGACTGCTTCTGCCAATTCTTCCTCCGAATCTGAATCCGTACCGGTTTCTACTAAATCTTCTTCAGATTGAATTTTTTCGGTTTGCGATTGTTCATCTTCAATTTTAAGGTCTTCCGCTGTCGTTTCTGCGAAAGATTTATCGTCATCTTCTGGTTTTTCCAGCTCTGGCGCTTTAGTGTCCGTCTCTGTCGAATCTTCCAAATCAGACCCTGCTTCTTCAAGCTCCGTAACGTCATCTTTTTCCACATCTGTTTGTGCCGGCACTGTATCTGCTTCTTCTATTTCTGTAGTCTCATCCGAATCTTCCAAATCAGACCCTGCTTCTTCAAGCTCCGTAACGTCACCTTCCTCCACATCTGTTTGTTCCGGCACTGTATCTGCTTCTTCTATTTCTGTAGTCTCATCCGAATCTTCCAAATCAGACCCTGCTTCTTCAAGCTCCGTAACGTCACCTTCTTCCACATCTGTTTGTTCCGGCACTGTATCTGCTTCTTCTATTTCTG
>JANQLH010000051.1 GCA_028280735.1 SAR324 cluster bacterium | reverse complement strand
AGGGATACTGTTCTTGCCCTTGGAGGCTCAGTTCATCCCATGGAAGTCTTCAAAAGATTTCGGGGCAGGGAACCAAACACCGAAGCGTTAATGAGGCATAGCGGGTTTAGTGCATTTTAGATTTTAGATTTTCAGGACCTGCAGTTCCGCTTCAACGGAACTGCTGATTAAAAAACGTTTACACTTTGAAAGCTGATAGCTGAATGCAAACCGCTAAAAGTAAAAAAAAATGAATGATATTGAATTTGGAAAACCTGTAAGAGATATAATCAGGAATCTTTCAGACAGGGGAATCAAGAAAATGTCTGTGATGATGCGCCATTCAGCCAGGCATTATAATTGGGAACAACCAAAGGAAGAGCCGTTTCTGATGCTCACGGAAGAAGGAAAGGAATTCGCGTACAACTTGGGAAAAACCCTGCCACCCGGTTTTACCTTAAAGTTTTATTCGAGCGTGGTGGGGCGCTGCATTGAGACAGCTTATCTGATCGATAAAGGATATGTCTCCCAAGGCGGTATAACAGATCATAACATGATGGAGCCCTGCCTTTCTCCCTCGTATGTCAAAAAACCTTTTGAATTGATGAAAATCCTGCAGGAAACCTCTCCCAATTTTATTCGTCAGTGGTTTAACGGTGAAATATCCGCCGAGATCATCGCACCACCCCAAGGTGCCGCTCATAATATTATAAATATGCTGGAGAGCAAACTGGAAAACCTGCCGGAAAATCACATCAACCTGGGTATCTCTCACGACTGGAATCTTTACCTGGTCAAAGAATACATCATGGGTTTAAAACATGAAGATGTAGGCAGAGTAGCCTATCTGGAAGGATTGATTGTCTACCGGGAGCAAGGCAAAACCTATGTGGTGAACCACCAATGTAAACCGGTTGAGCTTCAAAAACAGGAAGAGCACACATAGCCGCCCTTCCTGCTTCCGAGAGTTAGTCGTTGGCACTCGTTTGCAATGCCGTTTGATTTCCTTCTTCGGGCAACTTAAACCGGGTAAAAAACAGCGCGGCAAGCAGTCCTGCTATGATATGCCAGGTGCCCCACCAGGAAACAATGATCGCCATTCCGCCCAAGCCATCGAAAAAGTTGAATACCAGGACGAGCCCCAAAGCTGAATTTTGTATCCCTACTTCCACGCAAACCGCCCTGGAATCGCGGGCGGATAGGTTGAACAGCTTAGCGGAGCCGTAGCCGATGGTGAGTGCCAGAAGATTGTGAATCAGCACCACGAAAATAACCAGGTTGATGACCTGGAGGAACACATCCCAGGCTGAAATGAGCGCGCCGATAACAATAGCAATGAAAAAAACCAGTGAAAAAATCTTGAATGGCTTTCTCACCCTGTCAGCAAGACCGGGAAATATTTTATTTAATGAAATGCCGATAATTAAAGGAATTCCCAGGATAATAAAAACGGTAAAAAACACATCCGCCGGACTAAGACTGACCTTTTGCAAAATCGAAGCTGTTTTTGGATTCAGCTTACCCCAGATGGAAAGATTCAGCGGAGTCATCATGATAGCCGCAATGCTTGATACAGCCGTCATACTTATTGAAATAGCCGAGTTGCCTTTGGCCAGGTAGGTAATTATATTCGATAAATTCCCACCCGGACAGGATGCCACCAATATCATCCCCAATGCCATGGAGGGTGTGATCATGCTATCCGGTAAGATTGAAATCAGCAAAAATGTGAAGGCAGGCAACAACAAAAATTGGGCTGCTAGTCCGATAGTAGGAGCTTTGGGCGCTTTGATAATACGCTTGAAGTCGTCCAGTCTCAAATCTAAAGCCACTCCCAACATCATCACTCCAATTGCTGCATTGATAGCAAAAAGTGTCTGTGGATTAAAATTAATTCTGATTTGATCAATTGCAACAGCATCCATATTCCATCCCCCCCTCCTAGGATTTCTTCAAAACGTTTCGATTTTGCAATCCAGCCGACAAGACCATCTATGCCGAATAACTTCCCAGGTTAGCCAGGGCCACACTACCCGGACTAACCGTTGTGGGATCTGTCATTACGTTAATACAAGCCACTTTGCCACAAGCAAAAGCTTTTTCCAGAGTAGGTGCTATATCTTCCGGTTTTTCCACGTAAAATCCTTTGCCACCGAGATCTTCCACCAGTTTATGATATGGCACCGAACCGATGTAAGTTCCGTCTTCAATAGCCTTTCCAAATGCCAGCTCCTGGCTGTGGCGAATCATTCCCCAACCGAGGTCATTGGAAATCACCACGACAATTTTCAAACCTTTGCGGATGGCTGTTTCAAATTCCATAAAATTGAAGCCGGTTGATCCGCCTCCAATGATCAAACAAACCCGACTTTCAGGGTTGAGTAATTTAGCCGTGTTGGTATAGGGCAATCCCACGGCAAGGCAGCCATAAAGACCGGAATCCATATACGTTCCCGGTGCCGTCACCGTTCGTGTCATACCCATCCAGATTTGAGTATCACCGCCATCTGCGATGACGATATCGCTTTGCTTGTTCATGAACTTATTCACCTCATGAGCCAGCCTCATGGGATGAATTGGAGTGTTTTCACTTTCCCAAAGCGGCTTGGATTGATCCTTGCCGTCTTTATCCGCGGCTTTTACGGTTTCCAGCCAGGGAGCGAATTGCTTTTTGAGCTTCTCCGAAGTTCCCATTTCATCCAGACGTCGGTTGCATACTTTCAAAAACCCTTTTATATCACTGATGATTCCCAGGTCAATATTGCGATTTCTTCCAATCTCATCCGCGTGGATATCGACTTGGACAAATTTTGCTTCTTTATTGAAAATATCGCCGAAAATATAGAGCAAACTGAGGCGTGATCCTAAAAACAGCACCAGATCCGCACCGGTATCAGCGACTAAAGCGGCACCGGGTCTGATAGCGGTGGCCGATTCAAAACATAAGGGATGGGTATCGGGTATAATCCCCCGGGCTCCTGCCATGGTCAGTGTGGGAACACCGGTTTTTTCCGCAAATTCGATCAATTCTGCTCCCGAGTCTGCGTACCAGGCACCACTTCCTGCAATGATGATCGGCTGCTTGGCCTGATCCAGCATTTTTAACATTTCCTCCGCTTGATCAGGGTCTGCAGGGTGAGAAGATACATGGTTGTTGATGCGTTTTACCGCTGAATCTTCAACCTCTGTTTTAAGGATATCGATGGGCAGTTCAAGATAAACAGGACCCGGACGACCCGTAATGGCAATGCGATAAGCCATGTCGATAAATTCTGCAATCCTTTCCGCTTTATGACAAACCAACGCTTTTTTCACCATGGGCTCGATAACGGGAGCCTGGTGCATATCTTGTAGATCCAGTTTTTCAACACTTTCCACACCCACACAACCGGCGATCAATAATAGAGGTGAGTTAGCCATGTAGGCATTCGCCACGGCAGAAAGGGCATTGGTAAACCCGGGGCCGGCTGTCACCATCGCCACGCCCGGTTCACGCTGCATTCTGCCATATGCTTCTGCCATAAATACGGCGCTTTGTTCGTGTCTTGTATCGAAAAGAGTGATCTTGAACTCTTCCAGGTATTTATAAATCGGAGAAATATGTCCTCCACTTAGAGTAAAGACCTGCTTTACCCCTTTTTCCCTGAGCGTTTCCGCTGCTATTTGTCCGCCTGTCTTTTTTGCCATTTTAAATTTGAAATTTTAGATTTTAAATTGCCAGTTCGTGAAAGCTTCGCTTTCTATTTAAAATATTTGGGGGAAATTCCTAAATATAAAATTTAAAATTCCCAAATGTCATAATTCCAT
Source organism: SAR324 cluster bacterium (assembly GCA_028280735.1). Lineage (GTDB taxonomy): Bacteria > SAR324 > SAR324 > XYD2-FULL-50-16 > XYD2-FULL-50-16 > JAHJTV01. The sequence continues at coordinate 3,297 of JANQLH010000051.1, read as the reverse complement.
CAGCTGGCCGCCGGTAACGTTCATAGCCTGGCCGGTAATGTAAGAGGCTTCATCCGATGCCAGATAGGCCACCAATTTGGCTACCTCTGCAGGAGCCCCAATTCTGTTGAGAGGAATGGTTTTACACATTTCCTCTTCCTGATGTTTCGCCGAGGTTCCCAAAAAGTTCGCTTCCAGATCAAAGCGCCAGCTTTCCAGATCTGTCATGATCTGTCCCGGACAAACCGCGTTAACCCGGATATTGTTTCCTGCCAGCTCTTTCGCCATGACTTTCGTTAACATAATCACACCCGATTTAGCTACGGCATAAGCACCGTTAAAAAGCGGGGGAACTTTTCCTGCTCGGGAAGCCACGTTTACAATGGTACCACCTGATCCGGTCATCAGAGGCAAAATGGCCCGGGAAACCCGGAAAACGCTATGCAGATTGACATCGATCGTTTTCATCCAGGCACCTTCGTCATAGTTTTCCACCGTGTTAGGCACACCAAAACTGGCCCCTGCATTATTGACCAACACCTGTAAATCGCCAAACTCCTCCTTTATGGAACTGACGGCAGCCTGAATGGACAGGTTGTCGGTCACATCAAAAGCAACCGCATGAGCCTTGATACCGCACTCTTGGGAAAACTCCTGAACAATTTCGTTCATTTCTCCACTGGTCCCGGTCTTAATCGGATTATCCTTATCAACCAGGTCGCCCAAATCCGATATAATAACATTTGATCCGTTATCAGCAAATTTTCGTGCTATCGCATACCCGATTCCCGATCGCTTGCCCGACCCGGTCACCAAGACAGTTTTGTTTTTTAAATCCAAATACATTGAAAACCTTTTATATTTCAGCCCATAGAAAAGCATTTTTATTCCGAACGTTATTCGATAGGATAAATCTAATGAAGTTCCCGTCACCTGTCAATGTTTTATAAAGTGTTTTTCCCGGCTCATTGGCCCCAAACCTGAATTTACGGGAATTGACAATAGAAAATTTTTTGAGTACTATTCTTTTATCGAATACTTTTCGAAACAGCTAATAGTTGAGATTTACCGATGTCTTCTCGATTTGTTTTAATTTGCGAAACCATTCACTGTTTTGGCAAACACAGCGTTTCCATGGGTACAGTGGAATCAGAGCAAGAAGCTCGTGAATGGAAATTGGCACAGGATAAAAACGGAAAAAGGCCATCCCTGCAAGCCGATGATCCCGTCCGTACCTGTCCCGTAGTGCGCTGCCCTCTAAAAAAGCAGCCGCCTCGTTTCGATTATCTCGAAACAACAGAATAATGGATTTCAGTTTGAAATCCAAATTATCCTTCATTGGATTCCTTGTAACAATCCCCGATGCTTCACCCCGGTTTTCCCCGGGTTGCCCTCAAAATAAACACTGGACGATTCGTCAAGATTAGGTATGAAATAAAAGGTGCGGGCTGATCCGCAGTTCACAGGGATGCTGGGAGCCGTTTTTTCGCTTTGTTTACCGTGACCTGAACCTTTGGTTTTAAACCCATGCTGGGCTCTCCCATCACAATTGTTGAAATTCCGATACCCGTTGTATGAATCGCTATCGCTTGTGCGGATGGTATCCATATCAAAAGACCTCGTTATCCAAATCTGTTTCCTTTTCCTAAACAATCTCGATGACTGTTAGCTCAATAACGATTCTGTTGCCGCTTCTAATCCTGATAGGAGGGGGGTATCTTGTCGGAAAGGTTTACTCCCTTTCCGAAGGTCCCTTGGTAAGGGTTGTGACTGACTTTTTTATGCCTTTGCTGGTTTTTTACTCATTTTGCACTGTTCGGATTCCTCCGGATGAGATTGGTCGCCTGGCAGGCGCCGTCACTTTTGTGGTTATGGCCATACTTGGAATCAGTTGGTTGTTTTGTAAAATGATGGATTTGAAGCTTCAGGCCATCGCCCCTCCATTGATCTTTATGAATTCCGGATTTTTAGGCATACCGGTAATGAAGTTATGGGGAGGTCTTGCAGCCATGAACCTGATAATTATCTATGACCAGATTCAGACATTTTATATTTTCACCCTGGGAATCATTATTGTGACGGGAAGTTTCAGTCTGAAGGGCTTGAAAGAGATGATACGATCTCCGTTAATTTGGGCGATCCTCCTTGGTTTTGGATTTAATATCGGCAATGTTCAGGTACACAATTCCTTGCTTGGGGCGATGAAGTTTTGCGGTGATGCGGCCCCGCCTCTTGCAACGTTCGCTATTGGTATCACATTAAATCGTTACAAGTTGTCTCTCAATAGCGCTGTTATTGTCGGTATTTTCCTGCGGATGGTCCTTGGACTGGCTTTTGGTATGCTTGCAGCATCAATATTTGGCTTTTCCGGCCAGGGTGCAGTTGTTGTCTCCGTGGCATCGGGCCTGCCTTCTGCGGTATTCTCTGTTGTGCTTCCTCTAAGATACGGGGTTGATTCAAAATTCGCCAGTTCGGTGCTGGTCTTATCAACCCTACTCTCTTTGTTTGCGCTCCCATTTATGTTTTTCACGGCTGCATGGGTTTTTCCCGGGTAAACCCTATCTCAACCCTTCCAACTCCTTTTCCCGTGAATTTGTGTTTAGGAAAACTTTCAACCGGTCGTCAAAGCTGGAGCAATCGATAAAGAAAGGATGGTAGTTTTGAAGGAATAGGCAGGGTGAGGCAAACTGCACAGCCCGGTTTCTTTCTCCCTGCTGTTTCCGAGGGATTAGCCGGAAGCAGATAAGGTCTTCCGGCCACAGCTTCAGTTGATTATTGTTTTCTCAAAACCTTTTTATCAACCTTACCTACTGTTGTCAGGGGAATCTCTTTCATAAACTCTATTTCCTTCGGGACCTCATAAGGAGAACAATTTGCTTTGGCAAAGGTTTTAATGTCTTGTTTTAAGGCATCATAGTTGCCATCAAACTCATAGTCGACATCCAGCTGAATGTAGGCTTTCACCAGCTCTGATCCGGGTCGATCAGGATTTTGAACTCCAATCAGGGCCAGTAATCCAATGGCAGGATGCTGACTGAGGATATCCTCAACCTTGCTGGAAAAGACCTTGAAACCACCTACGATAATCATATCCTTGGTGCGGTCCACTATCTTGACGTAACCGTCTTCATCCATGATACCGACATCTCCTGTATGTATAAACCCGTCTTCATCAATTGCTTTTTTGGTCTCTTGAGGTTTGTTAAAATAACCTTGCATGACAAGCGGTCCTTTAAGACAGATTTCACCCGGCTCTCCAAGAGGTGCTTCTTCACCTGTTTCCGGGCTTAACAGCTTCACTTCCACATTGCTGAAGGG
>JANQLH010000463.1 GCA_028280735.1 SAR324 cluster bacterium | reverse complement strand
ATACCTGGTAACCGCTGTCAGCGGTTTGGCAATCATGGCTATGGATCTTTATACCAATGGCAAGTGGATTTTTCAGAATCGTGGTTTCATTATTATCATCAAGATTGCCATTCTCGGTTTGTTACCGCATGTTGAACATCTGCAAAAATGGGGACTCATAGGGGTTATTGTCATTTCCGGCTTAATTTCTCACGCGACGGCCGATTTCAGATACTATTCTGTTTTTCATCGAAAACGGATATAAGCGGAATAATTTTCTCCACATTCCAGTTGGTTGCTTAGCATTCGCCGGTGTCCATCAACATTGCCGATCAACATTCCCTTGTCTTCAGAACCTATGGTCTCTGAACGGCCGCAATCTTCCGCTGAGACAATCCCGATCCCGGGTATTTCTCCATGCGATCGGCAGCTTTTGTAGCAATCGATCCACGATCGCTTAAAAGAATCCATGCTTTGCGATTGCCGCTCAAACTTTAAAACATCAACATTCCGGATGTTATTTGGCTTCGAAGATGCGACAATTGTTCGAGATTTTACACTGTTTTCGCAGATTGCGTTTGACAATACATGGTATGCGATTCATAGTAACCCTTCTCTGATTGCTGCGCGGCAGAACGTTAAAAACTGCATTTAAATATCATAGACAGAGGCACATGATAAATAAAAACATATCAGGAATTATAAAGCTGCTGACATTGGCAGAGCGACTCAAATCGGAGCTTCGTCACAGCTGGTTATCAAGCGGGCGGCAGGAAAGTGTGGCAGAACACACCTGGCAAATGGCTTTGATGGCTATTTTGGTTTACGATCACTTGGATAAGCCCGTAAATTTGGAACATACCTTAAAAATGATTATCGTCCATGATCTGGTGGAGGCCGAAGCAGGAGATATTCCTTTTTTTGAATCAGGCAAACGCAAGGCTCAAAAATCTCACCAAGAGCAAAAGGCTATCGAAAGTATTAAAAAAATGATCGATGCTAAAACAGGAAAGGATATCTATTTTCTGTTCCAGGAGTTTGAAGAGGGGAAAACTCCGGAGGCCAAACTGGCAAAAGCATTGGACCATTTGGAAGTGCAATTGCAGCACAATCTGGCTGATTTTTCCACCTGGGAAGAAATCGAGTACGACCTCGTCTACACCAAAATGGACGGGCCTTGCGCACACGATTCATTCTTGGAACAACTTTGTTATGCCTTGAAAACTCAGGCCGAAGAGAAAATGCGAGCCAACGGAGTCGACGTAACAAGCATTAAACGCCGGTTATAGATCAACAGATTTGATCCTACCAGATCACTGCCAGGTCCTTGAAGCCGGTCAGTTTTTTTTTACAGGCTCCCTACTGCTTCTCATTAATCATACACAATTAATTATGATCAAGTGGGAAACGCTTGAGCAACCATCGATTCAGTTCGCCTCTTTCCCCCACTTTTCAACAATTGGTAAAGATTTAAGGACGCCGGAAATAAACAATTCCCATGCGTGGTAATACAGCAGGGGAAGAATGGCAATACCCAAAACCAGGGGCTCATCGACAAAATAAGCGGAGAGCAATGGTATCCCCATCGCCAGGGTTTTTTGGGGAGCGGCATACATGACAGAAATTGTTTCAGGCCCTGTAAAATTAGCTATTCGTGCGATTCCCACGGCAATAGCAATTAATACCAAATGAACCACTGTCAGGTATACCACCGGGATAAACATCGACCGCAGATTTTCCCCAAGCATAGGGGTTGCAGCTGATTCCGCCATTGAGAAAAAAACAATTGCAAGAATCATCAGGTTGCTGCCGACACCAATGGCTTTTTTAAGCCTGGCAGCAGATGTCAAAAAAACAAAGCGCAAGACTTGTCCGACCAGCAACGGCAACACCATTTTCAATGCCAGTCCTGATATAATAGTGATTAGCACTGAAATCGGCATTACCCTGCCGACTTCCTGCAGTAAAATCGATAATAAAACAGGCGAAACAAAAACCCCGATTATATTTGAAAACGAGGCATTAAAGAGCGTGAGAGCGACATCTCCTTCGCTTATCTGGGTAAAAACCGAACAGGTTGAAATTGTCGTGGGCAGCACAGCTAACGCAAGTAACCCGATATATATTTCAGTTGAAACCAGTGATCTAAAGATGGGAATGGTTAACAGGAAAAATACCGGAATAAACAAAAATATAAAAACCTGGATAAACACATGTATCTTCCATTTTGCCAAGCCTGATACCAGGGATTCCGACGGTAATGTGAATCCCATCCCCAAAAAAACCAATGCCACGATTATGGAAGTAGTCTTGCCTTCTAGATTAAGGAAGGCAGCCTCTGGATACAATACACCAAAAAGCACCGCCGGAATCAATGCAAGAATAAACCACTGTCTTTGAAGAAATCCGCCCACTCCGTTCATATCATTCCATTTCATTGTTTCGTAAACCTGTGCTTATAGCCTAGATAGTTCCGACTCACAATTCAAGAGACCTCTTATTACAGCTGTACCGGGTACTTAGCTCCATTACCCCCATTCCGAATTAGTAGGATTAATCTCTGAACGAAGCCTCAAAAGTCGTCCACAAAGGATTGTGTTGCTCGATATCCACTGGATTATTCGAAATGTTGCAGTTTAGCATTTGCTCATTTAGAATCACTGCTAGCATTTTAATCTTCAATGGGTAATCCAAGTGGAAAGAGAAGGCAAATTCACGATCATTCCGGAAGCCGACTATGTGGTTGTTCGATTGGAAGGCTTAATGTCTGCAGATGTTGTGGTCCAAGCATCTTTGCAACTTCTGATAACCGATGGTTATCATTCAGGGAAACCGGTCATCTGGATAACCACCACTGCAGATCTTTCCGCTGTTGAGTTGGATATGGTTGAATCTGCCATCAAGGACATTGATCAGATCTACGACGGTTTGCCTTTAGGAAAAATAGCCCTCGTCACGGAAAGAACAATCAACATCTGGACAATTGAGTTCTTTAAAGAGATGTATGACAAGGATATGGTCCGTGTCTTCAATACATTCGAAGAAGCCAGGGAATGGGCTTTGGGTGGCTAATTGGGTTTCAGGGATATCTTTTCTCAACGTTGGTATGAGAAGGACTAAAACCAAGCCTTTCAGAGACAGTTTTTTCAGGAATCGGGAGAATTTTTATAGTTTGATACGAGTTCCCAACGATTCTTTACTGCCATTTTCTTAAAAATATTGCGGATGTGTTTTTTTACACTAGCAACAGTAATATGCAACTCCCCGGCTATTTCCTTATCACTCCGTTCCTTGATTAATAAAGCTAAAACTTCCTTTTCCCGTGCTGTGAGATCAAGATCTTCCAATCCGGAGGGGGTAGTTGGGATCGATGGGATTTTTGAATCGCAAGATTTAAATCCCTTGCTTTTTAATAACAATGTGGTGAGCAGCAAGGCGAAAAGCAGGAAAACTAAGGAATTCAAAGGAATAAAACGAGGTAGCAAATGAAATAGATCAAGCGCGATTAGGGGGAAACTAACTCCGAGAATCAGAATGACGCCGTTGACCAACAGTCTCTTATCCACCTGGGAAACTGATTTTCTGGTTCTCAATAAAACAACAAAAGCAAATACAAACAACAGAATGCCGATGATATCCAAAAGATCAATCTTGTGAAGTTGAGTTTCCGCGATCAGTGAACCCGGGGTATTGTTAAACATACCCGGTAATACAGCAGCGATGGCCAACAGTATGGAATGCACAGCTAACATTATCTTTGAAAACCTAAATGCCGCCAATTGAATCAGTAAAAACAAAACAGACCATAAAAACACCGCTCTGCCGAATAAATTGAGAACAACCACCAGATCGAAAAAAACCACGTAAAGCCCGGGTAGGCTGAGGATCAGGTATTTATCAAAGATATCGAGCGAAACATTCAGGGTATAAAACCCAAAAAATAATGCCAGCGCATCAACTAAACGATTGTTGCGTTGAAACGAAAAAAATATCAGTACTGCTGTAAGGACAACTCCGACCAGGGTCAGCAAGACAAAATAAAAAAATACTATTTGATCCATCGATTGAAATATTATTTGCGATTCAGGACGTTTGAATGAAGACGGACTGTTCCCTACTTGTCTAGGGCATCCAGCCCTTGTTCACATCTTTTCTGGCCACGGAGCTTTTTTGCAGCGTTCGACTGTGTTTACCCTTACGATTGAAAAAATCGGACACCCATTTTTTATCCGAAAGTTTTAGCTCATGTGGAGGCCCTTCTGCACTGATCCTGCCCCACCCAAGCATAATAGCTCTGTCCGCAATTTTATAGATACTCGCCAGTTCGTGAGTAACCACCACAAAAGTAATTCCCAGTTTTTCATTCAGCTCCAGAATAAGGTCATCCAAATCATCAGCACTGATGGGATCAAGCCCGGCACTGGGTTCATCCAGAAACAGGATTTTCGGATCAAGAGCCATAGCCCTGGCGACACCCACCCGTTTTTTCATACCTCCACTGATCTGATGGGGATAATAACTTTCAAATCCGCTTAACCCGACCATTCCCAGCTTGATTCTGGAAATATCCCGAATGGTGTGCTTGTCTATTTTTGTAAACTTCCTGATTGGCAGGGCAACATTTTCAAGCAGTGACAGAGAATTAAACAAGGCCCCGGATTGAAACATGACACCGGTGCTGAATATTGTTTTCGCCGGATCAACGTTGTTTGAGCCGGTAATTTCTATACCATCGATAATAATATGTCCCTCCGTGGGAATCAACAGACCGCTTAGATGTCGCAGCAAGGTACTCTTTCCTGAACCGCTCCCTCCCAGAATAACGAAAATCTCACCCTGGTTAACATGAAAGCTGATTTCCTCATGAACCACTCTTGTTCCGTAGTGGGTGGTGAGATTTGAAACTTCAATCATCTTTTCCGCATTCATATCAAATATTCAGGATGGTAAAGATTACTGAAAGCCCTGCGTCGGCGATGATCACAAAAAATATTGAAGTAACTACCGAGGAGGTTGTTTGTCGGCCCACACTACCGGCTCCGCTGGTAACCTTAAAACCTCGATAACATCCGACAAAAGCGATAATTGCAGCAAAAACATAGCATTTGCCGATGCCCAGGAGTACATGTCTCAACGCCAGCTTTTCCTGCAAGCGAGCCGCAAAATGATAATAGGAGACATCCAGCTTGAGGTCTGCAATCAAGGCTCCGCCAATTAAACTGGTTATATCCGCCCAGAAAGCAAGCAAAGGCAGGGAAATCATCAATGCCCAGAATTTTGGTGAAATTAGATAATTTGTGAGATTCAACCCCATTACCGTCATGGCATCAATTTCCTCGGACACCTTCATGGTGCCAATTTCTGCTGTAAACGCGGAGCCGGAACGACCTGCAACGATGATGGCCGTAATCAATGGTGCCAACTCCCTGGTCATAGATAGGGATACCAGTTCGACAACAAAAATGTTTGCCCCGAAGTATGCCAGTTGACCGGATGCTTGAAAAGCAATGATCATCCCCAAGAGAAAAGAGATCAACCCTACAATCGGAATGGCATTCACACCGGTCATTTCAATGTAGTAAAGTGTGTCCTTCCAAAGAATTCGCTTGGGCATGAAAAGCTCTTTGAGTAATTGAGAATAGATTTTGCCCAAAAACTCCATAATCTCCAGAAAGTCCCGGAAATACCAGGCCACATTTCTTCCAACTTTTTCCAAAAACCCACGAACTTCAGGTGCTTTGGTTTTTTGGTCAACAGCTTCATCAAAATTGGCAAAGGCATACAGGCGGTTTATATCTTCACTAATATTGAGGAATTCAACGGAGATTCCCATGATTTTACAGCGCTTTTTCAAGCGCAACAACATACCGAAACCGGACATGTTGCACTGCAGAACTTTGGAAAAATCTACATGCAGATCAGTACCCGAAGGAACTTTCAACAGTTCATCTATCTCGGAAACAATTATGGGAATGGTTGTCAGATTCACATGTTCAGGTAGGATCAGTTGCATGGGTATGGCGTTATGTAATCTTTGTTGGTCATAAGCAAAGATGTTTCCGGTTGTTCCCAATTATTTGATTTACCAAAGCAAATGCCAGAATCACGCCAAGGAATCAATCATACAAACACTGTGATCGATTGAATTCGTTGATTTCAAGAGAGACGCCCGGGTCAAGCGATAGCTTTTTACCAACTTTTAAATACCATTTTCGCTTAAGATATTGCTATAATTGAGTGACTGGGTTTTTCAAAATAGTTTTTTGATCGTTTCCGGGAAAAAAGTACTATGGATTTTGCATTGGTTTATTAACATTGATCTTCAATTCGTATCGATCATCAGAGAAAATGATGCTGTGTTAAACGGCGAATAGTTAACCCATAAACTGCGATGCAATAATTTCTGTTAAAGATATGACTCCAAAAGCCAAGCACATTTTAATCGGATTATTCGTTGTTTCCCTTTCGACGACGTTCGTCTTTTTTGTTGTTTGGCTTGGCGGAAGGCAGTTAAACCAAGATACCGATGTCTATCTGGTTTATCTGACCGAATCCGTCTCCGGATTACCGGAAAATGCAACGGTAAAATACAAAGGGGTCACTATTGGGTTGGTTGAGAACATTCGGATCGATCCTCTTAACTCGGACCAGGTCGAACTCCGATTACAAATTGACACAGGGAGCCCGATCAAGGAAGACTCCAGCGCAATTCTTACTTCTCGTGGAATAACCGGTATTCAGTACATAGAAATTACCGGGGGCAAACAAAACACACCTCTGCTTACCGCCAGAGATGGGCAAAAATATCCTGTTATCAACACACAAAAGTCGACACTTTCCACTGCCCAGGAATCTTTGGGACCCATTCTGCAGAATATAAACCTGACAATTCTCGACATCCGCAATCTGCTGCAAGGATCGGAGCACATCGGTTATATTCTCGGGGATATCAGGAAAATAACCACAGTGATGGCACAACAGCCGGAGACAATTCCAAATCTTTTCAAGGAGGTAAAAACACTCTCCAGGGAGCTGCACGGTGTTGCCGTTCAACTTCAGGAACTGGTCACCACCGGCAACCAGTTCCTCGCTGATAGGGAAGAGAAGGTTGACGACCTGTTAATTGAGGCCCGAACGCTAGTCACCAGCATGAACCAAATGACCGAGTCTATAAACGAAACGCAACTGGTGGCCGGGTTAGACCGAACTTTGAAAAGTACGGACAAATTGATGACCAATATCGATTCCCAATTAACCGAAACTAACATCGCCGAGATCATGGCAGAGATAGAAACCACACTGGCCAACATTCAGGAATTAGCGGTCAATCTCAATAAAGTGGCTGAAGACTTGAGAACAAGAGCATCGCCTTTGATTCTAAGCAGGCCTGAACAAGGGGTGCAACCCCGGTAATACAAACAAAAATGAACCAGTAACCAACTCATTCATTTGTTATGTTATTTAAACACACATTCCATCCGGCCAAGCAATTGAGAATCGCTGTTTCATGGCGTCCATGGCTGCCAGTTTTACGATTGATGCTGTCAACCTCGCATCTTATGGCCAGGGATATTTTCAAGTGTCATTGGCCGGCTTTTTCAGGAAGCCGGATCAAATCCGTTATGAAACGATACTCCAGGCTGTGGAATATTCAATTAATACCTGGATGCTTGTTTTTTTCGATTTTGATTGCTTTTTCCCTTTTTACAGCCGGCTGCTCTGTTTCGCCACCACCGCCAACGCACTATTTCTTGCTGGAAAGTCCAAAACCTCCAACCAAAATACAAGTCGGCTCTCCCAAATACCCGGTCCGTATAAATCTTGCAGAGATCGTTCTGATCCCTCCGTATGATAGTGAAAACCTCGTTGTAAGACTTGGTCATGGAGAGATTCAATTCTACAACTACAAAAAATGGGCAGCTCCGCCTGCAACTATGATCCGGAACTACCTTAACAAAACGTTTCTGTACAACAACCGGTTTCACATCTCTGACCGCAGGATTCGCACCGGAAACTCACTACTGCTTAGACTTGAATTCCAGGAACTTGCTCATAATCGTGAAAAACAAAATCACTCCAGCAGCATGGTTGTTTTTGCCAGCTTAAGCGAAAACTCCAGCTCCGGTTACAACTGGTACAAGTTGTACAGTATCCGGGTGCTAACCAACTCGAACCAGGTCCCTGACATCATAAAAGCGTTTAACTCCGCCATCAAACAGCTGTCAAATTCATTATTAAAAGATATCGACCTGTATCTCACCAATCAGCAACTCAAGTAATCAATAGCAAGCGTCGATAATTATCGAAACACTCCAGTGATTCGTAATGATCAGAAAATCATACCCAATACGCTTGGCGACTTTAAGCTGACGGGATCATCTGAAGCCGATATAGCAATCTCCTCCTTACTCACCGTGAACAGCTCATTCTGATATTATACATCTTACCCATCAGTACTATTTATCCAAGCTTAACCAGTGTCTGAACGAAAATCGCTAAATTCTTATCCAGCTTTGTACCAGATGCCGAAATCCAAGGTGAAGATTAACAGTTATCAGCCTTCAGCTTAAGGCAATACAAAAACACGCTAAAACTGGTTGAGAGCTGATCGCCGAAGGCTGAACTTCGGAGTACCAAGCTGCTTTTAAAGCCTTGATTGGTATGGGTTAAACTGGTTTTTGTTCAGACACTAACGATAAACACACTGCATCTCATCGTATTTCTACATTTAAAACAGATCCTTGACATTAGTCGCGGGCTCGTATAAGCGGTTATAAAACCTCAATATTCAAATTGATTATATAATCTGTAACGGGTTGCGAGGTTTGGTGAGCATGAGGTTTATTAGAGCTTGGAAATGACATGCGGGAAAATTCGCATGGAAGAGTTAAGGGAGGTAGGCCATCATGTTCAACTTTTTATCATTAACAACCAATGTAGGAGGTCAAGGTATGAAACTACAGGGTAATCTACTGGCACTGCTGGTCGGTTTGTCGATTGCAGTCTTCTTTGGAGCGTGTAAAGCAGATTTTAACGATCCCAGGGCAGATGAATACGACGTTCAGATCATTGGTGATTCAATTTTCGATTTATCGGGGGAAATCCAGCAGGTTTTAAGAGATCTCTCGGGAAAGATGTATAAGGATAGATCCGTGAGCGGGGAAAAAATCGCGGGTATTTTAAACCAGTATGATAAAGCCGTTAACGGGCAACCAAGTCTCAAAACCGTTATCGCCAATGGCGGAGGTAACGACATTTTGAGAGGCAGTGCCGATTGCGAAACTGATCCTTTAACGTTTCAGTGTATTGATTTGATCAATTATGTGGCTGATCGAATGGAAGTTGTTCTGGAAAACATGTATGTGGATGGTGTTGATGACAACATTTGGCTTGGTTATTACAATCTAACCGGGAGTGAAGCTGCGAAAAACGAGGCCATTGCCTATTGCTACACCAGTATTTATCCGGGAGTATTTGGGTCAGCAAGTCTGAACGTTCTCGGTCCCGGTGGAGCTTATTTGATCGATCCGCGGTCCAACATTCAATCCTCCCACGTAAAAAGCGATGGGCTTCATCCAACAGATCCGGGATCAAGCATCCTGGCAAACCTGATATGGGATGAAATGGTTCTCCAGGATACATATCGGTAACCAGGTATCTTGAGGTACCATTTAAAACTTTATAATGGTAACAGGTAGGTCTATCTCCAAAACTCGTTAACCGGCAGGGATTCTAGGCAAACGAGCGCTCGCTCATATCTCTTGAATCATTGCCGGTCGAACAATTCAGCTGAACAATAATCAATTCAACTCCTGTTTGATAGGAGCGATAGGAAATATGAAGCGTAAAATTCTGATTGTTGCCGGGGTCATCTATGTGGGGTTAATTATCGAATTTATACTTTACCTCTCTTCAGACTCGGATTCCGAAACGCCGGTCAGAATTGAAAGCAGATCTCAAGTTTCTGAATCAAACTCAAATCAACCGCTTGCCATTCAGGGTGATACGGTTCCGTTTAACAATCAATCATCTTCCCGGCAGGCTGCAACATCAAACATATCCACCGACTTTCAACAACCGGTTCGCGACTCACAAAGCGAGCAGTCCACCAACCGGATTGATATCGTATCTGACCGACAACAGGAGCAGGAAAGGATTGAATATGCTGACACGGAAGAGATCAAGAAAAAGATCTACAACATGAACATCGAATACATCGAAGATTTGGAAAGCCTGGAGCAGATAGTGCAGACGGGCGATACGAATCAGGCTGAATTCTGGAAAGGTGATTGGTACAGCGTGGATGACTGGAAACGAAGGCACGATTCGTTTCAGTTGAAAATCAATGAACAGGGTTCATTTTCATTCGCAACTGGAGACCGCCTTCACAAACCTTCGCAAGCCTTTACCTTCGATCATGAAAAACGTGAGTTTTACTGGGAAGAAGACTATTACGGCAAAATCATCAGCCATCGGGCCAAATTCATTACTCCCGACACCCTATTGATTATAAAAACCAGCGGAGTAAAGGTGAACCTTGACATCTACGAAAAAGCCGAAAACTAGATCCAATCCTTCAACTAATCCGTAATGTTTCCATTCACTCTTATCTTAAGTTCGGGGCGATCCGGATGGTCTGTCCGGATAAACAACACATCTCTGTAGATCACTGGTTTGTTGATTTTGTTCCTGACCGTTATTTGATATTCGGTTTTCTTTTCCTTTGTTACCGGTTTGAATGCAAAATCGAAAAAGTATCCTTTTTTTGGTTTTAATTCAATAATCTTAAAAGGGTGTTGATCCAAAGGGCTGATAATCGTTAATCCCGTCAGTTTATCTTTTTTGCTACCAACCAAGTCAATGGTGAATTGACTGATATTTACAAACTTTTTCACCTCTAATTCCACGTCTACTTTAAGCTCGGGAAGTTTTTTGTCGTTTGTCATTGCGGTGATGGTGCCCTCGATGGTTTTTCCCCCGTATCTGTCAGTTATAGCCAGAAGTATAATATCACCCGCTTCGTTTTTGCCAATTTGTCTGGAGTACTTCTGCAACATGTAACCGCAGCAGCTTTTCATGTTTTTCAATTGAAGGGGCCCGGCCATCCAGTTTTTTACCGAAATATGATGCTCCACCATGTCACCCTGCAGCACCGGAGGGAGAACAATTTTTTTGGTAGTCGACGTTAAAGTCGAGTCACTTCTGATAGTTTTCACAGGTAATCCCATGTACATCGGGCTTTTTCTTTTTTTCTTGACCTTCGGCTGATCGCTTTTTAACTCCAATAAAAAAAAACCGACAATAAATACGGTAACGATTGCCAACAGCCCAATCCATTTGCGTTTGCTTATCATGATCTGTTTGTTTGAAGATATCTTGCCATATTTGGAAGTCCGATCGTTTTCCGGACGTTAGCCAATAGCCCGGTTGCTGTCAAGCAACCGGTGATTTTATTCGGTGCCAAAGCTGGATTCCCCGGAAGTCGGCCTGCTTTGGATACTGAGTCCGGGCGTTCAAACTGACGATTTCTATTTCTTCGAACCCTATGCTATTGATTTAAAAATAACGATAATTAGTGTCTGAACAGAAAATCGCTAAATCCTTATCCAACCTTGTGCAGGATAACTTTATTCGGCTTGAAGATTAAGGTGCCGTCAGCTTCCAACGTTCAGCTTAAAGATTTACAAAGACAAGCAAAAACCGGCTGAGAGCTGATCACTGAAAGCACAAACTCCGGAGCAGCAAGCTGCTTTTAAAGCTTTTATTGGTATGGTTTAAACTGGATTTCGTTCGAACACTAATTAGCCACTTATACTAATTCAGTATTTTACCCCTGAAAGAATTGCATTATTTGTCCGGCATTCATATTATAAAGAATGATTAACCTGTTTTCTTCACACCAATCCTTTGGCCAATGACAGCTCTGACCATATATTTTAATTTTGTCTCGTTAACTATTTTTATTGCTGCTGTTTTCACGATCGTTCTCGGCATATTTCTCCTCTTGATTCCCTCCAAATCAAAGGCAACCTTTCATTTAAGCCTGGCTTTTCTGTATTTTTGCGGATTAAACCTTTCTTACTTTTTTGGTTTCTCCGTATACCACCCCTGGGCAGCTTATCACGACTGGTTTGTCCTCTTGTTTGCACTGCTCGGTGTTTCCCACATTGCCCAGTTTCTTATCTACTTCTCCGGTGTGGAAAACAGTCGTCTTCCCAACAGAATACTTGCCGTTTATTATCTTCTGTCTTTAATAACTACCTTTACCTGGTGTTACGATACTTTGAGCAGAGATATTGTTTTTCAAAAGAGCGGACAATTTTGGAATTTTTCTATCGGGACCCTGGAAGAGAATCTATCGCTTGCAGCTCTGCTGATCATTCTTTCAATTCTCATTGTTGGTCTTTGGCGGATAAAAGTTGCGGACAAGGCCATCAAAAAAAGACTCGGTTATTTTTTAGCGGGATTTATGTTTCTTTCGTTTGCCCCGGCTGTTGCAAACACCTTGTATATGAACAAGTTGATCAGCAAGGATACATTTCAGTTGATCTACTGCCTTATTACCATTCATGGCTGGTTTGTGATTTTTATCCTTTACTTAAACACAACAAAGGAAAAGGTCAGTTTTCTGGCTAAAATTCTCACTGTTAGTTTCACTACCTATATGATTTTATTGATCATTTTTAGTTATGCCTTATTAAAAGTCAGCGATGAAGCTTATTATTACAGCAAGGTAAGTAACGCGGAACTAGCGGTGTACTCTTTCGAACCCAAACCTAAAGATCTGGCATATATCATCTCCACAACCGACAACAACAATATGCCTGTCTACCACTATAAAAGGGAGGCAGTAGACCCTGTTTTTAGCGTTCTTCAGACGCCGGCTCAATCATTGATCGCAGATTCGATAATCAATCCGGGTGGATATTTCATTCGTCAAAACCGTCAAAAAACAACCAGTTACTATGCGTTAACCTTTTTTGATTCAAAAAACCAAGTGACTTATGAAACCGGATTTGATTATGTGGATTATCGCAAGTATCTCCACGAAAGCAGTCTTTATATCCTTTACCTTCTTATATTGGTTTTAATCGTATTGATTGTTGGCCTGCCGTTATTTATGCAGGGGTCGCTGACAAAACCGATCAACAATATTATTAGGGGACTAAAAGAGACAACAAAGGGAAACTACGAACAAATTCCGGCTAACGACGCGGAGGATGAGATAGGATACATGGCCAGAAGTTTTAATGAAATGGTCGATACCATTGCCCAATCCAAAAAGCAGATTATGGCTTATACCCAAAACCTTGAGGAAATGGTTCAGGAACGAACGGAGAAACTTCGTAAAGCACAACAGGATTTGATCACGGCAGCCAGAAGAGCAGGGATGGCTGATATTGCCAGTAATGTATTACACAATGTCGGCAATGTGTTGAATTCGGTTAACATTAACACGGATAATCTCAGGTCAGCCGTCGACAACATCAATGCTGACGGCATGAAAAAAGCGAACGAACTGTATCTGGAAAACAGAAATGACCCGGTGTTTTTTAATCATCCGGAGGGCAAAGGCCAAAAGATGGTTGAGTTCTATGCGCTGCTTTGTGAATCGATGATCGATACCAAGGAAGAGATAAATCATACGCTGGATCGACTTGAAGACCAGATCAAGGTCATAAAGGAGGTTATATATGCACAGCAGCAATATGCTTCCGGTCCCTCATTTCAGGAAAGAATCAACCTGGTTTCTGCCGTGGAGCAGATGTTACTCATCCAAAAAGATTCCATTTCAAAACACAACATCACAATTGTTAACAACATCAACGAAGTTCCGGATATCAACGGACACAGTATCAAGCTCTTGCACATTCTGATAAATCTGTACGTTAATGCCCGAGATGCCGTGCTGGGAAATGATCCTGAAAATCGAATCATCACGATAAAAACGGAAAATAAAAACAGCAAAGTCTTGTTAACTTTCTCCGATAATGGGATTGGCTTTGAAGAACATCTAAATACAAAGATTTTTCAGCTTGGGTATTCCACGAAAAAAGCCGGCAGGGGGTTCGGACTACATTCTTGTGCCAACGATATCAGGGAAATGAATGGCAGTATTTCGGCAAAAAGCAAAGGAATAAAGAAAGGAGCCACCTTCACCCTGACCTCTAATCTTGCAAAAAAATAAGGCGGAGCGGGACCTTTGGTTTGAATTACAATGGGTTGAGGTTTGCCCGCCACGAAAGGGTGGAGCTGATATTTATAGTAATGCTGAGAACGTCGTCTTTTGAGGATTCCAGCCGTATTTGGTACTTCGTTCTGGTCGCTATTGCAACCGACTATAATGCTTTGCCCTTTCCGGGTAATAATATGACAAACCAAAAACCTGTTTTAAGCTGCTCTAAGGTTTAGTACAATAACTGATACGACTGTTAAAAATATTCTGAAGACGATGATAACGGATTGTTCATTTGAAAATAGCCCTGCCTAAAACCTCCGCCTGGAGAATTGATACTTGTTTCGTCTGCCATAAACATCTCACGGATGCCGTCACCTTTCCGGAAGACGGTGTCAGCTTCTGCAAAACTTGCTTTCATACTGTTCCCTGCTCCAGCTGCTTTTTACCGTGTGGCCCCAAACATCGTAAACTCACCGATGGAAGAATCATTTGTAACGTCTGCCATTCCATCGCCCTGATCACACCCCGTCAATTGGTTCCCATGTATGAGTTAACAATCAAGTTCTTTAAACGAAAACTTAAAATGAAGCTTAAAGAGCATCCCGGTTTAAAAGTTGTTGACACCAGGTACCTGCAATCGTTGGGATGCCCTCCCGGCACCTGGGGATTATATTTGAGAAAACCGGGGGAAGAGACTATTTATATTCTGAATGGGATTCCCTCCGATCAATCCTTAATCACGCTGGCCCATGAATTGACCCACTATTGGCAAAGACTGAATTGTCCCCCCAGGCAATCCCTGGAACTCGTTGAAGGTTTTGCGACTTGGGTAGCCTACAAACTGGCTTCCCACAAAAACCTGGAACGAGCAAAACTGGGTATGAGAAGAAACATCGCTGAGCCCTACTATACCGGTTTGCGTACGATGCTGGCACTGGAACAAAATCTCAAGGTAAAAGGGGTGGTTAAACTGGCAAAACAGGCTCTGTCGCTATAATCCAAATCTCCGTAATCAAAAGAATCCGGCCACGATTTCATCATTAGAAAAAAAAGATCAGGATTTGGTCTTCATAGCTGTGCTATTGATTTGCAGGATATGGGAGCTGAGGTTGAGACCTTTAGCAAAGGTCCCGGAAAAGGAGCGAACTTCGAAATCCGCTTTTATTTACCCGCGTAAGGTCTTGGCGTCAGGCCTGTAGGAGATTGATGGCAAGAATCGATAAAAGAATACAATCATCCCGCAAAACACCCAATATCTTTTATTTTTTTAAAGCGACACTGACATTCCGGGAGTGCTTCATGGTTTGCGGTATAGAAACGGGCATGATCGGCTTAGAGCCAGGTTTCCTTATATCATTTAGCCTACTAATGCTTACGGGTACTTCTAAATAATTGGCAGCCCTGCACAATCTTCGTCTTATCGTTAAACAGGGCTTTTGCAAGCAGGATTTCAATACTTTTCAAAATGAGAATCTCCTGCATCGTCTTTTTCGAGATCCATTACCAAACCGCCGGGAGACTGCTGCTCCGGTAGCTGAGGCCTGGAGTGATACCCGTCATCTGCTTTGATTTGCTTGATAGGTACTCGTTCATTTTGCTCGTAGTGTTTTTCTGCTGCTTTATTTTTTTTCTTCTCCATATCGATTTCAAAAAAGGAAATCGTATTTTGCATCTGTTCTGCCATGGACGATAATTCCTCCGAAGTTGAAGCCAGTTCTTCCGCAGCAGCGGCGTTTTGCTGAATGGCTGCGTTAACCTGCCCGACTCCTGAATTTTGTTCTTTACTCGCTGCGTTTATTTCCTGTACTAGATCGGCTGTCTTGCGAATATCGGGCACGAGTCTCTCCAGCATTTCACCGGCCTGCTCGGCGACTTCGACGGATGAAGCAGCTAATTCGGTAATTTCAGTGGCAGCTACCTGGCTGTTTTCAGCCAGCTTACGAACTTCGGAGGCCACAACGGCAAAACCCTTTCCATGTTCTCCGGCCCTGGCAGCTTCGATTGCGGCATTCAGTGCCAACAGGTTTGTTTGACGGGAGATCTCCTTAATAATAGAGATTTTTTCGGAAATATCCTTTAACGCCTTCATGGCGTCTGTAACCGCCTGGCCGCTGGATTCCGCATCGTTGGATGCTTTTTGAGCGATCACGTCGGTTTGCTGGGAATTGTCCGAATTCTGTTGAATACTTGCCGACATCTCTTCAATTGCAGCGGCCTGCTCGGATGTGCCTTGGGAAAGTTGCTGGGCTGTGCTGCTTAATTCCTGACTGCCGGATGCAACATTCTCTGAAGCCGATGAGATATCCGTTACAATGTCCTGCAGGTTTTTTACCATTAAAAAAATGTCTTTGAGCAATCCCGTGGTCTTTCTTTCCGTTTCAACTTTTAAATCTCCGGCAGCGACTTTTTTCACTATGTTTGCCACAAGTGCCGGTTCACCGCCCAATTGCCTGATTACGCTATAGATAACCAATAATCCGATTAACAAACCCGCAACGAGGGAAATGATAGTCATAATGGTTAATAATCTGACAGCTTCCTCCTCCATTTTTTTCGTGTGGAGAGCAACCTCTTCGGTTCCGCGTTCGACCTGACGCAACAAGCTGCCGATCTCTCCGTCCAGTTTGTCTTCCAACTCCTCAGTCTCACGAACGGCTTCTTCCGCTTCATGCAATTCACCTTTTTCGAAATAATTAAATATCTCTAAAACATGATCATCAAATTCATCGTGATGTTTGGCAATCAACGCAAATTTTTCATCCAAACCCCTGGTCGCTTGACCAACATCCGTTTTTTTAACTGCCATTATCGAACGACTCAATGCAGCTATTTTTTCGATCTCCTCGTCGGCTTCTTTGCTCAGTTTTAGGAAATTTTCTTTCGATTGCCTGTAAGCCTTGGCGCTTGACTCTTTTACCGTCATCAGTTCCGCGTGCCTGATGGCTCGTTCAAATTGAATTGCCTGGCTCAACTGGATTTCCTCCAGCATCGTCAGGTGCTGGATTAAAGGTAAATCCTGCTCGGCAATTTCCTCGATATAAACGGCAAGAGTTTGCAGTGAACTGATGGCCGTGTATGCTATAAAACCGGTTATAGCCAACATTAACACCAACATTGTCGCTACTTTTGCTTTTAAGTTTAAAAATCCCAGTATATCCATCGATACCTCCTCAAAAGATAACCACCAGTTGTTGATTTAATCCCCTCATATCCCTGGTTTCAATTCAACGTATAAATGTTGCGACCGTTGAGCGGCATAACCGGTCTATTGTTCGCAGAAAACAATTTTTTAAACGTATTCAATTGCCTTTTGGAAACTTGAACGGGATTTTTTAACACGAGCCATCTTACACCTTCATGACAAGGTGGAGTGGTTAATGAGCCCATGTAATGATAATAGGAACGCTTGTTTGGCAACAAGGTTGTGACATTTATGACAGCGTTCCCTGAAACGCTTGCTCCTTTCTTTCTTGGCAGCTTTTTCCACAGTTTTTGCAGTGATTTGTGCTGCCTGCCCGACCTAAAAAAAACAGCGATCACAGCCAGCCGTTTGTCTCGATCCTGGTGAACCAGGTGCATCTCCATTGGGTAATGTCGACCGTTAACCTGGTGCTCACTCCGGGCATGAAAGTGCAATTGCAGTAAATCAAATCGTGACCCGGCAATCACGATGTAGCTACCCGATGAATGGTTTAACTGAATAGTATGACCATTATTAATCAGAAACACTGAAGTCGGGTTATAGTGAAATTCTACCTGGTCTAAATCCAGCTTCACCGCCCAGTTTATGTTAATTGGCGATTGGTTTTTGCCTTTGCTGCAATCCAGGTATGCCTCTGAGAGTCTCCCCCAGTTATTGGGTCCATTTGCCCCTTTATATCCCCACGGAGCACTGACACTTTCACCAGCCAGACTCGTTACATAGCTACTGAACAAAAGAATTAACACAATATTTACCTTAGCATTCATCTGGTACCTATTAATTCGTATTTGCTTGATGGTCTTTCCGAAGGATTAAATATACAACACTATTGTACCTTTATTTTAAGGAATGAGCAAGAATATTGAAAATCATTACTTTTACGGACAATGGCTTTTGACTCGAATTGCTGCAGGCAAATGTGAAGTTGACACTAGCCGATGGGAAACAAGGAGAGGATCCGGGGAAGAGAAAGCGGGTTCCGCCAAATCATGTTTGCTGCATGGAGAACCAACGATAACTGACCTTTGGCAAGGTTTGACCATGATGATCAGATCAGATGACTGTCCGGGTATGATTTATTCAAAGCAGGTAGTAAGTAATGTCTAAAGGGAAAATCGCTAAACCCTGATCCAGCCTTGTACTAGATACCGGAGTTCAGCTTGAAGAGTAACATGCTGACAGCTGATTGCCGAAAGCCGAAGCCCGCAAGCTTCCGAAGTAACATCTATCTTTTAGGCCTTTTCTTGCAGGAAACTGATGGGGTTCTGTTCAGGCGCTACTTAAGTTTTACATTAGCTTTTGCAGAATACTGATTTTAGGATCATCCGAAAAACCGGCCGGCGCGACTCCCATTGATTGAATGAGACGCGCCCAATAGTTAACCTGGGCCGAAGTTGCCAGTAAAACCAGAATTTCCCTTTCGGAAAACAGGGTCTTCAGACGTTGCGAAAAGTTATCGTCCACAGTAGGAGGGGTTTGTGACACTCTATTGGCTAATTCCAACGCCAGTCTTTCTTTGGAGGTCAAGGATTCTACCTTGTGATTGTGAACCTCGCCCTGCATCGTTTTGATTTCCTGCCAGGTTATATTGTAATCTTCTTTGTTTGCGGAGTTCATGTCGATACAAAACGGACAGGAAACATTTAATGAAACCTGCATCCGCACCAGTTTTAACAATCGTGAAGACAGGGTAGGGTCTTTATGCACCATCAACGATTCAAAAAAGGCGGCACCTATTGCCAGCCTGGGTGACCAGGCAAGCAGCCGGGCAGGAACCATACGCTTTCCGGCTATCTTTTCTGAGATCCAAAGTCCAAAACGTAGCAGAAGTGGTATTTTAGAGGGTTCATTTATCAATTGTCTCATGCTTTTATCCTTTGTTCTCATTCAGTTCAAACTCTAAAATGAATGTAGTACCTTTATCAAGCCCTTCACTTTTGCATGTTATGGTACCGCCCATTTCATTGACATAATTAAATGAGCTGTTCAATCCAAACCCATGACCCTCTTTTTTAGTTGTAAATCCCCGTGAAAAAACCTTGTCAAGGTTGTGTGATGCAATACCATGTCCATTATCCCTGATTACAATCTGAACTTTATCATTTTGGCTATGTGTCTCCACAGTCATGATTTTTTGTTGTTCCGGGGTGTTTATCATAGCTTCAATGGCATTTTTAATCAGGTTGATCAACACATGCAACAATTTAACCTTCTGCACTCTAATATGTGGTACGGGATCGATAATCCGATTAATCCTGATCTGGCGTTTGGACATGGTCCCCAGCTGCATACTTAAAGCGTCATCCAGCACCAATACCGGATCTATCGGCTCTTCATTTTCGATTCCACCATATCTTTGTTGGGAAGAAATAATCTCTTCAATTGCACTGATTTTATCCAAGATTCTTGCAATATGACCTTTATTGTTCAAATCTTCGTCTTTCAAGACAGATTCAAGCTTTATAAAATACTCAAACAACAGTTTTGCTTTTGGATCGCTGCTGGTGTGTTCAATCAATCCAGTCATTTTTGTTTTCAACATATCGACAGCTTTGAGATACCCCTCCGCGAACTGGCCCTGCATTGCATTTTTCAGCAACTCTGTCGAGATTTTGACGCTGGTTAAGACGTTTTTAACATTGTGCAGTGTTCCGGTAGTGAGATCCGCAATTTCTGTTTTATGCTCCGATTTCATCAGCTCCTTTTGAGCCGTTTGCAGTTTGTCATCCGTATCTACGGCGCGTTCAGCCAGTTGACGATACAGCATGCTGATTTCTTCTTCCGCGTCTTTTCGTATCACCACTTCCCGGCTGAGTTCCGCGGTGAGGCGTTCAACCCGGTTTCTTTCCCTGGCGTTATGGATAGAAACGACTATGGACATACATAATATGTTAAGCGTGAAACCAAACTGAATGGAGTTTTTAAATTCAAAGCCAATTAAATTGGTGACAATATCGTATCCGGCAGTAATGATAATGAAAGACGAACCGACCAGGGTCATGACGGATAAAACATCACGCCTGATGAATATGGCTTTTAATTGTCCGTATCCTACCCAGGCAAGACATAAGGCTAAAAATACGGTGTAGGGTTCGAACAGACTTGAGATGAAGGCAGGAGGTGTCAAATGCACAATAAAAGCAAACAGAATGGCAATCGCGTAACAACCAAAGGCGATTGGTCTGGAAAAATGGTCCGGGAAAATGGAACGTAAAAAGGCTGTATAGGTAACCGGGAGAGCATAAATGGTAAAATAATTGGCTCGAAAAAGGATATCAAACCAATCGGGATCAGCCAGGTATTCAAAGGCGTATAATCTTAACACATATATTCTCAGGGCAAATGACAAACTGAATATTCCAAGCCAAAGCGGCGCCAGTTCCGACCTTCGCAAGGGAAAAAACACCAGCATGAAAGCTCCCGCAAAAATGATCATGCCAATCATAATAAAATCCCAATGGCGTCGGGAGTTCTTTAATCTCGTAATTTGATCGCTCGTACCAATGTAAAATTGTTCATCAATCCCTTGTACTGCAGCATCATCAAAATTACTAATGTGAATGAACACATCAGTCACCCCACGGGAATCAATTTTCCCTTCCAACCCCCCGTACCACGGCCTATAAGTCTCTTTACCCGTGCCTGTTTGTCCGTTTTTTGACGTGAGATGAACAGCCTGGCGTTCCGTTTTGATATACATTTCGGAAGCAGCTCTGACATGAGGCAGATAGATAACAAGCTCGGTAGAACCAGGAAAGGGACTGACATCGATTATTTTAAGATGATACGTAGCAAACCCAAAAGGCGATATGGAATCTCCATTCAAATCTTTGTCGTTACTCCACCTGCCGGGAACACTGACAAAAGCATCTATTGGTGTCTCGGCCCTGGTCTCTTCATCAGACATAGCCAGGTATCGATCTTTATAGAATACCCACTTGCCCCTGGGCGATATAATCCCTGATTTTGAAAAGTCCCATCCCGACAGATCCAGCAATCCATATTCCACAACAGGTGTTCTCTTGTGACTCCCGGCATCATCACACCCTGTCAACAGGAACAAACAAAGGACAATCGGAAGAATGAATCTAGACAACATGGCAGCGAAGCAGCATCAACATTGACCTAACCTAAACTGGAGCTTTAAAATAATGAGCTATTATAATCAAAACCGTCAAACCTTGTCATTTTTCTTTCTTGATAAGTTGACGACAAGAAAATAGAGATTTTTAGGATTCTGTATGGATTGCGTCAGGTTAAATGGTTTAACCTGTAAATTTGCACTTGTACTGAAACCTTTTAAAATTTAGTCCCAAGTTTATATATATCGCGGGACGACCATACTTTTCTTAGACAGCTTATTTACAATAGCCATTGATTTGGAGTAATTAAATAATCTACCAACTAATCGAACATCGGAAAAAACAAATAAGATTTCATGATTCCCCAACAATATGCAATTGGCTGTTGGTCCAAGTTAAATAAAAACTGCGGAGATGCTTTATGAGCGTGGTCACAAATTTGAACTGGTTTATTCCTGAACAACTGAAAAAAGATCCGGTGCTATACACAAGGGCTAAGAAAATAGTCGGTATTGGAATATTTGTGGCTATCGCTGTCTTTTTGAACTGTTTCCGTTCCATCTCTCAAGGTGAATTCATTGAAAGCCTGATTATCGTATTTGTCAGCCTCTTGATGCTTGGTTCCGTGTTGCTGTTAAAATATACCGGATCACTTTCGTTTTCGGCCAATAGCATGCTGGGGCTTCTGTTTATCCTGCTGGTCGTGATTGTTCAAATCGATGATAACGCGGCTACAAGTCCAAACCTGGTTAACATGTTTCTGGTAGTGATTTTGGGATTTACCTTAACCGGTCCCAGAATCGGAGTACTTTGGGGCCTGACTGCTACAGGGATTGTGCTGGTCCAATTATCTGCAAGACTAAGCGGTTTTGGAATTGACCGACCGTTAACCAGTGATGAAGTAAGTGTTTACATTGCATACTTCGTGGTAACTCTCGTTGGAACCATCCTGACCGGCATCAATGAATCGATCAGCCATCAAAATTTCAACAATTTTATCGAAAAAAAAGAGCTGGCTGATAAAAAAGACGAAGAGATCCGTCAGGTACTGACCGAAGTAAAACAAGTGATGGCAGCAGCTGCCAATTCAGATCTATCCAACCAAATCAGCTCGGACTTTGAAGGTGACCTGGCCGAACTGAAAGCCTCCGTCAACCAAACCTTGGAGTTGTTGGGTAATACCTTGTCCAAGGTCTCCCAGGTCGGGGTAAGTATTCACAGTAACGCGGAAGAACTCTCAACTGCCGTTCAGACGCTGGCTACAGGGAATACCAGGCAAGCTGCAAGTGTAGAGGAAATTTCCTCTTCCATGGGAGAAATTGAAGGCCAAATAAAGTCCAACACGGATAACGCCTCTCAATCCAGACAACTGGCGGACCATACTCTCGATATTGTTGAAAGGGGTAATGCCCAAATGGAAGAGATGCTGGAATCGATCAAACAAATTAACGATACAAGTACCAATGTTTCCAAAGTGATTAAAGTCATCGATGAAATTGCTTTTCAAACGAACCTCCTGGCCTTAAATGCGGCAGTGGAAGCGGCGCGTGCCGGTAAATACGGGAAAGGATTCGCAGTGGTGGCCGATGAGGTAAGAAGCCTGGCAAGCCGCAGTGCGGAAGCTGCCAAAGATACAACCCAATTGATCGAGGCATCCGCCAAAGAAGTGGAAAAAGGAGTGGAAAAAGCCGACGATACAGCAGAAATTTTTTCACAAATCACCGACAGCATTAAAAAAATGAATGACCTGGTGGCTGAAATTGCAGCCGGCTCACAAGATCAAAAAAATGGTATCTCGGAAGTTAACAAAGGACTTGAGCACGTGAATGAGGTGGTTCAGCAAAACTCATCAGTTTCGGAACAGACTTCTTCTGCTTCCCTGGAACTGACTAATCAATCCAATGCTTTAAAAGACCTTCTATCAGCCTTTAAATTCAGAGGGTTACAGCCAAACCAGGTTCCTGCAAAACCTACTCTCCGTAAGATTTACAAACCACGTAATAAAAACAGCCAACAACCGCCGGTACCTCAATTTGACAGGAAAGAAGACAAACCGGTAAAACCAGTGACACCGACCAAACCGGAAAAACCGGAACCGGCAGTTAAACCCGATAAAATCGTTCTTGATGACGATGATTTCGGGAAATATTGATTTTTCCAACTGTTTAGGAGATGGCATCATTCGCTTTGATTGACAATTCAAACTTGTTTTGTTGTCTTGTCAAACCGGTTTCCCGGGGCTTGGTTTTCCGAATATTCTTGGTTATTACCAATCATCCTGTACCTTAGTTACGAAACAAACCACATTTTACAGGAAGACTCCTCAGGAGATAACCATGGGAACCTACAGTGATTCAACCAAAAGCTTTAACGCCATCATCAGGGAACAGCGAACGCAAAAGCCGACTCCCCGACGGATTGTAAAGACCATTGAAATGCTGCCCATGGAACATGTGGTTGAATACCTGGGTTTTTTGGAACATAAGTATTCGATAAAACTTGATAAAGAGTCGACCAGGCTCATTTTCCGAAAGCTGGATATTCAGGACCAGGAGTTTATTGAAGACCATATATTAGGAATCAATGCTCAATCCCTTGAAAGGCTTGCCCGCTTGGTGTTTTCCAAATCAGACAGGTTACTGGATGTTTTTTTAAACACACCGTTTCCTGACCAAATGATGAACGATTTTGTACTTCTACGGGCAAACCAGATCAACCGGACGTTAAAGGGGCATTTCGCTAACGCCCTGGAGTTGATTAAACTGGGTATTGAGCTCAATAAAGGTAATAATCCCGAGGAATTATTCTCTACGTTCAAGGCAATGAAAAATCGCTATTTTAAAACCAAGTATCCACCGGTAGATATCAATACTTTTTTTAAGCTGGTGATTCCAATCTTAAAACGCTGTTCTATCAGAAGAGGTCCAGCCGGCTTTTACGATTTGAGAGATCGAATCATCCAGGAACTAAGAAACGATGGATTAACGCCGGATCAACTCTCGATAGATATCCTGGACCGGCGCGGCAAACACAGGATACCGACTATAAGACCGGATCAATACAAAAATTACAGGCATTACTAATTGACATTGTTCCCTTTGCTCCTCGCGGAATATTAGGGATTACCCATGTTTAACGGAGAAAAATTGAATGATATTCGGAGACTATGAATGCCATGCCCTGGATTTGGGAGAATTCTGGGTAGATGGCGGTGCTATGTTTGGGATAATTCCCAAACTGGAATGGCAATCACAAATGGTTGTCGACGATTCGAATCGGGTTCGTCTCAAGACACGCTCCCTGCTGATTCAGGGTAATGACAGAAACATTATCGTTGACACGGGTTTCGGCAACAAACTGCCTCAGGAGCTTTTGTTCTATTATGGAATTGAGAACAATCCAATTGATATGAATTTGATTCTAAGCGGATTCGAACTGGATGTGCATCACATTACCGATGTCATTTTAACCCATTTGCATCTGGATCACACAGGCGGCTCCACCGTTAAGGTTGGAAACACCGTGGAGCCTACTTTCCCGAACGCCCAGTACTATGTACAGACCGAACAGTGGGAGCAGGCCTGCAACCCTCATGAGCGGGATGTGGACTGCTTTATTGCAGATGACTTCATGCCCCTCAGCTCACATAATCAGCTGCAACTGATCGACGGCTCTATCACCCTTTTTGAAGGGATTGAATTGATGGCTTCTTATGGTCATACGGTTGCTCAACAGCATGTCGTGGTAAAAGGACGGGATCAATCCCTGTTTTTCTGTGCTGATCTCGTTCCCACCTCGGCACACATTCCAGTCAGCTGGCATATGGCCTATGATAATAAACCATTGGACCTGTTTCCGGAAAAAGATTATTTTCTGCGTAAAGCCGTGCGGGAAAATTGGATTCTGTTTTTTGAACACGATCCCAATATCGCTGCTGCTACGGTTAAGGAAGGTCCCAAGTGGATTCAGTTCGACAGGGAAGTGGAATTTTAAATCGGCTCTCAGATCCCGGGTAACGAACGAAATGTGCGCATAATCACTCAGCTCAGTGGTTGACCAGTTTTTTTACTAAACGAATCGCAGCAACTGGTACTCCCGGGAAATGACATACCACGGTTTTTGTTTGTTGGAATCCCATTTTTTCGTAAAATTGTCCGTTGTACCTGGGAATAACGGTGTCTACATAAAGTTCCGTCACTTCTTTCCAGTTCCTTGCAATCCACCGTTCAAGGTAGTTGCAGCAAAACCTCCCCAAACCCAGTGAGATGAATTCAGCGTCCAGATAAATCAAAACCAGCTCTGCGGTACGCGGATCTATCCGCCGGATAATAAAAAAACCGGCTGACCGCTCATCCACTTCCACAATAAAGAATTCCGTATCCCGGGCAATCCGAGTGTAATCCGAGGGCTGGTATGAGTTTATGGCAGCGGCTGCAGCTTCTTCTCCAATTTCATCTTTAAACAGGGTTTGAAAGGCGTTTGCTCGAGTTCGAAAACAAAAATGAGCATCTGAATCACGAAATCGCCTGACGCTAATTTGATCCTTGGACAACGTCATCATTAATCCAATAGTCTCTTCTGACCTTCCAGTTTCCGGATCCAACCCACTTCCTGGGTAACTTCCAACACCCCCATATATTCCCCCTTTTCATTTCGCACAGGAAAATAGCGGATTAAGATCTTATCGTCTTTGAAATCGATCCAGAAATCAGCCTTGTCCCTGGTGCCATCCTTAAAACCCTGGACTATCTGTTCTACCATATGCACGCTCTTGGCGGGGTGGCACTTCTCAACCCTCCGGCCAATTACGGAACGTGTGCGAACAAAAACCTTCTCTTTGTCCAACCTGTTGAAATAAGCCACCACATCATCCGCATCGACAAAAGTTACCTCAACCGGCAAGGTTTCCATAATCGCATCAATTTGCTCATAGCTAAGGTTGTTCAGCAGACTTTTCCGGCCCTTACCGCCTTTTTCCACCTCTTCGAGCATACTGGTAAACTTCTCCTTGGCATTTGCTCCGTAATGTTCCAGGTTCACTTTCCGGAATGATGCCAGCAGTTCTTTCTTATCGTCGTCAGTCAGCACCTTGGAACCCATTTTGTATAATACGTCATTTTCTTTCCAGATGTGTTCCGCCCTTATCGTCAGGTAATCCAGTCCTTTTTGTTTGAACTGATTTTTTTCCTCTGCCGAGGCTTTTGGCAACCCTTCCACTTCCTGGCTCATTTTTTCGAGCAACTCCCTTTCCGCATCATGTTCCGAAAGCATAACCCGAATGGGACCGTCTTTCGGAATCCCCCTTTCGATCATTAACGGAAACAAAAAATCCTCTTCCTTTTTGTTGTGAATCTTGTCTCCAAACTCCATCAGAAAATCCAGGGAGCGTTTTAAACCAAACGAATCGTATTCTCCTTTGGTGACTTTTTTTAGTTCTTTTTTCAATACATCCATCGCCCTTTCTATCATCTCGTGCTCATTAACCAAAAACTCATCCCATTGTATATCCGCCATAATTCTTCTCCTGGTTTGATTGTTTCGTCTTTAAACAAGCCGTCTGCTGACTTCTGTCTCTGCCGGTGTTAAAGGAGTTTGGGACAATTACTCCGAATACGGGAAATTCTTATGACCATACTAACTTGATAAAATCTGCATGGCAATTTTTCTTTCTCGCCTGTTTCCTGGATTACATTAAACGTTATTCACACAATTTTGTTTTTGACTTAAGTCAAGCCAAATTCCGGTAGCCAGTGACCGAATAGATAGTACCGTTAGCATCTAACCTTCCCAAATGAGGTTTAAAACCTCCTGATGAATCCGAAGTCTCAAACCCAAAACAGATCTGTCTCACAAAAACCATCTGAGACAAGCACCTCGATCGATTATAAGCATAGGACTGTTTCGACCCAAAGGACCAAAAACAGCCGATATCTCTCGGTTATCTTAAATCATTCCTCACCATCCCCCTTTAAACGTCAACTCACGATTAAACTTTGTTTCCGGGACCATTTTTTTTACGTGATGATATAAAACAATTTTACAGCTAATTAAACCGTTTAAAATCGCCTTCTTTGCCAAACTGGGATTCATTCCTGCAGTAGCTAACGTTTCAGTTCGCATTACTCATCCCCCCATATTACAGGAATGAACCAATGAAATGGGACCAGATCATACCGGAAGTTAAAGTAATCACTGCCGAAGAAGCAAAAGCGATCCTTCACACAGTGGACAGTTCAACCCTGCAACTGGTCGATGTCCGACAAATCAAGGAATACAATATTAATCATCTTCCAGGTGCACTGCCACTTCCTTTGTTGACACTAACCGACGGAGGGGAGCATTTGGACAAGCACAAACCCGTACTTTTATACAGTCAGACCGGAGATCGCTCTTTGATGGCTGCTCGTTGGCTGCACAGCCATAAGTTTGAAGATGTTGCCGTAATCAAGGGTGGTATTGAAGCCTGGAACGGATTGAAAGCTTTTGGTCACTTTGAATTGAATCTGAACCTGCTGCCGCCCGATGCGGATTTCCCTGATGCCGTGAGCTTGGCGTATGCCATGGAAGAAGGATTGAGACAGTTTTATATCCAGCTGGCCAAAGAAACAGACGACGAACTGTATAAGGAGCTCTATCGGGAACTGGCGCAATACGAGATTCTTCATATGCAAGAGCTGGCAAGAAAATATCATATTGAACTCGGGCACACCCCTGTTCAAAAAACGGAAAATCGATTTCAGGGCCAATTGATGGAAGGAGGCGGGTTCCTCAACATGTCTCTAATTCGCTCGTTGGTGCATATGAATAACATTTCGAAAGTGTTTAGCCTGTCCCTGGCCTTTGAGACACAAGCCCTCGACTTTTATTACCGTCTTTCCCTGCAAGCAGAGAGTTTGGAAGTGAAGAGATTCTTTGAGGAAATGGCCGACTCTGAGCGGATTCATCTGGCATATGTCTCAAAAAAACTGGATGACTACCTGGAAAACAATCTATAGAACTACTCGTTTCCGCTTGATATTACGCTATCTATTAATTGACCAAAAAAACTATGGAGGCTCTAACTCATCATTCACCGATGATAGCGGGGGGATAGAGCATTTTTATCGGTCTTAATTCTACAACATTTAACTGTTCGGCAAAGCTTTTGCAGATTTCCCGTCATCCTACATTGAATCGGGAGGGAGAAAATGATAATCTGTCATGTAAATTCCAGTCCCGATGTGCTATAACCAGATTCAGGCAACACGCAAACACATTAATGGTATAGCCTTGGAAGCACCTGCCAATAGGAATGCTTTCTTTTATTAACCCCGTTTGTTGAGGAGAAAACAATGAACCTTGAAGAAGCAATCAAAACAGCCTTGGAATACGAAAACAAAGTTACTGATGTGTATAACAAATATGCAGGAAAGTTCAAATCTGAAGTTGGACGGAAGATTTTTGAAACACTGGGCAAAGAAGAAGACGATCATGTAGCTTACCTGGAAGCCAAACTGGAAGAGTGGCAAAAAACCGGAAAAGTAACCATAGAAAATTTGAAAACAGTAGTGCCGGACAAAGATGTTATCCAGAAAAACGTTAAAAAACTGAAGAAAGTTGCCAAACAAGACGGAGTGGATAGCGAGATCGAGTATTTCGAAAAAGCACTGGAAATGGAAATCAAAACCTCAAACTTTTACAAAAAACTGGTCAATGAGTTACCGGCAGGGGAAAAAGAGCTGTTCGAAAGGTTTATAGAGATTGAAGAAGGACATGAAGCCATTGTTAGTGCAGAAATTGACAACGCCAGGGGATTAGGATACTGGTTTGACTTTCAGGAATTTGACCTGGAAACAGCCTAAACCGGCGAAATCATTCAGTGCTATCCTTTAGCAGTTAATTTCATTAACCTGCGAAGTCGCGGAATATCACTATTTCCCGGACATCGCAGGATTCCATTCCCCTTTTAATTACACATAAGACTACCTAAGATCAAAGGAACACCATGCTGAGCACTACCGTGCAAGAAAAACTAAATAAGCATATGAATGCGGAATTTTTCTCAGCCCACCTATACTTATCCATGGCGGCATTTTTCAAATCGATTGATTTGCCGGGATTTGCCCACTGGATGGAGGTTCAGTTCGATGAGGAAATGACACACGCCAAGCGATTTTTTGAGTTCATTGACCGTATGGATGGCAGGGCCAGAGTTACCGAAATAGCTGCTCCGCTCTTTGAATGGGATTCCCCGCTTGCAGCGTTCGAATATGCCTATACTCACGAGCAGGAAGTCTCAGAGCGAATTCACGACCTGGTAAGTGTCGCTATTGCTGAAAAAGATCATGCTACCAACAATTTCCTGCAATGGTTTGTCAGCGAGCAGGTTGAGGAAGAAGCATCCGTTAAGGCAATCGTTCAGAAGCTCCGATTTATAGGTGAAGAAAAAATGGGGCTACTGATGGTTGATCAGGAACTCGGAAACAGACCAACCGATACCGCAGCGAACGACCAGGCATAGCTCATTCGTGCTTCCCCATGTACGGGCAACCAATTGCTCGTACAATATCCTACCTGAAGATCGTTGATCACTGTTGTGAATGCCTGACTATTGATTTCCTGCACAGGATTCTTTTAAGAATTAATTGATATATCTGAATGGTTTACGAGAAACCTCGGGCTGAATCACGCGACAACGTATCCACCATATCTTGCGCAGATTTTGAAGCTTTGTCATTCCGGGCTGGTAGACTGTGCCGTAATAGAAAAATCTACGATTTTTCCAAGAACCGTAGGATGGGTAACTCCGTTACCCATCGGGTGGAAGGTGATCCAAAGCCATACATAAAGAGTTGATGGGTAACAAGTTACCCATCGTGTGG
>JANQLH010000499.1 GCA_028280735.1 SAR324 cluster bacterium | reverse complement strand
GTTCTATCAAAATCAGGGGATTCAATATACTCACTTATATTTTTGATGGCAGCATCTATGTTTGGATTTGCAGCGTAAATTGCACCTATCATGGCGCCAATACTTGTGCCTGAGATGATGTCGATAGGTATGTTTGATTCAACCAGAGCTTTGATTACTCCCAGGTGAGCCAGTCCCCTGGCTGCACCTCCTCCCAATGCCAATCCTACCTTGAAGCCCATTTGATTATTGAAAGAGTATGAAATGAATGGTTTTTTCAGTCAAAATTCTACGAAATGGTTTTCCTAACTGCAATATTTAATTCACCAAGCTGAGTTTTATCCACAGTTGACGGGGCCTCTGTCAGTAAACACGCTGCCTGCTGAGTTTTGGGAAAAGCAATTACGTCTCTGATAGACTCAGTATCGGCGAGGAACATCATGATACGGTCGAATCCAAACGCTAACCCGCCATGCGGTGGGGCACCCTGATCCAGGGCGTCGGTGAAAAACCCGAATTTGGTTCTGGTTTCTTCTTCAGAAAGATTCAATAACTTAAATACCCGTTCCTGGATATCTTTTTGATGGATTCTGATACTACCGCCTCCCAGCTCAACTCCATTCAACACCAGGTCAAAGGCGACAGATTTAATTTTCAAAGGATCTTCATGCTCCCATCTATCCAGGTCTTCCGAGTTGGGCATTGTAAACGGATGATGAGAAGAGGTATAGCTTTTAGCCTCTTCATCATAATCAAATAGCGGAAATTCGGTAATCCAGACAAATCTGAATTCACTGTTGTTTATCAATCCCGTTTTGCGGGCAATTTCCTTTCTTAAATTGCCCAGGGAGTCGTGAACAATTTTTGTTTGATCTGCCCCAAAAAGGATCAAATCACCGGTCTTGGCTCCTGTCCGTTTGTTAATTTCTGCAATTTCTTCTTCTGAAAAGAATTTCGCGATAGGGGATTGCCAACCGTCTTCCTTCATCTTGACATAAGCAAGGCCTTTAGCCCGGTAAATCTTCACAAATTCGGTAAGATCATCCAGTTCCTTCCTGGACATTTGGTCCCCGCCAGGAACCATGATCGCTTTAACAATTCCATCATTTTCGATGGCTCCGGAGAAAACCTTAAAACCGCATTTAGCGGCAACATCGCTTATATCGATTAGGGGCAGGTCAAAACGTAAATCAGGTGCATCGCTTCCGTATTTTTCCACCGCTTCCGTGAAAGTCATCCGTTGAATGGGCAACTGTACATCATAACCGATTGTTTCTTTGAACAGAGTGCTCACCATTTGTTCCATCAGCTCCAAAATCTCATCCTGGTTGGTGAAGGAAAGCTCAATATCGATTTGTGTAAACTCAGGCTGCCTGTTCCCCCTTAAATCTTCGTCTCTGAAGCATTTTACGATCTGAAAATAGCGATCATATCCACTGACCATTAACATCTGTTTAAACAACTGCGGTGATTGGGGAAGCGCAAAAAATCTTCCCGGGTTCACTCTGGAGGGAACAAGAAAATCCCGTGCACCTTCAGGTGTCGATTTTGTAAGGACAGGTGTCTCAACTTCAAAAAAGCCATTGCCGAAGAAAAAGTTTCTGACAACCTGGGCTGCTTTGGAACGCATCATGAGGATTTTCTGCATGGCAGGTTTTCGCAAATCCAAGGTTCTGAATTTTAGCCTGGTTTTTTCACCGACTTCCTGTTGTTCGTCTGAAATTTGGAAAGGAAGCAAGGTGCAGGTATTTAAAATCTTCAGCTCCTTAACATGGAGTTCGACCTCTCCAGTAACCATTTTTGGATTAATCGTCTCCGGATCACGTTTGGCAATAACTCCTTTGACGGCTATTACAAACTCGGATCGGAGCTTGTCGGCTTTGTCGAAGGCTTCTGTATCATGCTGAGTAGCGAACACGACCTGGGAATACCCTGAATAGTCCCTTAAATCACAAAATATTACACCACCATGGTCTCTTCTATTATTAATCCATCCCATCAAAATATGTTCACTTCCAATATCACTGGATCTAAGGTCTCCGCACATTTTTGTTCGTTGCCAGTTTACTATTTGATCAAGCTCCATGTTTTACCAGTCCTTTTCTGTTGTTAAAATGTGAATGATTACAAAATCGAATTTTTTTGATGGGAATTGAAAGCAGGATTATTTGAGAAACGGTTGTCTGCCTGATGACCGTTCTTTTTATTCAACCTAAAAATTAATTCCCGGCATTACATTCTGCCGGAAAGTGTTCCAATTTCCTAAATACTCTATTCCAACCGTTAGTTTGCATTATTGTAGATAATGATGCAATTTACATTAATTTGTTTCTCGTATTCGCATCAATGTGTTCAAAAAATCGCAGTGCCTTGAATTGAAAGGGTGAGTGGCTGAAGTTTTTCAAGCTGTTGTTTTGACTGGCATGGTGAGTCGGATAGTGGGGTATGGAAGGCTAACGATGGGAAACCCGGTTATACGATCCGGGAAATAGGTTTTATATAAAAACATATTCCCCAGCCGTTATCATTTAATCATGAGAGCCTACTCGTAGAAACTTTTCAGCATTCTTGACCGTGTCGGATGCCGCAGCTTTCTTAATGCTTTTGCCTCGATTTGGCGAATCCTCTCACGGGTTACATCAAAGTCCTGACCTACCTCTTCCAAAGTATGGTCTTTTTTCTCATCGATTCCGAAGCGCATTTTCAATACTTTTTCTTCTCTTGGTGTCAAGGTTCCCAGGACCTTTCTGGTCACATCGGCCAGATAAGTATTTACAACCGATTCACTTGGAAGAACGGCTGTGGCGTCCGGAATAAAATCTCCAAGATGAGAATCATCCTCGTCACCAATCGGTGTTTCCAGTGAAATCGGTTCCTTGGCAATTTTCAACACTTTGCGGACTTTTTCCACAGGCAGATCCATTTTGACGCTGATTTCTTCCGGTGAAGGTTCTCGTCCAAATTCCTGAACAAGGTGTCTGGACGTACGGATCAGCTTATTGATTGTTTCAATCATATGAACAGGGATTCGGATGGTTCTTGCCTGATCTGCGATGGCCCTGGTTATGGCCTGTCGTATCCACCAGGTGGCATATGTTGAAAACTTGTATCCTCTTCGATATTCGAATTTGTCCACAGCTTTCATTAAGCCGATGTTACCCTCTTGAATCAGATCCAGGAACTGTAAACCGCGGTTGGTGTACTTTTTTGCGATACTGATAACCAACCTCAGGTTAGCTTCGACCAACATACTTTTGGCGTTGCTTACTTTACGCTCCGCACCTTTCAGTCTTTTGATTTCTGAACGGAACTTGTCCAACTTTACATCTGTTTGATGGATCATCTTGTCAATTCGACGCCCTCCAGCCTGAACTTTTTCCAAAATCCTACGAGCAACTCTAAAGCTGTGCTTGGTGAGCTTTTTGAGTTGCATTTCCACCATTTCACATTTGTCCTGGTTGTTTTCATCCCACTCATCAACCAGCCCCGAAACCTGTGCTACAGGAGCATGCAAATCACGTTGGTACCTGGAAAGCTGGGTAAACGTTAAATCGATTTTGTCATTGTGATGCAGCATCACACGAAACATGGTGTCGATTTGCTTGGTGTTGAAGTTGATACTGCGCAACGATTTCAAAAGCAGAAATTTGGCTTCTTCACATTCAGCTTCATATTCACGCTTTTTCTTCTGATCTTTGATACTATCCAGCTTTACACTAAACTTGTTTCTATCTTCAAAATGCTTTTTTGCCGTTTTCAGTTTTACTAAAACCTGATCAGCGGCTTGAGATTCCTCTTCAATGACTTGATCATCTTCATCAATTCCCGAGACAATGTCCCGAGCCCTTGCTTTGCCGTTCTTTAGTTTTTTACCCAGGTCAAAGAGATAATTGATAATCAGCTCAGACCGTAAAAGAATGTCGAGCATTTCATGCTGTCCTTTTTCGATCATTTTAGCGATCTCAACCTCGCCTTCTCTCGTTAGGAGCTTGATAGATCCCATTTCTCGCAAATACATACGGACAGGGTCATCGGAGTTTTGATCCGTTGAGACGGTTTTGGACTTGGTTTCTTTGGAGGATTCTTTCAGTTCCTCTTCATCGAACTCTTCGTCATCCGATTCACCATCTTCCTCAAGCTCATCTACGATGCTGCCGTCATCTTCCAAATCATCATCAGACAAAACAAATTTCTCTTCGTCGGCACCGGTGGGAGGAGCAAAATCGTCATCTTCGTCAACGTTCTTTTCCACCTGGTCGGGAGAAGCTTCAGCTTCAGTTTCACCAGCATCATCGACCTTGGCGGAACTCTCGGCTTTCAAACCGGAACTCAAGGCATCATCGAAGTCTTTGCCTTCATCAATATCATTGTCGGCGACAATTTCATCTTCCTTTGTTTCAGGCACACTTTTCTTTTTGCTTGATTTGGTGGCCTTTTTCTCTTTTACAGGTGTCTCTTTTTTATCTGCTCCACGTTTCTTTGTGGAGTCAACGATTTCGATATTCTTATCAGCCAGATAATCGTAAAGGGCATTCAGAACTTTTACTGTCGGCTCTCCGGGAAATATACTTTTAATTTCAATATCGGTTACAAACCCTTTGGTTTTTCCTTTCGCTGTCAGATCCTTTATGATTTTTTCGATCTCTTTTTGAGTGAATTTCCTGGTTTTTGCCGCTTTGACATTTTTTTCTTTTTTGCTGGTTTTTGAGACCTTTTCGATTTTTTCTTTTAAATTTTTCTTTCTCATGGTCTTCATCCTCAGGATTGCAGAGACGATTAAGTTTTCCGTTCAAAACTATCTCAAATAAGTATATCAGAAATTTTAGCGAATCTGCATTATATATTTCTGATTAAACCGGACTTTTATCCTTGAATTAAGGATTGTTTTTTCTTCGATTTTCAACCATTTGTTTTACGGCGCTTCTTTCTGCACCGGAAGGAAACAGTTTTAACTTTCTTCTTTCGTGATTCCTATGTTTTTTCTTTAGGCGTTTTATTATCAAGTTTAACGCGTCTTCGGAGAAATTGTTCGTGGATTGTTCATTACGGATTTTCAACCTCTCCATTTCCTCAGTGCTTGGTCTGGGTTGGCTTGGCCCTTTGTACTCAGTCCCAAAATAAAGAAGATGCGTTAATAGTTCATTAAATTCAATAAATTGATCTGGAAAAGACTTGGCCTCCAGCGTTCTAAATTCATCATCATTAAGCTGCAAAAATCGCGCATAAACTTGCGAAAGTTTTTGATGAATAAACTCTTCGGGCGCAACTTTTTCCCTGGCAAGCGTGATTGCCTGCACATGATTCATCAAATACTGAAGAAACTGAATCTCGTGTAAGTACTCTTTATCAAACTTAAAAAGAGTTGTTTCCTCTTGGATGGTGGTTGGATTAGTTTTCTTCGTATCTGATCTGTCAATCAGCTGTTGAAGGTTTTTCTTGCTGATTTTCGTGAGTTCAACAACCTTGTTTAAAAAAAGCTCTCGTTTGGTTGCCGACTTGATAAACTGATCGTAACTCAGTATCTCTTTTATGAGATTTTCGCTTTGGCTGACCCCCTTAAACTGATTTGTGATACTTGATATAATGAATTCAAAATCATAGGCAGCTTTTTCCACCAGGTTATTGAAGTCCTGATTGGTATATTTTTTAAAATAGTCGTCGGGGTCCAACCCTTCGGGAAGAACAACAACCTTACTGTCAAGACTGTTTTCTATAAAAAGCCTGGCGGAACGATCTGCAGCTTTTATGCCTGCTTTGTCACCATCAAATAGCAGAATTACCTCTTCCGCCCCACACATTTTGAGACTGTTGATGTGCTCTCTGGTGATTGCTGTCCCGCATGTGGCAACGCTTTCTTGCCAACCATGCTCATGTAGCCTGATTACATCCAAATACCCTTCAACCAATATCGCCCTTCGCTTTCTGCGGATATCGTTGATAGCTTTGTCAATTCCGTAAAAAACGTAACTTTTTTTGTAAAGCTCCGTTTCCGGAGGGTTTAAATATTTGGGTTCTTCATTCCCGATGCTTCTTCCGGCAAAACCCAATAGCCGACCTCTTTTATCCCTAATGGGAAAAATCAAGCGGTTTCGCATGCGATCGTAGGTGTTTCCTTTATCGCCTTTTTTAATGAGACCTGCATTTTCCTGGATCTCAATAGCTATCGATTTTTTCGACAAATGTTGGCTTAAATTCTGCCAGCCTGCTGCTACATATCCCAGTTGAAATGCTAAAACGAGATCGTTCGAAATTCCTCTCTCCGAAAGATACTTTTTTATCTCACTGGTTTCGGATGCTCTTTGAAGATTATCCCTAAAAAAACTGAAGCTATGAGTTAAACACTGGTCAACATCAGATTTTACCGGCTTGATTTCAGTTCGATTGCTTGATCGCTCAAGCTTAATTCCACCTCTTTTTGCTAAAAAACTGATTGCTTCAACAAACTGGAGGTTTTCAATACCCATAACAAAACGGATTGAATCTCCAGATTCTCCACAGCCGAAGCATTTAAAATTTTGATAAGAAGGTGAAACGAAAAATGAAGGGGTTTTTTCCTGATGAAAGGGACATAGCCCTATGAAATTTTTGCCGGATGGCTTTAAAAGAACGTAGTCATTAATTAGTTGAACTATATCATTGGCTTTCAGAATCTGTTCTTTCTGCTCTTGAGAGATATGGCTTGATCTCATAATCTCTTTATCGCCTTTTTCAGAGCTAAAAAATAGAAAACCGAATCCTAGTCGATAAACAATTTGTCTTTTCTATTCTTACTATGATTCGGTAACAAATCCAATTGCGTACTACGTTCGTACAATAATTCAATCGATTTTCTGCCTTTATCTCCCAAATCCTTGGAATAATCGTTTACGTATAAAGCGATATGGTCGGCAATCACTTGCTCTTCCATTTCCTGCGCATTTTCTTTGATAAACGTCATGGCCGATTCGGGATGTTTCTCGGCAAAAATAATCGACTCCCTGATGAGTGATTGAATGCGAACCTGGTCTTTCTTATCAACTTTATTGGAGATGATAATCCCTCCAAGGGGAATCAGGGCGTTTGTTGTATCTTCCCACCATTGCCCGAGATCTAACAGGCAATTCAAATCGAATGTTTGATAGGTAAATCTCGATTCATGTATGATGACACCGGCATCCACAGTGCCATCGCTTATTGCGGGAATGATTTTGTCAAAAGGCATCTGTTCAAAGCGAAAATCGCCGGGAACAGCCATTTGGAAAAGAAGGCTCGCTGTTGTTAATCTTCCCGGCAGTGCAATCGTACCTTTTGTTGGTATTTGTTGCGTCTTTCCAATCAAGATGGGGCCGCATCCTTTACCTAACGCACCGCCACTGGAAAGTAAGCTGTAATTATCTAAAACGTGAAACCAAGCGTGAGTTGAGATTTTGGTGATATCCAGCTCAGCTTTTAATGCCATCTGGTTAAGGGTTTCCACATCTTCGATGTGCACCTTGAAACGAATATCATCAACGATTTTTTGATGAATTAACGCCTCAAATATGTAGGTGTCATTCGGACACGGAGAAAATCCCAGCGAGAATTCACGCATCGATACTATGTTATCAAATCCAAAGTAAAATTAAGCGTCAGCCAACGCTTTATTCAACATAATAGTGATTTTTGACTTATTTCTAGATGCGGTATTTTTTGGTAAAACACCTTTGGTATTTGCTTTATCAATTACTTTATGAATTGACGGCAACATGTTTTTTGCTTCATCAAGTTTTTTTTCAGTGATCAAGTCAACGAATTTTTTAATCTCCGT
This sequence comes from SAR324 cluster bacterium, assembly GCA_028280735.1. Taxonomy (GTDB): domain Bacteria; phylum SAR324; class SAR324; order XYD2-FULL-50-16; family XYD2-FULL-50-16; genus JAHJTV01. The sequence continues at coordinate 9,744 of JANQLH010000499.1, read as the reverse complement.
TTTATAACTTGACTTGAGCGCTCTGTTGCGGAGACGTCTTTTCACGTTCTGTCGAGCCCTTTTGCTGCAGATTTATGGTTTGCCATAGTTACCCTGATAATTTAGTTGTCAAAATGCATTTTCAACATGTTCCAAAGAAAACTGACCGTCATTTTGAAACACGATGCCAATTACATCAAAACGAGGTTGCATTGTTCTTATTTTATTTCGTTCCAAATATGCCTTTCCCAGGTATCGAATCCTGTTGCATTTCGCTCTTGTCATGGAGATGAATGGACTGACCGCAGGATTTGATTCTTTTCGTGATTTAACTTCAACAAAAACCAGGTATTCATCTTTTTCGGCAATGATATCAATTTCACCTTGCTTTACTCTCTCGTTGCAAGCTTGAATCCTATAACCTTTTTTCTCAAGGTATGAGACAGCAATTTCTTCCCCTTTACGTCCCAATTGCAACCGATTTTTGTTTGTCGGCATACCTGTATACTATTTTGTAAACAGCTTTTCCTTAATTCTGGCTGCTTTACCAAATCGGCCACGCAGATAATAGAGTTTGGCACGGCGAATTCGTCCTTTTTTAACCACTTTAATATCCTCGATGCGAGGTGAATGAAGTGGAAAAATCCGCTCTACTCCGTAGCCTTGGCTGACTTTTCGTACGGTAAATGTTGCCTTTAGATTCTTTTCTCCAAAATGTTTAGCGATGACTACGCCTTCGAAAGGCTGAACTCTTTCCTTATCACCTTCCTTTATCTTGTAGTTCACACGCACTGTGCTTCCGATATCAAAAGCAGGCACTTCTCTTAGCTGCTGCTTTTCAATCGCTTCAATGATATTACTCATTTTTTACTCCAACAATAATACGTTTTACAATAAAACAATAATAACTAGAACGCGATTCCAACGCAGTGAATGAATCAGTTTATCAAGTATCAGACGATACCGATCTTTTTAGATAGCGATCATACAGATCACCACGCTTATTTCTGGTTTTTCGTTCTGCGTCTTTAAGTCGCCATTTTGCAATCTCTTGATGGTTGCCGGATGTTAAAACGTCCGGAACTCTCATTCCATTGAACTCAAGCGGCCGCGTATATTGAGAATATTCCAGCAAGTCCCGACTAAAGGATTCCTGAGTCAAGGATTCCTGATTCCCAATAACCCCGGGAATTAATCTTGCTACTGATTCTATTATGGCCATGGCTGCAATTTCACCACCCATCATAACGAAATCGCCCAGGCTGATTTCTTCGTCGACGAAAGATCGGATACGCTCATCAAATCCCTCAAACCTTCCGCAGGTCATTGCTATTGGTTTCGTTATCCTGCTTAGCTCGATAGCTTTCTGTTGATTGAAGCTCTTGCCCTGGGGTGAAATTAGAATCTTATGGACGGATGCTTTTTCATCCAATGCTTCCAATGCGTTGAATATTGGCTCAGGCCTTAAAACCATTCCAGCGCCACCTCCGTATGGAGGTGAATCTACTTTGTTATGTTTTCCAATTCCGTTTTTACGAAAATCGATAAGGTCGACAATCAACTTTTTTTCATCAACTGCCTTCCCAATCAGCCCTTCAGCCAAAAACGAAGCAAACATGTCCGGATAAACGGTCAGTACATGAAAACAAACTGATAAATGCCCCGATGTTTCCAAATTATTTCGGCTTTCGTTTATTTAGATCTCTCAACTCAGGTATGAGGTTGATCACTATTTTTTCTGAAGGAATGATATCAACAAGAATTTCATCAGAGGTCGGAAACAAAAAGCTCTCTTTGTCCGATTTTACTTCACAAACGCCCTGGGTTCCTGCATCGAAGTAATTCGCAATAACCCCAAGATACTGATTGTCTGTGGAATAAACCCTGCAGCCGATTAAATCGTGGATATAGAACTCATCAGATGCCAAAGGACGAACGTTATCCTCATCGGTATATATCCCGGCTCCTTTATAAGTTAACGCAGTGTTCATATCCTTGATTTCATCGAACTTCAATAACCAATATTTTTTGACCTCTCTGGCGTTGATCAAGGAAACCTGCTTTTTGACGCCATTTTTTTGAATGAGGGTCACTTGCTCAAGTTCGTAAAAAATCTCCGGATCATCCGTTAACGGCAGTACCTTAACTTCTCCTTTCACCCCGTGAGAGGTTACGATAGCACCGATTTGAATGATGCCTTCCAAATCCATTATCTAAAACTCAACTTACTCAGCTTCTGCTTCAGGTGCGACGTCTTCTTTTGCTTCTTCCTTTTCTTCAGCTTTGGCTTCTACTTTTGCTTCTTCTTTTTTTGTTTTTTCCTTCGGTGTGAAAGTCAGTTTGAGATCAAACCCTTCCTTGATCAGAAGCTTGGTAACTGATTCAGAAGCTGAAGCTCCGGTTGAAAGCCACTTTTCAATGCTTTCCTTATTAATATCCAATTGCTTAGTCAGAGGATTATAGGTCCCCAGTTTTTCTAAAAATCTACCATCGCGCTTAAACCGCTTGTCGGCTGCTACGATTCTGTAGAAAGGCTTTTTCTTCGCTCCAGCTCTGGCAAGTCGAATGCGTACCACTATTATTTCTCCGAGTTGATGTTATGTTGAATACGATTAAAAAGGACCCATGTTTCCACCGGGTCCCATCAGGTTTTGAAGAGCTCTCATCGATTTTTTTCCTTGGCCCATAGAAGAGAACTTCTTCATCATTTTGTTCATCTGGGCAAATTGTTTTAAAAGACGATTGACATCACTGACATTGGTGCCGCTTCCTTTTGAGATTCTGACTTTTCTCGAACCGTTGATAATGTTTGGTTTCTCCCTTTCCTTGGGAGTCATGGAGGAGATGATGGCATCTATCTTTACCAATGATTTGTCATCTACATCCGCTCCGGTGGGAATTTTGCTTCCCAGCCCCGGGATCATTCCCAAGATGTCCTTCATTGAACCCATCTGGCGAATTTGCCTCAGCTGATCTTGAAAATCGGAAAGCGTGAAGGTGTTCTTTCTAATCTTTTCCTCAAGCCTTTCCGCCTTTTCCTGGTCAATATGTTCCGTGGCTTTTTCAATCAGTCCGACCATATCACCCATGCCCAGGATTCTGGAAGCTATCCGATCCGGTACAAAAGGTTCGAGATCCTTGATTTTCTCACCAATTCCAATAAATTTAACCGGTTGCCCGGTGATTGCCCTAATTGAGAGAGCTGCACCACCCCTGGCGTCCCCGTCCATTTTTGTAAGGATGAATCCGGTTAATGCCAGTCTATTGTGAAATGCCTTGGCGACGTTAACCGCGTCCTGCCCGGTCATGGCGTCCGCTACAAACAGAATCTCGCTAAGCGTGACATTATCCTTGATTTCGTCAAGTTCCCGCATCAGGATATCATCAATCTGTAATCGCCCGGCAGTATCTAAAATCAGGTAGCTGGCCAGTTTGCTTTCCGCCTCTTTTTGAGCTTCTTTGGCAATAGCAAGAGGCTTCATGTCAATGTTGCTATCGAAACAAGGGACGTCTATGTCTTTTGCCAGCACTTTTAGCTGATCAATAGCAGCCGGTCGATAAACATCAGCCGAAGCCAGCATCACCTTTTTTCCGTCCTTTTTTAACCTGTTTGCCAACTTGGCTGCGGTGGTTGTTTTACCACTTCCCTGGAGTCCGACAACCATAACAATAGTCAACTGGTTGTTTTCCTGATGTATCCCATGGTTCTCCGCACCCATCATCTCGATCAATTCATCATTGACAATCTTGATGAACTGTTGACCCGGGCTCAGAGATTTCATTACTTCAGCCCCGAGTGCCCTTGATTTGACCGATTTCAGAAACGCATTGACAACCCGATAGTTAACATCAGCTTCCAACAATGCGAATTTGACTTCTTTTAGTGAGACTGCGATATTGCTCTCTGAAAGAACGCCTTTATTGGTTAGTTTTTTAAATGTTTGATTGAGTTTTTCGGTTAGATTTTCAAACATTTTGATGGCCGCCCAGCTGGAAATTTAATCTTTTTGTTCGTCAAAAGCACAATTGTTAATCTTAACCTCAAAAAATTATCCTGTCAATCCTGCGGAAACATTACTCAAAAAACTACAACAAATTGTTTTTATTAAGGAAAGTGATCTTGAAAACTGTTAGGTATGCTCAATCTTGTTCACAATATCTCAAAAGGATGGTGACGAGTTTTTTGTTTTGTTCACTGCTATTCGTTGTATCTGCTTGTGGGTTTCAGTTAAATAGAAACAATCTGCAGCTCCTGAGCAAGGCTCAATCGATATCGATCTCAACAATAGAAAACAATAGTTTCGTTCCCCGTCTGGATATAAGGCTTAGAGCATTGTTGATTGAAAAGTTCAACTCAAATTTAGTGCCGATCAAGCCGGTCAATCAGGCAGATTTGGTTCTCAACTTAGTTATAAATACCTATGAATTGAAACAAGATGAGTATGCTTTGGACGAAACCGGGCAGACCTATGAATTTAAATTTAGTGTGACTGGAGAACTGTCCGTCTTTGATAATCGAACAGAACGTTACTTTTTAAGGCAGGAGGCTTTAACAAGCAGTTATTCTGTTACCACTCAATCTGCGGATTTAACCAGTTCAGAGGTAAACGAGGCACGCGAAGACCTCTTGAAGGCATTAAGTGAAACGATAGCAGGAAAGCTCACTGATGACTTCTAATCCGCCAGGGTTTCGGCTTCGTCTACCAGCATGACCGGAATTCCTTCACGTATTGGATATTTTAGTTTACAGACAGGGCATACCAGTCCGTCATTCAGTTCAGTCAAGGTTAAATCACCTTTGCATTTTGGGCAGGCAAGTATTTCAAGTAACTTTTCATTCAATTCCATGTTAATTCCCCGCTTCTTATAACTTCTAATGGTTACTTCCGGTGGTTAGTAAATGATCATCTAACCAGATTTCCAGACCTCGTGTGAATCTGTCAAAAGCGTTAGTCATCGTTTCGTTTGCTTTTGAAATATTCTATCTGCTGATTGGTGGAGCTGTCATGAGACAACGTAGCAGGAGCATTTTTCGGCAATTCTTTGAGAATGTTGCCGGCCAGTTGCTTTCCGAGTTCGACTCCCCATTGATCAAAGGAGTAGATATTCCACAGGACTCCTTGCACAAACACCTTGTGTTCATAAAATGCAATCAAGGCTCCCAGGGTTTCCGGTGATAATTTTTCGGCAAGGAAGCAGGTGGATGGGCGGTTTCCTTCGAAAATTCTGAAAGGGATTTGATCCGAGTTCACCTGTTCAGCTATTAACCGGGCTTCATTTTTCCCAAAAGCTAAAGCTTCCTGTTGGGCGAAAAAATTTGCCATTAATTTTTCGTGATGATCCCCAAGTCGATTCAAAGAATTTACAAATCCGATAAAGTCACAAGGAATTATTTTGGTTCCCTGGTGAATTAGTTGATAAAATGCGTGCTGTCCATTTGTGCCAGGCTCTCCCCAGATAATTGGTCCTGTCTGGTAATTCACAGGTACTCCCTGGCGATCAACACCTTTTCCATTGCTTTCCATATCCGTTTGCTGCAGGTAGGCCGGTAGCCGATGGAGATATTGATCATACGGTAAGATAGCCAGGGTATCCGAACCGTAAAAATTGTTATACCAAATACCTATCAATCCCATTATAACAGGGATATTCGCCTTCAGTTCTTTTTGCCGAAAGTGGGTGTCTGCCTTGAAAAATCCGTTTCGCAAAGCCCTGAAATTATCGGGTCCCAAAGCTATCATCAACGACAGTCCGATGGCAGATGTTAAGGAATATCTGCCGCCGACCCAATCCCAAAATTCGAACATATTGTCAGTATCGATACCAAAAGCCTTGACTGCCTCAAGGTTTGTCGAAAGGGCTACAAAATGATTACGAACTGCTTCTTGCTCGTTAAAGTGATTTAAAATCCACCTTTTGGCACTTTCGGCGTTGGTCATTGTTTCCTGGGTTGTAAAAGTCTTTGAAGCAACAATAAAAAGACTTTCTTCAGGATTAAGGTCATAAAGCTGTTCTGTCAGATGGGTCGCGTCGATATTGGAAACAAATCGAATGTTTAGTGATCTCTCCGAATAGAACTTTAATGCCTCGTAAATCATAACAGGACCGAGATCTGAACCTCCAATACCGATGTTGATAACGTTTTTGATCTTTTTCCCGCTATACCCTTTCCATTTTCCTGAACGAATTTTTCTTGCCAAAGACTCCATTCTTCCAATTACGGAGTTCACTCCTGCCATAATATTCTTTCCTTCCAGCGTAATTGGATTACCGGAAAGGTTTCGCAGTGCTACATGTAGGACAGACCTATTCTCAGTCCGATTGATTTTCTCCCCTGCAAACATATTTGCGATTTCATCACCCAGTTTTTGATGCTCCGCATATTTGATTAACAACTGCAAAGTCTTTTGAGTCACCAGGTTTTTGGAAAAATCTACGAACCAACCACAATCAGTTAATGTAAATTGTTTAGCTCGGTTCTTATCGTCCAGGAAAAGAGTTGTTAATGTCTGGTTCTTTACCTCATTGAAATGGTTTTCCAGATCTTTCCATTCCCTAATTTTGCAGATGCCCATGGGTTCCTGTAGTTATTCGGGTTGATAGAGATATTGAAAAGCAAAGAAAATGGGTTAAATGAACAATCAGATTTTTGAAATCGGAAATCGTTTTGTGAAAGCTGGATTCAAAGGTCTGCCCGGAATTAGAACAGTGTTCATTCAAATCTAAGTATATTTAGAGTAAAAATTCAGTTTTAGCGCCTTTAAAATCCACCGGTTTGTCGAAACGGCCTATATTTTTTCTAAGCTATTGAGAAGTATAGTTATAATTGTGTTTTGACAGGTAAAAACATTGTCAGTACTGAAGAAAGATTGAAGGTTAATGCCGTCATTTCAGCTATAACACAGGTTAAAAAAGCAATTGCTTTTTCAATATCATTGGCATAAAAGAAAAGCAGGTCAATAAGAAATCCACGCAGTTAACCATGTTTTAATAGGCTTATGAACTTTTTTGATATTGTCTTCTCCATTGTTGTCGTTTTTTTTGTTGTCATAAGTTCTTCCAGAGGCGCTCTGCGCGAAGTTATTTCTACCTTTAGCATTGTTTTTGGTTATTATGCTGCTGAGAGATTTCATCCGAAGTACATGAGTATCACCCTCAATTATCTTAGCAATAATTCCCAAGCAAAAATAGTTACTTATTTTGCGATTTTTGCCATTGTCATTCTGGCCGGCTTTCTGCTTTCGACACTAATTAAAGCATTGATTTCCTTTAAAAGACCGACAGTATTAAGTCGAGCTATCGGTGGAGTTTTGGGTCTAACAAAAGCAATGCTCGTCTGCCTATTGGTTTTCTTTATTGTTGAAGGCTACATCCCCTCATATCTTGACGACCTCTATAATTCGTTTTACGCGCCCTGGTTGCAAAACATCAGGGGGTTTATCAATGGTATTAACTTTGCTTTAATTGATTCCATTAATATTGTATAAACGATATCCTCATAGGTAAAGCAACCGGTTTGAATATTCCAACAACACTCATGCTACATTAGCAGACTGGTTGCTGATTTCCCATTCAAAATCTAAAGAAGAAAGCAGTTTGAGACACCTTCTATTTATAACAATTGGCCTGTTCTCATTTTTCTGGTCCGGATGTCAATTCTTTAGCTCTGCAGAAAGTCTCACATCCGACGAAACTGCGGTTGAAAGCCCGGATCAGCTGAAAATACAGAAGATCTATATTCAAAGCTTCACCGGACAGAATGTAAAAGATGTTCAGGAAGTTTTTTTTGAGACTGCCGGAGAACAGAATCTGTTTACTTTTGTTGAATTGCTGCCGGATGATTATACCGATTTAAAAATAATGCGGCTCAATGTAACTGATTTTTCTATTTGGGAAACCACTGAAAAACTTGATCTGAATTTGAACAACAGAGGTAATGCGCCAAATGTACCCGGGCAAGTATTGAGAAGAAACGCCTTGGTGAGTTTCAGAGTTTCCTTGTATGAAGCTGAAACAGGAAAGCTCTTGCTCAGAAAACCCTATTCACAACCTTTTCAACAGATCTATGTGGGTAGGGAAGAGATAGAAAAAATGCCGGAAAAACCCCTGGAGTTGAAGCGTCTAACAAAAACCTTGGTTTACAATCTTTTGACTGATTTTTACCAGGCCAAGGTTGAACCTTTGGAAATGGAACTGGAAATAGGATACGGGTATGACTGGATTTCCCGGGCTATTTACAATTTTGGAAACAGCAGAATAAAAAAAGGCAACCGGTTCGCTGATATCGGGGAATATGATAAGGCTATCTGGTTATGGCAACTGGTGTTGTTTGAACCTGAGGATGATGAACCACTGGATATTTATAAAAAAAACAGGGCCAGTGCCTATTATAATCTTGGAGTGGTGTATCATAAACTGGGAGACTTGCTAAAAGCCGCTGATATGTTTTCCATGGCAAACAGAATGGTTCAAGACTTTAAATATGCGCAAGTTTGGGGTAACACCATGCAAGCTTGGCTTAAAGCGCAAAAAGGAAGCCAGGATGAAATCATTGAATTCTTACCTGAAAAGACTGGACCGGGTGAAAAAAAGGAAGTTGTTGAAATGACGCCTGAAGTATTGGAAGAAGAACCGGTCAGTGAAGCTGAAATCATAAAAAGCATGGAGCGAAACAAGCAGCTTTTGTTAAAGGCACGAGAGTTATGGCCATTGGAACCGGCACTTAAGTTTGCTCAACCACCGGGAATGTCTCCCGAATCCGAATCCCCGGCAGACTCTCCTCAAACAGTTGATGACCTCGATCTGGAAGATCAAGAAAATGATTTGATCAAACCAATGGATTTGGAAGTGCCATTACTGGAAGATGATCTTATCAGACAGGTGCCGGAAACACCGGCTGAGGAAAAATGAATGGCGTATTCTTCCAATTCCAAATCGCTTTTCTCGGTTGAACAAATTGATGTAAATTAGTTAGACAAATCGCTTATAAATGTTGTTAATATGGCAACCATCAAGCACGAAAAATCTGTTTTAATAACAAAAAGGATTGGTATGAAGAGCGTTATAATACTTTTAGTCACATTCTTTTGTTTAAACCCAATCACAGGTCTTGCAGGTGTTGTTGGTAAGGGCAGCGCCCAGATATTCAACAACAATGAAGGATCGGCTCGTAACCAGGCTTTAAATAATGCTTTGAGAGATGCTGTAAAACAGGGTGTTGGGCTGTTTATCGATTCGCAAACGGAAGTAAAAAACTGGGCTGTGATAAGAGATGAGATATATGCAAGTGCCCGGGGTTTTGTAACAGAATACACGGTGTTAAGAGACGAAAAAGCTGGTGGCGTGTGGCATATTGAAATTGAAGCAGAAGTTTCTTCCACCAATATTAAATCAAAACTCAGCGAACTCCGGATTTTGCATCAAAAAATGGGCAATAAACGATTAATGATCATTTATGGTCCAACGCATCCTGATGCGCTCAGTAACAACCACAGTGCAGTTTCATCTGCTACATCCGCTTTACAGGCTTCTTTGTTAAAATCCGGTTTTCGAGTCTTTGATGCAAAATCACTAGGTCGAGTTATCGATGGTATTACCCAAAGAGGGGCACAAACAGAAGAATGGGTAAAAGTTGCCGACCAACAGCAGGTAGATATCCTTGTGGAATTTGAACTGATCGCGGGAGAAAAGAAACCGTTTTCATCATCAGCGTTTTCGGCTGCCAAGGTAAGCATTCAGGCTCGAAGCTATGACGTCTCTACGGGT
>JANQLH010000464.1 GCA_028280735.1 SAR324 cluster bacterium | reverse complement strand
TATTTTAATGCCACTGCCAACCGGGTTGGGTTGGTGACAACAACATCGGCATCAGGAACATCCGCCATCATCCGCTTTCTGGCAGCTTCATGCTGGAGTTGGCGAATTCTGGATTTAACCAATGGATCCCCTTCGGTCTGTTTCATCTCATCTTTGACCTCTTTTTTGGTCATTTTCTGATCATCCAGAAATTTCCATTTCTGGTAGGAATAATCTATAATAGCGACTACAATCATGATCAAACAGACTTTAACAAAAATCCAGAATGAAACCTTTAATACAAAAAGAAGGATGTGACCAATACTTCGATCAAACAGTGTGGCGATATTTTTCATTTCTGCGATTATCGAATAATAGGTGACCAAAGAAATGATCCCTATTTTCAGTAATGATTTGACAAATTCCATGACCGCCCGGGAAGTAAACTTTTGCTTAAACCCATTAATTGGATCCATACGGGAAAGCTTGGGTTGAAGGGATTTTACGGAAATGTTAAATCCGACCTGAGCAAAATTGGATAGTAACGCAACCAGCACAACTGCTAGCATCACGGGAATGCACGTAAATAATATTTTCTCGGTATGATAAGCTAAAAGCCGAATGACTTCGGTAGTATTTATCAGAGGAATTTTACTGAATGTCAGATTGTAATGAAAAACCTTTGATAAATTGCTATAAAAATACATAGCAGAAGCATAAATTGATATAACTCCACCGAGTAAGACAAAAACTGAAGGAACCTCCGTACTTTTAGCCACCTGACCTTCTTCTCTGGCTTTGGACAGTTTCCGCGCCGTTGGATCTTCTGTTTTCTCACCTCCACTTTCCGGATCTTCAGCCATGGTTTATCCTCCACCTGCGTAATACAGCAAATACATCAACAACCCCTTAAATTCATTGACATAGGTTCGTGTGGCGATGACTATAATTTGGATAGTTAATCCGAACAAAAGAAGGCCTGCAATGATCTTTAGAGGAAAGGCCACAATCATAACGTTCATCTGGGGCGAAAACTTGGCCATCATCCCGAATCCAACGCTGACAAATGCCAGTGAAGCAATCACTGGTGCCCCGATTTTTACCGCCAGTATAAAGAGTTTCCCAGCCAACTCTAAAATCTTGATCAATAAAGCGTCATGCATGGTAAAAAATCCGATGGGGACAAGTTTAAAACTGTCAATGACGGCCATGAAAACAATATGGTGACCGTTTAGCAATAAAAAAACAACAACACAGACCCAATATCCGATCTGATCCATGATCGATACATTTGACCCGGTTTGAGGGTCTACTACATTGATCATGGCAAATCCCATTTGGAATCCGATAATTTGTCCGGCCAACTGGACCGATCCCAAAAAAATTCTTAAACAAATTCCTAGTGTAAGTCCTACCAGTAACTCAGCGATGACCAGTAACCCCGTGTCTATCGCTGTCATGGGGAAACGGGACAGATCAACATTAACGACTGAATAAAATAAAAGCGACGCGACAAGGGAAAAACCCAATTTTAACTGAGATGGAAAAACATTGGATGAGAAAATGGGAAACATGAAAATCACAATACTCAATCGGATTAATACGAGAAGATACGTCCTGAATTGTATTGGATCTATGACATTGAGGATATCCATGTCTTTATCCTTTGAGTTTATCGGATGTACATGGGAATGTTTTCGAATACATGCATGGTAAAGGTGGTTAATTCTTCAAGCATCCAGGGAGCAGCAAACAAAAGGCCTAAAAAAACGGCTATAATTTTCGGAACAAACGTCAACGTCATCTCCTGCACTTGTGTAACCGCCTGAAAAACACTGATTGTTAGCCCTGCAACCAAACCTAACCCCAGCATGGGCATAGACAGGTATATCGTCAATGTTATGGCTTGCTTGGCAAACGCTACTACAAATTCAGGGGTCATGTTCTATACTCCAAAGCTTTTTAACAGCGATCCAGAAATTAAGTGCCATCCATCTACAAGAACAAACAACATGAGTTTGAATGGCAGGGATATCATAATCGGCGGCAGCATCATCATACCCATGGCAAGCAGAACGGATGCGACTACCATATCGATTACCAGAAATGGGATATACAATACAAAACCGATAATAAAAGCGGTTTTTAACTCGCTGATGACATAGGCTGGAATTAAGACCAACAATGAAACATCATCGCGTGTTTCAGGTTTTGAAATATCTGCCCCCTTCACAAAAAGGGCTAAATCGTTTTCACGGGTATTCAATAATAAAAATTTTCTGATCGGCGATTGGGCTTTTTCAAATGCTACCTGATAGGTAATCTCCCTTTCCAGATATGGGTTTAGAGACGTGTTATAAATTTCCTGTGCAACGGGTTTAAAAATAAAAAAGGTCATAAACAGGGCCAATCCGATAATGACCTGATTGGGTGGGCTGGATTGTGTTCCCATAGCCTGCCGTAAAAAATGAAACACCACAATAAGACGGGTAAACGGCGTCATCAGTATCAAAATGGCCGGTGCCAAAGCCAATATGGTTAAAAGTGCTATAATTTCAAGTACCACTGCAACTTCTTCAGGTTCAGTGGCTCTCTGTACATTCAGTTCCAATGAGGGAATTGGAAAGTTGACCGCGGCATTTGCAAGAGGAGCAAACACTGAAAAAATCACCAGGCACAAACCGATAACTCTCATGATGCCAATTATGTTTCCAAATCTTCGCATGCAATTATTCTTTTATCGCAAAAGTATTGCCAGTTTTAGTTATAGAACGGCCCATTTTCCTTGAAAGAAAATCAGAAAACTGAAACGGGGAATCAGACTCATCTTGAGCCAATGGAATCTCTTTTTCTATTTTTGAAATTTTGGAAATCTGGTGAGGGGTTACTCCTACAAGAAGTGTTTCCCCAACAACATCCAATAAAATCAATTTTTCTTTGGGAGACAAATGATGTACGGACAACACTTTGATATACTCTTGCTTGCCTTTTACTCCTCGATTCTCCATAAATCGTTTGATCAGGTAAAATGCCAGGATAAGTAGTGCCAATACCAGAAAAAGCATGGAAAAGGTTCGGGCAAAGGCTACCCATATTTCTGATGTATTGCTCATTCTTCAGCGGCCAGAGATTTCACCCGATCTATGGGTGTGATAACATCGGTTAAACGGACACCGAATTTTTCATTTACCACCACCACTTCACCCCGGGCGATCAATTTACGGTTGATATAGACTTCCAGAGGTTCTCCGGCCAGTTTATTGAGTTCAATAATGGAACCCTGCCCCAACTGGAGTAGATCATTGACCAGCATTTTAGTTTTACCGAGCTCAACTGAGAGTTCTAAAGGAATATCCAGAATAAAATCCAGTTCCCTTTCACCATGTTCGGTTGACTCGTCTATCTCTTCTTCGACCTCTTCAACGTTTTCATTTTCTTCGGCCATATCAGTAGCCCTCGCAATCGGTTATAATTTTATTTTCAACCTGGAATGCCTGGAACCCCCTCTGTACACCGACAAACCCGGTTAATTTCTCTAAACCATCCACATAGCAGAGCAAAGGTTCACTGGCATCATTATCCAGTTGAATCACATCCCCTTCCTGTAAATATATCAAACGTTCACCGGTTATTTCTGTTTTTCCCAGTTCAATTCTGACATCGACGATAGAATCTAAAATGACTTCTCTGATCCTTTTCCGCCAATTCAAGTCAATCTCTTCGGTCTCAGCCTGTACACCGGATGATAATTTATTCCGCATGGGCTCTATCATGGAATATGGGTAGCAAACGACCAGGTTACCGGCAGATTGCTCCAGTTCAATTTCAAACCGGGTCACAATGACAAGATCCGTCGGTAATACAATGGCTGTAAACTGGGGATTCATTTCGGAACGAATCAATGATGTCTTCACAGGTTCAATCGGAGCCCATGACGCTTCAATATTTTTCAACACAGCAACAACGGCCTTTTTAACCATGACTTCCTCTATGGTTGTGAACTCACGGCCTTCGACCCTGGCTTTTCCTAAGGCCTCTCCACCAAAAAAGGTATCGATGAGATTGTAAACCAGTTGACTTTCAAAGACGATGAGACCGTGTCCTCTAAGCGGCTCCATCCTGAAAACATGGAGGCTGGTGGGTACAGGTAAACTGCGGACAAACTCTGAAAATTTCAATGTATCAAAAGGGTTGGCACTGACATCGACATTGGTCTGAAGCAGGGAAGACAACGTTGCCCTGACTTCTCTGGCCAACCGTTCGTTAATAACGTCAAAGGTCGGCATCCTTGCCCGGACCACTTTATCCTGGCTGGTGAAATCATAGGCAACAATGCCTTCCACCGGCTCAGGCTTGGCCACATCGGTTTCAGTTTCAACTTCTCCTGAATCTAGCCCGTCTAATAGACTGTCAACTTCGTCCTGTGATAGTATCTCACTCATAATCGGATCACTGCATTATAAAAAAGGTAAAATATACGTTTCGTACTGTCGCATTGGGAAAAATTGCATTAATCCGCTGCAGCAGATTATATTTCAGCAATATTTTCCCTTCCGGATTTCTTAGTTCCAGCCAGGTCGTATTACCTACCTGTTGGGTAACAATTGATCGAATTCGGTCTTCCAATGAATAAATTTGTTTTCTGTACCTTGGATCGACTAACTCCAATGATAACTGCAAACTGACTCGCCCCATTGTTGAACTGGTTTTTAAAGGAATACGTTCAAATGGTTCAAGCTCGACGATATCTTCGAAAACAATTTCTTTTTCTTCGATGCTTTGTGCTGCAGTCTGCGTTTCATCCTGTTTAGGGGCAAGTACAGCATCTTCGTTATCTGTGAAAACAAAAAACCATAATAAGAAGATAGTTAATATCACCAACACGATACTGACTGCCAGTATGATGATCGCTTTGGTCGATCCCAGAATCTTTTTTAACAGCTCTTTTACAGGATCTAGTATTCGATGGATAATTGAAACTTTTTCATCAGATGTCTCTTCCACAAATTCATCATCTGAATCGTCATCCAGTTCATCATCTTCCAGGAGATCTGACATCTCTTCGTCGAAATCTTTCTCCATATCATCAAGGATATCGTCAGCCAAATTTACTCCTATGATTAAAAATTTAACTACTATTGAACGATATAGATAGCAAGGCTTGTGCCAACCGTTTTGGGTTACCGCTTTCTCTTAAACATAAAAATTTAAAACCCATTTAAAGCTAAGTATAATAGGCACTTGATAAATTTGCAAAGTTTTTCAAAAGGTCGGATTCAGTTTGGGGGGCACAGATTGTATTGGCTAATAGAACGTCAATACGACTTCTTAACGTCAGAAAAATGACAGCAGCAGGAGGCAGAGCCCCTGCTGCCGAAAGATTGGATCAATGGCTGAACTAACGTTTCATTTGTATGACCGTATTCATCATCTCATCAATTGTTGTCACAGTCTTGGAGTTGGCTTGAAATCCTCTTTGTTGTGTAATTAGAGCAACAAACTCCTCAGATATATCCACATTTGACATTTCAAGTGAGTTGGGTGCCAGCGTTCCCAAGCCATTCTCACCTGGTTTATTGGTAATAGCGCCACCTGATGCCCTGGTCTCACTGAAGAGGTTACCACCCTCATTGGACAGGCCATAATTATTGTTAAACCGGGCAAGGCCAACCCTGAAAAGCGGGATTAGCTGCCCATTTGAATAAACTCCAGTAATAATACCGTCTGAAGCAACATCAACACTCTGTAAATCACCTGCTGCATACCCGTCTGCATCCTGAAAAATAGTGGAGGAAGATTTAGAATATTGAGTAGTAGATAGGGAATCATTCACAAAATTGATTCCATCGTATTTTGTACCAATGTTAAACTCAATTTCGGTTTTAGTAGTTCCAAATTCACCACCAAGAAAATCCGTTGTAAATTTATAATAACCATTTTTTCTAATCGAATCTTTTGTAATTTGTGTCCAGGCCGTTGACCCTTTAATATCAAAAGAGATTTCACTGCGATCATTAAACGGATGGGTGGACAGCCCTTGTACCAGATCTGTTTCAAAGGTAAACATGATATCATCGTTATCAGAATCATTTCCGGAACCATCCAAATCTATAATTGCTTCGGTCTGATCCCCTTTCAGCGTTGCGCTTGAATATTCAGTCGGAGGTGTATCCGGATCAATATTGAATGTCAAATAATCACCTTCTCCAACAGCAGTTGCACTTCCGGAGGTAACATTAAAAATCAAATCAGTAGTCAGATCTGAGTCAAAGTCAATACCAATCCCAGTCGCCTGAGCACCAGATGTTGTGATAACAGCATTAGGATATTCTCGTGGTGGTGAGGGATCTATATTAAATGTAATGGTTTGGGCCCCGGTTGTATTCAGGGTTGATCCGAAAGAATAGATGGCTGTTGAGGCACCTGATGAGGCCCCAACAACATCGTCCCTTTCCCAGATTAAAAATTCCACTGATGTGTTGGAACTGCCTCCGGTAAGGATGGCAATACCGGTGGTGCCTACACCACCACTGCCCACCCAGCCGGTTATAGAACCGCCACTTGTTCCACCTTGCCACGTCAACGTAATTGTTGATGCTGTACCAGCGGTTGTCGCTGAAGCCATCGCACCCTGACTCCCAGCACTTGTAATTGTTAAAACAGGATCATTGGTTGGGGAAAATGTAAATACCTCATTCGAAAAATCATCTGTTTTGAGCGGCATATTCCAGTCCCAATCAGTGGTACGTTCATCATATCGGGTCTTAACAGTGGTAGCAAACATCGTCAGATCAGCTGCATTACTAATATTGATGCTCGCCGATGTTGTTGCGACTGCGCCTGTATCATTTGTCGCAAGTGATGTTACAAGAGTACCGGCTGATTGAGCCGCCACCGGATTACTCCAATACCATTTTCCAGCATTGGGATTCCATATAATTCCTACACCGGCAGAATCTTTGTCCATCACACCCGGATCATTAATGGTTAAAGTGGTATTGTCATTAGCCGTACCACCAGAATACGTGGTTCCTTCAATCCCCTGGGTATGTAAATCATTTTTATTGTTAATATCAAATCCAATAGAATCGGTTGCCACAGCTGCCTGGGCAAATTTAATTTTCAAATCTGGATCCACATCTGTTGCACTTCCAGGTTTCAAAGTTAAATGGATATTCTGACTGTCTGAATATACAATTTTGGCGGTCCCATAATTAGTTGGCAGCTCACTTGACGATATTACTCCATCATTATTGGGGTCCGTAAAATTCCAGGTGGTGCCATTGAATTCAAGACTGAAACCATATCCATCAAGTGCAAGAGCTTCATAATCCATAATCTCATACTCAACATCATCAACCGTATTGACACCGTTGGCTGAAAAATTTCCAATTCTTCCGGTGAATTCTTCCATGGTAAAATCAAGGATATCACCGGAACTCTGAGAAAACCTTATGGTACCTCTTGCCAAAAGCCCCTTTGAATCAGTATTTTGAACCAAATTACGGTTATCTTCATCTGGATTCATAGTGATAATATATTCCCAGTCAGTCCCTGATTTTTTATCATAAAAAACAGAAATATCATGGGTGCTGCCAAGAGAATCATAAGCTTTGATTACTGTCTGATACTCATAACTCCCTGCTGGGATATACGTCGTTTCTCCGGAATCCCAAACATTAGAAAGCACCACGGCTTTGGAATTTGCATCTGCATCCAGATTAGTAATGGCTGTAATGGATTCACTCTTTTTGGGTGGGTTTGTAAATTCACTTAAAACCAGATCTGTAATTGAGCCAACATCATCTCCGGTTTCTTCATCCAGATTCCACCCTTGGACAATATAGCCTTCAGGGTTCACCAGATTCCCATTTTTATCAAAGAAGAAATTCCCGGCTCTACTGTAAAAAGTATTTTCAGAATTAGATTGACGAAGAATAAAAAAACCATCGCCCCCAATAGAAAGGTCTGTCGTATTTCCAGTGGATTCAAAAGACCCTTGATCAAAATTCTGAGATACGTCACCCACAGCCATACCACGACCCATTTGTGCAGATCCGGCCTGTGTGGCCACACTCTCATACAGGGTATCAGCAAAGGTAGTTCTTCCCTTTTTAAAGCCAATGGTATTTAAATTGGAAATATTATTACCAACAACCTGAAGGGCATTTCCCATATTTTTTAAACCACTGGTACCTGTAAAAAGTCCACTTGATAAAGACATAATCCCTCTCCTATCTATTAAAACTCAACATGGTTGATTTTTGTTGCATTCTGATTCAAAATCTCAATTAATTCCTGTGATAGTTGACAAAGAAACCAGTCGCCCTGAGTCATTTAAAACCAGATATTGGTTTCCATTGAGATATTTAATACCGGAAACCTCTTCTGAAACTGGTGTTTTGACAAATTCAGAGTCTGTCTTTACTGTATAATAGTACATCCCGTCAGGTACTTTGTGTCCTGAGTCAGCAAGTCCATCCCATTCCACAGAGTTGACACCGCCTTGGGTATCATCTTCTGTCAGGGCAATTGTTTTGACCAGTTCGTCATATGCATTATAAATTTTGACCGTAGCATTCTCTGCAGTATCCAAATTAAAAGTCAGATCGCCACCGGAGACGGTTTCATCTTCTACCAGAACTATCGGGGCATTGGAACTAACCGTCTGCCCCAGATAACTTAAGGCAGAATCAGGAGATTGCTCCCCACCGGTTTCCTCCGGATCAATGACAGATGTCAAAGATTTTGGATCAAGCAATATGCCATTCACCACCAGATAAGGTTTATCGTTGTTGTAGGCAATGCCTTCAACCGTTCCGGTAAGAGTTGCAGGGACTTCAGCAAAACCGGATCCACTGTTGGCCATAACCGTATAATTATAAGCGCCGTCTTCAACCGCTTTTCCTGAATTATCCGTTCCATCCCAGGAGATCAGGTGAGATCCTGAATTCTGCTGTCCGTCATAGAGCGTTTTCACAGTTTTGCCGCTCGCGTCTGTAATAGTAACCATGACATCAGCCGGTTTCGCCAGGCTGTAAAAACCGCCAGAGACAGTGCCATCATCTACATTCATTACATCAACGGTCCCTGTGACCTGTTTACCCAGATAAGAAACCACGTCTCCCTCTGAGCCCTGGGTCATACTGGTAGCCATAGATGTCATTGACTCATTCAGATTGATTAATTGTTCCAGTTGAGAAAATTGTGCAAGCTGCGCTGAGAAATCAGTGCCGTCCATGGGATTTAACGGATCCTGATTTTGAAGCTGAGCAACAAGCATGGTTAAAAATGCATCCTGACCCAAAGCATCATTTTTCTCTGCCTTTTCTGTGTCTTTGGATACGTATGAGTTGGTAATGTTATCTAATGTGGAATTCCCTGTTGACGATACAGCCATCATTCTCTCCTTTATGCCACAAAATGAAGGGATTGACCTTGATCAATCGCTTCCATAAGGTTCGCAGCATCAGTAATCATATCACCTGTAACCGGATCAACCGTCTGGTTCTGCCGATTTTGATGTCTTTTATTGGAATTTCCGGCCTGTCCCCGTGCATCGGCCATGGACTGCCTGAAATCTGAATTCATATCCACATCAAAGCGTTCCAGATTGACCCCGGAATTCGACAACACCGTTCGGAGTTCACTGGCATTGGACACCAGGATCTCACGGGCTGCTGCGTTTTCGGTAACAATGTTTACTTTCATATTATTACCGTTATTATCTATGGTGAGCATCAAACGTCCCAGTTCAGGTGGTTTCAGTTGAATCCGTAACGTACTTTCGCCCTGATTAACCGCCCTGACAATACTTTTACTGACCTGCTGGGTAACAAATGCCGGTAAATTTCTGAAACCCGACCTGGCTTTTGAAACAATCTGCGCAGATTGGTTATCAGAGGTCTTGGCATCAGAAGCTGTTAACTGAGTTTGATCATTTAAGGAATTCAATTGACCTTTGATTTTTTCCCCTAGTGTTTTACCGTCTGCTACCTGATCCTTTAAAACCGTGTGTTGACTGATTTTCTCTTCAAGTGATGAAACAAATTCTTTCAAGCCCACTTTTATTAAGGGCTGATCCTGAAGACTCTTACCTTTCCCTTTTGAAAAAAGACCTTTCAAATTAGCCGGTGTTGTTTCTGACTCCAATAATTGATTTTTAAACTGATCTTTAATCTGGGCTGAAGAAAAATCAAAAACAGACTTTTCTTTCGGCAAGTTTTTAATTTCAAGCCCTTTAAACAAGTCTTTAAGCGAATCAGTTTTGTTTTGAATATTTGCTGTACTATTTTGAATGTCTGTCGTTAAGTGATCAGACGTTGCCTGGTTTTTAAATCCTTTTCGCAGGGCTTCAAATGTTTCAACCAGATCATTTAAAGTCAGCTTAAAATCCTTTGATGGATCCGCTTCAATCCCGAATGGTTTTAACAGCGCTTGGATCTGTTCTTTGCCTTCCTGGGCTTGGAATTGTGTGTTCGAATAAAAGGCTTTTTTCTGGACATCCTGCAGTTGTTCAATAATAACATCCAGATTGATACCCTTTTCTCCATGATCGGCTGCTGACAGTATCTGTTGAACAGTGTCTGAAGGGATATCCAGTGCCGTTAAAATGGATTCCAAATAAGGCAGACTGCTTGTTTCAAGGAAAACCTGGGGCTCTGCTGCTTGATCGGCCAAAGCATCGGCCGGCAATTCAAATAATTGATTGAATAGTTCATCCAGATTTAAATCCCGGCCTTCAAGACCTTCGATCAGTTCAGCAAAAAGGTCATCCAGATCTTCTGCATTGAAACCGGCACCCGCCAGCATCTGTTTCAATGTCTCAAGACCCTGAGCATCGATTGAAATGTTCTCAAGATTACCGTTCGAAATACTGAGAAAGATGTTTTTAAGTTCTGTTAAAAACTCGTTTCCTTTTTTATCACCAAGTTTCTCCTCTAAAAATGAAACAAACTCTCCTGCCCTCTCAGAGGCCGGTTCCGCCATAACTTCTGAAACATTCTGCTCTTCCGGCCGTTGACCTTTTTCAAGAATTTTACCCAATTTTTTTTCAAATAATTGCTCTTTCGAGTCGGATTGACCCGAATTCAGCTTCAGATTTTTAGGCGATTCAGATTGAATCATATTCAAAATCGAATTGCCAAGATCTGTAAATGTAAAATTCATATATCACCTAATCATTAGATTTCTTTTGACACATGAAGGAGCAATGATCATGCCATTTAGGGGAACGCCTAAGAAATCGCTTTAAGTTCAAACAGTTAAAAAACATCTCGATTGAATTCAAACGAATTTCAGCACGTTTTTTGGAATTTCTTTCCCGCTTAAACTTCAGCGTAGGAAAATATTACCTGACAGATCTTCCCCCATTTCATAACACCCGTTTCCCGATTGACATCCATTTTATATATTGATAAATTATGAAGTTAATTCATTATTCTCCATTAATAATGCAAAATTGAGATGCTGTCAGAAAAGGATATTTGATGATTCATCCAAATTCTGGAATTGAACAATTAAAATCGGAGAACGAATCCCTTCAATCCGAAAACGAAAAACTTAAGGCACAAATCCGGTCCTTGACCTTGGAAAAACAAGATTCCCAGGTGTCCCTTAAAGAGAAGGATGAATTCTTACAGGCCATTTACAACAATTCTGATATCGGTATTTACGTTATCGATGTATTGGAAAATGGCGAGTATCGTTTTAAAGGTATCAATCCAGCCCACGAAAAATTACTCAATGTCAAAAGCGAACAATTGGAAGGTAAAGGGTTAGAGGTTTTAAGCGAACTATTCGGACCGGAGATGACAGGATATGTCAAAAAGCAATACGATATCGTGGTTGAATCCAAGACCACACAATATGTCGAAACCAATATGAAGCTTAACGGGAAAGACACATCCTGGTATAGAGGTTTAAAGCCTGTATTTGATAAAGAGGGGAAGGTGATCCGCATAATTGCAACGGCCACCCCCATCACTGAGCTGAAATCATTGGAAAAAGAAAAACTGCAATTGGAAAAACAGCTCCGACAGGCCCAAAAAATGGAAGCCATTGGGTCGTTAGCAGGAGGGATCGCCCATGATTTCAATAACATTTTATATCCTTTGCTCGGTTATGCCGATATCTTGAAGCAAGAGCTTCCCGATGACAGTCCGCATCATAATTACGTAAAGGAAATACTCAAAGCATCTTTCAGGGCCAAAGATCTAATTCAACAGATTCTCAGGTTCAGCCGGCAGGGTGATCAGGAGTTGAAGCCCATAAAAATTCAGACTGTTTTGGAGGAAGTAGAAGCCTTACTAAGCTCCACCATTCCGAAAACCGTTGAACTCAATACGACTATTTCGCAGGATTGCGGCAAAGTACTGGCAGATCCGACCCAGATCCATCAAGTGATTATGAATCTGGTTACCAATGCCTATCACGCCATGCCTGATTTAAACGGGAAATTACAAATATCCCTGAAACAAATCAATTCTGCACCAGATATAGCTGAAAATGCCGAAGCTGAACAATATGCCCTATTGCAGATCAGTGATAACGGCACCGGCATTAAGAAAGAACATCTGGAAATGATCTTTGATCCTTATTTTACAACCAAAGAAAAAGGGAAAGGGACAGGATTAGGATTATCTGTTGTCCATGGCATTGTAAAACAATTCAACGGGTTCATCGAGGTAATCAGTGAATGGGGAAAAGGAACCATAGTTGAAATTTACCTTCCGATTCTGACAAAAAAAGTCAGCGAAAAAACGAAAGCAAAACCGCAGCCCGAAACCTTATTCGGTAAAGAATCCGTTTTATTGGTTGACGATGAGATTGATATCATTAAAATCGGCAAAATTATGCTTGAAAAGTATGGTTATAATGTGACCATTCACTCTTCCAGCAAAAAAGCACTGGCGGTATTTAAGGAAACTCCGGATCTGTTCGATATTGTACTTTCGGATATGACAATGCCTGATTTAAACGGTTTGCAACTTTCCAATGAAATCAAGAAAATCAGAAAAGATTTACCGGTTATTATCTGTACCGGTTACAGTGAACAGATTGATGACACCAATTCGGATCAATTTAACATTGACGGGTTTATTAAAAAACCGTTGATCATGAAAGATGTTGCGGCAATCATCAGAGATACATTAGATACCTGAAGAAAGTTATTTTACCTTTTTTTAAACGCCAGACGTTCACTGATTTTAGCGGCTTTTTCACTATCCACAAATGATAAGATATCAGAAGCTGCTTTCTCTTTCATCCGAAGAAATATTTCCTGGGCGACTTCGAGGTTCATCTGATTAATTATGGGAGCAGCGGCTTTGGGCTTCATGGTTTCGTATGTCTTTACCAGCCGTCTCATTTGAGCCTCATACTGGGCCTCTTTTTCAAGCTCTTTTTGAGTTTTTTTCTGGTCAAGCAGTGCCATGTCTTCCTTGATTTGTTTTTCAAGTGCCTTCAAGTTTTCTAATTTTTCATCGATTTGTTCTTCAAATACCTGAAGTTGCTTTCTTTCTTCAATCATGGCCTTATGTTCTCTATCGACCTGGGTTCTTTTTTCTTCCAGTCCTCTCAGAACCACCTTGGCCGGGTCCGGACATTCGGGGCACTCAGGGCAGGGATCATCCTCTTCAGATCCAGCTGATTTTACATCTTTATTACCCTCTGAATTTTTTTTATCATCTGATTCAGTGGATTTGTTTTGATCTTTCTTTTCATCTTCGGCAAAGACTTGCGGTATTTTTAATAGATCCAGGGTATTACCCTTAAAAGCACCATTTAAAAATAT
>JANQLH010000419.1 GCA_028280735.1 SAR324 cluster bacterium | reverse complement strand
TGGGATGTAGAGTGATTATTGTTTAAATACATTCTGATTGTTTCCTTTGGGGACGTTCGTTTCATTGGGTTTTGAGAATTCTGCGAGCACAGAATTCGTTGGATTGACACTCCGCAAAACGAGCCGTGAAATGAGATGGGCCCAGGGGTTTGGCTACGGCAGGGCTGTCACCCTGCTTTATGGTGTGCTCGCACCGCCAGGCTTCTGGGCTTTTCTCATTTTTGGTAACCCGGTTTCAGTCTGGCGGTGCTCTCAGAGGAGAAAACACCTTGAAACCAATTTTCACTTCCGGGCTAGTCAAACGTCTTCGCAATGGAACACGTCCCCTTCATGTTTTACTGAACGACAACAAACTCGTCTGTTTTATTCCGGAGACTAAAACCTCTCTCGATATTTCCGGGATTGCCCGTCTGTTGGATCTCCCTGCAACAAAAGGAAAGAATTCCGACTTTGAAAACATGCCGAGGCTGAATCCGGTCCCTTGCAGCAGTGGTCTGGTCGCCTTTGCCAACCACTCCTCCATTCGTCATCCCTCTGCTTTCTTCCAACTTGTTGTACAAACCAGCAAACCGGCTTCGGTTGCCATGACCCGCTGGTTGATACGAGAGGTTATCCCCAAAACTGCCGCTTTCAAAGCCCCGCTGGCGGCTGTGACTGATGATGAGGGATTAAAGAAGCTGATCGGAAGGAACCAGGCCGGGATGACGGGTCAGGTACTGGTTAAACTGGAAACCGTTCAGACCGGAGACAAAACATCGTCACGGAATGAGGAGGAAATAGAACACCTAATGGAAGAGGAGGAACAATGTCAAAAGAACTAACCGATCTCATGAACGATCTCCACCAGATGCAGATCCTGCTCAACTTCATGATCAAGGGCCTCGCGGCCCTTTCCACAGAATCCACGGAAGACAGCCTACGACTAACAGAAATCCAAGCCTTCCAAGTCTACGCACACACCCGGAACATGGTTGATACGATGATCAAACGAACGGAAGAAGCCTTCAAAGAACAGTTCTGCAAACCCGATGGCTGATTAAAAAACTCATTAGGGATAACTGAATTCAGGCTTATTTGAGAGCTTTGTTTGCATTTATGCTGAAAAAGGCATTCTGATAGACAAATTTAAGTAAGTTGAGGAAATGGAAAATCATTAATATATTTAAAAACTTGTGGAAAAATATACAAAGATGCAATCCTGATCCCTAACACTACCTTTTATTTCAGTTTTTTGAGTCCTTTATCTTCTGTAAGAATTCTCATTTGCTGAATGGCTATTTGATTGAGTCTTTTCAATCGATCTTCCTGTGACAAACCTTCATTGATGAATAGGGCGTTTAGGTTTTCCAGGTTGGCAAGACAAACCAATTGGGACACATCCGCATCATCCCTGATATTGCCTTTCTTGTCCGGATTCTCATTTCGCCACATGCCGGCAGTTTTTCCAAAAAGTGCCATATTGAGAATATCTGCTTCTGTGGCATACACCTGGTTGATTTGTTTTTTGTCTAATTCCGGCGGAATTAAATGCTCCTTGATGGCATCAGTATGAATTCGATAGTTGATTTTTGTAAGGTTACGCCTGATATCCCAACCCAATTGATGTTTTTCTTCATCCTTCAAGCGTTGGAATTCCTTGATCAGATAGAGTTTGAACTGGGGAGAAATCCAGGAAGCAAATTCAAAAGCGATATCTTTGTGGGCATAGGTTCCACCATACCTACCCGCTTTTGCCAGAATGCCCTTTGAGTTAGTCTTTTGTACCCACTGTTTTACGGAAAGCACGAATCTATTTAATCCTGCCTGATTTTTAATTCCCTCGAATTCGAGGGAATTAAACTCCGGATTATAGATCTCCTCCCAAATTCCAAGAAACTCGATGGTATTTTTATTTCTTAACCATTTTTCAATCAAAGAAAGACCGTTTTCGACACTTCTGACCATATCAGTTAACGAAATGTAATCTTCATTATCCGATGACAAAATCGTAATCGCTTTTCCCTGAACCTCTATCTTTGCCATAATGTTTTATAAATCATGAAATACTTTTAACATCTTCAATGCCATATCGTCAGTCACTCTTATCTTCAAGATTGTAGCTAACCACAGAATGAGCAGTTGCACAAGAACCTGTAAAAAAATCAAAAATAAGGTCAATTTTTCTGGAGACTTAATGCAGGCTGGAAATTAAAATCAATCTCATTAAACGCAATTTGAATATATTTTTTAGACAATTACACACATTGGTTAAGTGAAATCCCGGCAGCTCAACACTGCTGATTGAGTCGCCCTCGTTGAGTTTTTGCGTATTGTCTAAAAGTCAAGTAATTGACTTGGCTTAATATTGAGAGCTTTTGCAATTTTGAAAATGTTGGACAACGTCATATTGATCGTTTTTCCCGACTCAATTCTTTGATATTGCCTCAATGAAAGTTCAAACGACTGCATGTCTTCTTGAGTCAGTTTTTTCTTTTTCCTCAACCGGTAGATTTTCTTCCGCAGTTTTTCAGCAAATACTGAAAACTCATCAAAATATCTACTCTTCTCATCTATTCCTCTCATCTTTCAACCTTTTGTCGAATTCTAAATATGCCATTAAAGGCATATTTAGAATTTACAAACCACGACATAGATGGCATGTTTTTGACAAAGAATTTTGAGAATTAAGAGAAATCAAAATCCACTACTTAGAAAACTAGTCCATGAAGAATTTCTTTAAGAACAAGCTCCTCAGCAGCTTTAGGCTGATGGAATTGATTGATGAAGAGAATGATAATGTTTCCAGGCAGGTATTGATCAATCTGGTGGGTTTCAAAGTCAAGGCTGAAAAAAAAGCCACTGACAGAAGATGATCTCAAGCTATTCGAGAAAGAGGAGCAATGTCAAAAGAACTAACCGATCTCATGAACGATCTCCACCAAATGCAGACCCTGCTGGACTTCACGATCAAAGGTCTGGTGGGCCTTTCCATCAAATCCACAAAAGATAGCCTCCGATTAACAGAATTCGAAGCCTACCAAATCTCCGAATACACCCGGGATATGGTTGATACTATGATCAGACGAGTGGAAGAAGCCTTCAAAGAACAATTCTGCAAGCCTGTTGATTGATAACTGATGTTGCTGGAAAAGCAGCTCAATAAGGTTTTTAAACGCCTTGTGAATCTTGCTGATTTTTGAAACTAAAATAACGATACTGTCACAGATTTTCAGGATCTATAAAGTTTTGGAGTTTTTGGAACGTCTTAGCTTTGTCGGTCTTTAACGAGCATTCCCAAACAACAAAGAAATTCCAACCATCCGCTGCTAAGGACCTGTAGATATTCTGATCTCTTTTGACAGTATCACCGATTTTTTTTTTCCAGAATTCTGCATTGGTTTTTGGCCACTTGAAATATTTGCAGTTGTGTTTATGCCAAAAACAGCCATGTATGAACACTGCCTTTTTCCGGCCAGGAAACACCAAATCAGGTTTGCCTGGAAGTTTTTTGTAATGCAATCTGTATCGGTATCCGTTAGCCCACAGCCACTTTCGTACAAGCAGTTCCGGTCTGGTGTTTTTTCCCTTTATTCGGGACATGTTGTATCTGCGCTGTTCCGGCGAATGGACATCCATTAATTTGCACCTTCAGAAGAAGGAAACATAACTTCGACTATCCCTTTGTGATCAATTTCCGGCTGGCCCTGGCGCGCATAGTATGATGAAAATCTTGAAAGTATATCTTTCACAAACTGCGAAGTAATCTGAATGTGGGGCGGGGCAAATTTTTTTTTGCATTCGGTTAAACTCATGGAAGCAAGTTTTCGAAAATTCACGAATCCACCAGTAAAAAATTTGGTTTGAGGAAGCCAATGGTGGTAAAGCGTGCAACGGTTTCCCAAGTAAGCCCGAACTATTTCAACCTTCTCTTTGTCTTCGATTTTCTTGCTCTTTAGCACATGTCCGTAAGTTTTTTTGTTGTTGTCAATTCCAACCAACAGCAGTTGGTCTGTTTTCATTTGTCCGGTTTCCCTGAGCACCAAATCACAGGCTGGACTTAATATCACACAGAAGGACTTACCATCCTTGTTAGCCACTATACTTCCAGTTTTATAATGCTCGGTGAGAGGTGGATATATATAAACTTCTTCTGGGAAAAAGCTGTCTGAATCCTCATCAAGCATCTGGACCAGGTGGTTTAGTGTATATCTTAACAAAGCCCTTTGGGTTCTTTCGGAATCGGTTTTTCCGTATTCCTCCCAAATTTCAAGCTGAGGTAGTAAGTTATCTTGAAATACTATATCGAGAAATTCCTCAATTTTTCCCCGTCCTCCCATAATTCTTGTTATACCAGTATCATATATCTCGAAAAACCTGTTTAAAATAGTTTCATAAGTCACTTCACCTTTTTTATAAACATCAATGTAATTAAATTCTTGATCAACATTTTCTGGTGTACCAGTCATCATTGCGACTGGTATTCTATACTTCAGATCACGGATTTTTTGGAGAATTCTGTTACCTTCATCTCCCTGATCAGCCAACCTTAGATCGATAATTGCACCATCGAATGTTCCATCGATTTGATGAAGGGCGTCTTCAACAGTTTTACATTCAACCAGTTCTATTTTTCGCTTTGACTTATGTTTAACAACCTCAATTGATGATCTGTAAGCCTCGATATCTGCATCCTCATCTTCAGCAATCAACAGCTTGAATTCATCCATTAACCTTCCTCCAGTATTGGTTGTAATCTAAAATATGCACCTAAATCCGATTCAAACGCTTTTAATTCAAGGTCATTTCGTGATGCTGCTTCACCTGCTATTGCCAGGCCAATTCCTGTTCCATCCGGTTTTGTAGAAAATTGAGGCTCAAAAATTACTTCGCTAGATATCAGCTCCGGTTCTATTCCAGGTCCGTTGTCTCGGTAATCAATAAACTGAAGTTTGTCATTTTCAGTTTCAATGCTTACGGTTATTTTCTTTTTAGGAATTTTTTTCTCATTCAGCCAATAGACGCTGTTATGTACCAGATTTACAAAAATTGCGTAGAAATCCTGGTACCAACCGGTGAATTCAAAATCTTCAGGTCCATCGAGTTTTACTGAAATTTCGCTTTTCTTTAGTTCTTCCTTCAACACATCCACGGTGCTTTTTATTGTCTGTGTGAGTCGGAATGGCTTTTTTTTGCCACGTTTGCCAGTTGCCAGAGGATCTAATCGGGCGAACAGTTCAACAAAAATATCGGCATTCATTCCAATACCGTCTGCAATCGGCAATATTTTTTCAAGTATTTCAAGGTCTTTATCCTTCCGGAAAATATCATTCCAGTATGTCAGATTAGGAACTTGGTTCTTAAAGTAGTTTAAAGGACGTCTGCCTTCATGCAGAATCACATCAATTATTTTCCCTAGCGTTGCCTGTCCCTGATAGACGGCAACGGTCTTTCTCAGGTC
The DNA here is from genome assembly GCA_028280735.1 of SAR324 cluster bacterium. GTDB lineage: Bacteria > SAR324 > SAR324 > XYD2-FULL-50-16 > XYD2-FULL-50-16 > JAHJTV01. The sequence continues at coordinate 12,387 of JANQLH010000419.1, read as the reverse complement.
GTCTGCAATTCTGTTCTTCCCTGCTTCATCATTAGAAATAATTTTTAGAATTCTTTCTCTGATATCCTTTTTAATTCCCGTCCTTTTTAATTGGGTTGATATGCCCCGTTTCAAATCATCGAAGGAGAATAGCTTTTCCATTTCTTGCTCAATCCGCAGAGTGGGTCTGCTTAACCCAGCCTTTTTCCGAAAATCATACCTTCGTGTTTCCAATTTTTTGATAACCGCACCAGTAACCTTTTTCAACTGCTCAAACGCATGGTTTTCATGCAGTCCGTCACGGGCGCTTTTTTCAATTAAACCTGACTGTTCCTCTGATTGAATTAGCACATACCCAATTACCTGATTATTGCCGATTCTTTGTGTTGGTTCCTGAATACGTTTTTCATTTAGCTTTAACCAATCGAAATCATGATCACCAAGAGGTCTGATACGGAAGTTGTTACGGTATACTCCTATTCCATTGGCCTGGTCCAGTAGTCTTTTTGCCTGCATTTTTTGAACATATTTACCCGATTCATCTTTCAAACCTCTTTTTATTAACAACTCAATGGCGTCTTTATCTCGATCGTAAACACGGATATCGATAAATAGCTCCCCACAATCTGTAGGCGCACCCAATTCAAAAGGAATAATTTCATCCTGAGCGTTTCTGATTTTTTGAAATGAATAGGTAAGGACCCCGGTGCCTTCACTATCAATTTTTCCGGAGATTTTGTAGTCATATAAATCAAAGATCGGATAGGGCTCGATTTCTTCATCTATTACGTAATCCTGATCATCAAGGAAGTTAGTTAACCTTAGATGAATTTGAAAGTTCTCCTCTGAATTATCATCAAGAAAGATGTTTTTCACCGGAGATTGCAGCTTTTTTAGTTCATATTTTAAATTGTTCAGCTGCTTCTGATCCCATTCAGCCAGCAATTCTTTTCCACCGGTCATAGTGAGACGTGTTCCCGAAGGCAGGTCTGTTTCCTCGCTTTCCACAAGCACTTCGACATCATCAAGAAATCTGTCTTCCTCAAAACTGGCCCATTCCATGAAGATTGAAGTCTTTACACCATCTGTTGTAGTTTCCAGCAAAAGATCATTACCTAAAATTGAAGCTGCATAGCGACCTACACCTTTTCTCCCCTGCATAGTCCTCCCACCGGGGCTTATCCTCCTTTTTAATTTGTCATCAGTTGAGGGAACCATCCATTTGTTAATAACAGTGTCTCTGGTCATTCCATGTCCAGCATCTTCAACAACGATTCTATATCTGCTTCTGTCTTCTGAACCTTCGAATACAATGTTTACGGATGGAGAATCTGCATCATAGGAATTTTTGACAAGCTCCACGATTGCCGCATATCTGTCTTTGATGAGATCACGGCCGATAGTAAGAATATGCCTTGCTGCAGGTCTGATCTTAAATACATCAGGATTTTCTTCATTCGCTTTTTTTCCCATATTTTCCATTACCAAACCTCCTTCAGCTTTTCCGCAATTTTATGAGCCATTAAAACAGGAACAGCATTACCAATTTGCTGATACGCGGGTGTTTTTTGCGGTCTGCCTGATACGCTTTCAAAGTAATAATCATCCGGAAAAGACTGGAGTCTTGCTGCTTCCCTAGGAGTCAATGAGCGGTTCTGGTTGATGTCCGGATGGATATAATGGTGTCCATCCTTTGCAATGTGAGCAACAACCGTATGCGATCTCTCAAGATCCCCGGCAACCACCTTAAACCGATCCAGAAAAGAATTCCTGTGACGATGTGTCTTTAGTCTTTCAGGCAGGGAGTTATAATTGAGTCTTTCTTTCTTCCTGTTCCAGAGTTCCACTGCCAGTCTGTATATCTCCAGGTCTTGTTCTGTGTGTGGTCTGGCCTGGTGCCATGTTACAGCAAAGGCACTATTGCATATTCCTGCTTTATGCATATAGGCCCCTCTGTATGGTTTTGTCTTGCTCGGACCACTCAGACCTTCGCCTGATTTGATTGACGGCAAATCGCTGAATAACTCTTTAACTTTAATCTTTGGGATCCATTTTTCAGGTTCAGGATAAAATCCTGATTCTTCTCCACGTTTGCCAACTAGAATGACTCTTTGGCGTGTTTGCAAGACGCCATAATCTTCAGCCGCGAGAGTCATGAATTCCGTTTCATAGCCGACTTTGCGGAAAAGACTTCTCATTTTATTCAGATAAAGCTCTCCGTCTTGGTCTTTTGCTGTAAGTAATCCAGTAACATTTTCAAATACAAACCAACGAGGCTTGTATCGCTTCAGAAACTCGGCATAATAAACATAAAGATAGTTGCGTTTATCTCCTTTCATGCCTTTTTTGTCTCTCGACCGACCAACAAGGGAATAAGCTTGGCAAGGGGGACCTCCGATAATCAAATCAAGTTTTGACCCATTCAGTAGAATATCTATCCGGCTGAAAATATCAGAAAGAGATTCCTGGTTGATTTCAGCATTGATAACCGAGTTTACTACGTCGTTCGGAACCATTTCATACAATTCATCGCGAGATATGTTACCGTGAAGATATACATTGTATTTTCCTGCTTGATCATGGTTTAGAAGCCAGTGATAAGCCATTCTGGTTTTCAGAGTATAGCAGGCAGCCTGATTCATTTCCACGTGTGCCACAGAACTGTATCCGGCTCTGATAAAGCCTTCGGACATCCCGCCCCCACCTGCGAATACGTCCAAAAATCTCAGTTTGTTGTTTTTCATTATTAATTCAGATATGCAGCCTATTATTGATAGTCTGGAATTTATTAAAGAAAACTTGCTGTAACATATTGTATTAGCAGAGCTTATGACTTCATTGGTAATAAGCATCTGTAAATACAAAAACCATGCAATATTCTCCATAATAACAGCGCATTAATAACACGGACCTTGTTAATCAGGCAATGATTAGACGTTATACCACGCTGAGAAATTGTTTACACGCACTTACTCAGTGCCTTAGGCACAAGCAATTCATTGATAAACGCCTTGAAAGTGCCTTAATTATTGTGGTTCCAAAACGTTGTTTATATTCCCAATGAGAGTATACCAGTTAAAAACTTCAAACAGCTATTTTGAATCGATTACTCAAATGCCAATCCAGATTTGAAGGGCTTGGCCAGTGGACTTTATTTTCTGGTGTAAAAATTGAGCGGCCTGAGAGGGTTAAGACGTGGCCAAGGAGGTTTGTATCGGTCTTTATCTGTTTAGACACCTTCACTTCGTAGTTTTGATCGACTGCCATCAAGCCCTTGTCATAGGTCCAGTGGCATAATTTGCAGAGAGCCATGCCATTGGTGGAGGAATCATCGTAGCTGATGCTCCAGGGTTTGATGTGGGCAGCCTCTACCACCGTATGTCCGTCATTTGTGCGAATTCTGATGCCACAGGTTGCGCAACGGTGCTCGTATAAATTTACAATTGCTCTTCTGAAGCCTTGGTCTCGTATAGGTTTGTCGACACTCTTGCCAAATTCCGGTTGCTTTTCTTTCACCAGAACCGATTTACTGTAGTCATAAGCTTTTTGATTGATGACTCCGCAGCTTAAAACCTCCGACCGGATTGACTGCACAAAATAGGTGTTAATCAGCACAGTTCTCAACCCCTCCCTGGTTTTTGGCGGCATCATATACTGAAACAACTCCTCAGGAAACCTGGCTCCAATGCAGGTATCGATGAGTTTTTTCATTGATGTGATGGAATCTATATTGATCGACTTACCTGGTGCAGCAACTAAATCCCAGATTCCATCATTGGATAGTCTTGAGAATGAATAGGCCATGCTTCCGGTCCTCATTTCCATTGGCATGATTGAAGACCAGTAGGTATTGAAGGTGTCAACCAGATCTAGCGTCGGCTCGATGAAATTTTCTGTAATCACACCCTGTGTAATGTGATCCATGACCGATAGCAAAAGAAATGGCTTATGTGGAGCACAGAACAACGTTGTTTCCGGCCAGCGAGCTTTGCTTTTGTCTGTCCTGAGATTTGAGAATATTTGTTCGAATTCATTTAACTGAGCCATTCGCTACCCAGGCTTTTATTGTTTTAAAAAACGGAATTTGACGGCACTTCCCGAATCTAACTGATCACACAGGAAAAAAACTATTAAAAGATCGCATTATTAAATACCTAAAATCTTTCCAAATGTCATGGGAAAAGATTGCTGGGCTCGGAAGCACAATTGTTCTAAAGCATCTGCTCACAATCTGATTTCAAAGTTAAAGGGAATTTTTCACCACAGAGACACGGAGTTCACAGAGAAAAGATTTTGAGTGGGGAAAATAAATAATAGCACGAGATTTGCGATATTGTTCCTGCTTTGATTATTAATTCAGGCCCAACCTATAAGTTACCAAATTCACCCAGAGAGATATTCTTAGCTTCTCCGAGTCCATATGTCCTCATTTGACATATCTCTCACAGGGCATTTGTCCCGATCAACCTTTTCCTTGCACTACGCCGCAATCTCTCCAAACTTGATGATTGACCAGTATTCTTCTTTTTGTTTTTTTATCAATTCAATTGTAATTATTCACCACGAAGACACGGAGGACACGAAGTTTTTTGTTTGAAGGGCTTTAAGCACGGGAATCAGAGAGCGTCGATTGTCAGAAATCCAGAGAAAAATCTTTTCCGTTGGCGGATTCTATCTCATTTTTTATCTTTGCTTCGTGGTGAATAGTTACATTCAATTTTGCAATTCGTTTGTTCGATTATTTTGTAGCCTGGTATCTGACCGGTTTTAATAATTTTTTTATTTTTCCTTCTTCCACGGCCTTTTTAAGCCACTTATTCAATTGGGATTTTGCAACATCGAGTTTGTCAGCTAGCTCCTCTGGCAGAGCAGCTTGTTCCAAATGTTCGAGAATTACAGGCAACACAGCTTGATAAATAGCATCTTTTTGGGATTCGTTTGTTTCTGATTTTACATACGTGGTGCTTTTCTGCTCATCTGGCATTGGCTCGGACACCGTTAACGGTTCTTGATCCATTAAATCGTAAATACTGATATTTACGGGTTTATTTTGTTCCCTGTTGTTTTGGGAAAGGTCCGACACTTGTTGGAGAAAGTTTGCCTTCTCAATCTTTTCGGGCCACGGAATCGCACCTAACTCCAACAATCTCATGTTGCCTTTTGGTACGTTATCACCCTGTCTAGAGAAGACGGTGACTGGCTGATCCCTGCTCAATTCCTCTTTGGCACCGGACCAGGTACCCCCTTTATTGTATTCAGCACTGACAACCAGTCCATAATCCGACATGGAGTAAATCAGTTTGTTTCTTCCCATGGCTGTGCCTACGGTAAAGCGAGCATTTGGATGATATGGAGAGATTAAAAGCAAGCGTTTATCGTTAATCGCATTGCGGGATTGTCGTTCGAGACTTTTCTTTAATAGACTGTCAGCAAGAATACCTATAGTGGTACCACCAGCATCGAGGGAGGAAGACATGGCAATTTGGTCAACCCCACGAGCTCCGCCGGAGACAACCGGCAGGCTGTTAAAAGCGCACAGTTCTGCCGTTTTCTTCGTAAATTCAGCTCCTTTAGAATCCACATTTCGTGATCCAACTATTGCCAAACCGCCTCCCTGCAATAATGCACGATTTCCCACCCCAAAAAGCAATGGTGGTGCTTTGTCTTTCAAATGTTTTTTCAATCTTTTTGGATAGTCTTCATCGCTACGGCTGATAATCCAGATACCTTTCTGTTGCCATTCTTCAACAGCAAATCCAAGCTGCACACCTCTTCCAAGCAATGCCTTCAATCGATCTGCTTCAACTCGACATCCTGCAGCGGCAATATTGATTTCATTATAATTCAGAAGATCCGCAGGGCGCATATTCTCATGGATTAGCCATTGCACCAGTCTGGTGTATTCCACTTGTGTCAACGGTTTCACTGAAGAACCTTTTCCCAGCGCCCCACATAAAAGGATGATCGCTTTGGTATCGTTTGTTAGTCCATTCTCCATTTTATTCCATTCTTGAGCTATTCAAGGCCAACGCCAGTGGAAAAACCTCACCACAGCCGGCTTTCCTTAACAAAACCCCCATAACGGTGAATGTCCAGCCTGAATCGACCATATCATCGACCAGAATACAGGGACTGGTTAACACATTGGTATCGACCGAAAAAACCCCATCCAGGTTTTTAGCTTGTTGATAATTGTTCTCCATAAATTTCTGTTGTTTGTTGTTCTTGACTTTTTTGACACAGGAAATGAAGGGCAAGTTTAATATTTTGGCCAATCGTTTGGCAAATTCCGGAACCAGCTTGGGATGGTTCAGAGAAGGCACGCAGGTTATCCACCCCGGATTGGGAGTTGGGTTCCAGGATTTTATCATTTCTACACATGCCTGGATTAGCTGATCGTCAAATCGTTCTGTTTTATACTTCCCTGTGTAAACCAAATGTCCCCATCCGGCATCCCTCCAAATACTTAAAGCCCGTCCTTCGGAGCATTGTAACTCGGCTGGTATGTTATACCCGGATAGATCCGATTCTGCAAACATATCCTTCACCGGCCACCTTTTTCTGGATTTGATGGGCTGGTAGTTTCGGCGGAGATAAATAGCCGCGCGATTTGTCAGATCTTCATCTACGCTTTCATCAAGCATCTGCTCCGGATTGCAGTTACTGCATTTTCCGCAAGGTTGGGGGGATTCATCGTCCAATGCATTTTCTAAAAACTCCATCAGGCAACCCTGGTGATCCATATACTCTTGCATTTGTACCAATTCATTTTCCCGGATCTGGGTAATTTTATCGATACTTTTCTGATCGATTGCATAATTTCCTGCAGCAGCAGTCGCACTCCATTTGGTTCCTATTTTTGTAACCGGAGCAGGGGATTCAACCGTTAAGTATTTGATGGTTTTTTCAATTTGAGATTTTCTGAGATTCAGTTTTTTCTGTAGATCAGGTACAGATAGTCCGCCGTCTGATTCATCCAATATTTTCAGAATGGAATTAATGTGATTTTGAGGGGGAAAGGCACTTCTTCTGAAATATTCGGCGATATGATCATCCTCCTCCCCGCAGAGCAGGACACCGTGTGCTTCGTCAACGGCCCTGCCCGCACGACCAACCTGTTGGTAGTAATGTACAACAGAAGCCGGACGTTGAAAGTGAATCACGAATCCGAGATCTGGTTTGTCGAATCCCATCCCCAAGGCGACTGTTGCGACCAACACCTTTATTTCATTGTTTAGCAATAGCCACTCCAATTGTTCACGATTGTATTTGGTATCTTCTTTTTTATCCAATTTTGCATGATAAGCCCTGGAATTGATTTTGTTGGCTATCAACCAGTTGGTGAGCTGTTCTGCATCCCGAGTGGTAAGTGTATAAACAATGCCGCTCCCTTCAAGCCGGGGAATAGTGCTAGCCAACCAGGCCATCCTGGCAGCCGGGCTTGGCATGTTAATATTTTGTAGACTTAGACTCTCGCGGACTAACGAACCTCTGACCACCTTTATGTTTTCACCCAACTGCGAAGCCGCATCTTTAACAACCCGGTCATTTGCTGTTGCGGTTGTAGCCAGTACCGGAATATTGCCGGGAAACACTTGTAATACCCTTGTGATGCGTTTGTAATCGGGACGGAAATCATGCCCCCAATCAGATATGCAGTGGGCTTCATCAATCACGAAAAATCCAACTTTTTCAGCTATCTGACCAAGAATGTTTTGTCGAAAATACTCATTTGCCAATCTCTCCGGAGAAATCAAAAGGATATCAACTTCATCCTGGAGGAGTTCATTCTGAATGGGAAACCATTCTTCATCATTGGTACTGTTGATGGTTCTTGCTGCAATTCCAATTCTGACCGCAGCATCTAATTGATTTCGCATCAGGGAAAGCAGGGGTGAGATCAAAAGCGCGGGACCAGCCCCATTATCACGTAATAATTTGGTTGCAAGAAAGTAAACCATGCTTTTCCCCCAACCAGTCCGTTGTACTACCAGCATTTTTTTTCTGGTCAACAAGCTTTCAATGCATTCCCATTGACCATCCCTAAAGGCAGCATTAGCATTGTTCAGAGCTTTTTGTAATAGTCCTAAGGCCCGTTGCTGCATAACTCCTCCTGATATATTTTATTTGTCCATGATACATCACCAAAGATTCCATAAAGGTGATTATTTGTTTTTTCAATACAGCGGAAGACTAATACCATAAGAGTTATGATTGTGAGTCTGTTATTCAATTTTCTTTTCTCAATTCAATGATATCCTCATTCGTTCTTCCTGAATACATCTGATCATACGAGAAAAAAACTTTTAAAACACCGTGCAACTAAATACACAAAATCTCTCCAAATGTCATGGGAAAAGATTGCTGTGCTCGGAACCTCAATTGTTTTTAGACACCTGCTCACAATCTGATTTCAAAGTTAAAGGGAATTTTTCACCACAGAGACACGGAGATCACGGAGAAAAGATTTTGGAAGTTAAAGAGTTTTTGATTTGTTTGTATCAACTATTTTCTCCCTGGTTTACACCCTAGTTTTCTCCCTAGTTTTTGCTGACGTTTCCTGAATAGCTTTTCCAGTGGTCTTTCACGACACTTCTCCCTCGTTTCTTGGGTAGTTTCTCGGGTAGCTTTTTCTTTTACCACCCAAGAAAGGCATTGTGAAAAAGTAGCCAAATTCAAAATCAGCTCCGATGCTTATCAACCAAACTGGCTGAACCAGAATGCGGTCTGTATTTAAGATTTTACATTTTATACTTGGGAATTTCTGTTTCGTGTTCGCTATGCTCACAATTTCATGTAGATGATGGGCATGCTGCGCTTTGCCCATCCTACGGAACTATTCACCACGGAGACACGGAGGGCACGGAGGAAAGACTGGAATTAAAGAAAAACAAGGCTTGGCTACAGGATTAGTGGGCTTAACGTTGATAGTGCAGATTAATTAATCACCCAAACAGGTTTTCACCACGGAGATGCGGAGGGCACAGAGAAAATATTTTCAGGCAATGCAAAAAGGCACAAAGGTTGGTTAGTCCGAAACCCGTTTATGACTGGTTAACAAGATTTCCAATTTCTTCGGCAACACGCAAACCATTAGCAACAATCATTCCATCCTTATTCCGGTAAGTCTCGGCTGTTCTGCAAACAATAATACGCTCGCCAGCGTTGTTTCCAAAAAGATCTGCAATAGTATTTAGAGTTCTTAGCGTCCGCGAATCTGGAATTTGGGTCCATTTGATTTCGAGCAAATGGGTTTTCCCTCCCAACTCCAAAATAATATCAACTTCTTTACCGTCTTTGTCCCTGTAAAAAAACAGTTTTGCCTGTGGGAATGAAACGGATAGCAGTTTCCTTAGCTCTGAGACAACAAAAGCCTCCCAGATATGCCCAACTCCCTGATAGTTGGGCAGCGAATGCCCATCCAACCCAAGTAAAAAACAAAGCATCCCGGTATCGTTCAGATAAACCTTAGGAGATTTTACCAGTCGTTTGTTTAGATTTGAATAATAGGGTTCTAATACCGTTATCTGGTTTGATGCTTCCATAATGCTTAACCAGTTTGATATCGTTTTTGTGGAAACCCCTAAATCCTTGGCAATATCCGATTTATTTAATATCTGGCCTGATCTGGCTGTTAGTGCCCTTAGGAATTGATGAAAGCTACGAGTAGACGATATATTGATAATCTGCCTCACATCCCTTTCTATGTATGTGTTGATGTAGCTTTTATAAAACTCATCGTGTGGGAAATCCTTAATCTTCCACAATTCAGGAAAAAATCCCCGGATCAGTAAATCCTCAAGGGTGTTTTCCTTCAGGAATGAATCCAATTGAGCACTTAGCTCTCCTGCTGAAAGAGATTCCAATTCAACAACGCCACACCTGCCAGCAAGGCTTTCTGACACTCCTTTCATCAAAACAAATTTCTGAGATCCAGTTAATATAAATTGGCCTTTTTTCTCGGGCTGCTGATCGATACGGACTTTTAAGTGCCTAAATAGAGAAGGAGCATATTGCACTTCATCAATAAATACAGGCGGCGGATACTTCTCGAAAAATAGATCTGGAGAATTAGCCGCTAATTCAGCATCAGGGATTGAATCAAGTGAAACATAGGCAACATCAGGAAACAGTTTTTTTATCAAGGTCGTCTTTCCCACCTGTCTTGCTCCGGTAATAACAAGCGAAGGAAAATGCTGTGAAAGACGTTCAATTCTTGTTGATAAATGTCTGTCTATAAACATTGGACAATTTGGGAAGTCGAGTTACTGATTTTACGGTATTTTAGTTACCGTATAACAGGAATCCTCACCTGTCAAATCCTGTAACACCCAATAGATGCCAAGATAGTGTAGTTTTGAACAATTAAATCACAACATAGGCATTAAAAGAATTTTTCGGAGGGGACAGCGCATAGCTTTCAATTGGCTAAATGGTGTTTCACCACGGAGACATGGAGGGCACGGAGAAAAAGATTTCAAATAATGCAATAAAAGGATTAGAAGGGCATTTACAGTACTGTTCCTGCTTTAATCTATTCAATTGCCTCCCAAAATCCGCCTTTGGCAGGTCCTATCCGTTTCGGTCGGCCTGCTTTTTGTAGCTCTCTCAGATTTCGTTCAATTGAACGAGTTGTTACACCAATTTGGTCTGACAATTGAGGAATGGTAAAATTTCCATTTGATTTCAGAAGACTAAGTGTTTTTTCAGATGTTTTCCCCGACATTTTCACCGACGCATTCCCCGACAATTTCCTCTCGATTTCTTGGGTAGGTTCTTGGGCAGTTTTTCTTGTACTACCCATAGGAAAGCCATAGTGAAGAAGCAGTCAGATTCAAAAACCTGCTCCGGACAATTATATGTAGGAAAACTCCTGAATTGTCATCGGAAAAGATTGCTGTGCTCGGAACCACAATTGTTTTTAGGCAGCTACTCGCAATCTGATTTCAAAGTTAAAGGGAATTTTTCACCACAGAGACATGGAGATCACGAAGGAAAGAATGAATAACACAAACTTGACATGGCTGATTGTTCAATCTAGTTTATAGGAAAAATTAAGAAATCTCTAACTAGCAATTCGAAATATCTTTAACTATGAATTCGAATATCTGGATACCAAGGATTGCAGCGGAAAAAATTCAAAAAGCTTCTAAATCGCGACCTGCAATACTTTTAACCGGTGTCAGACAATCAGGGAAAAGCTCTCTTTTACAAAGAGAGTTTCCTGACGCCAATTACATCTCTTTTGATCATTTAAACCAGGTTCAAGCTGCAACAGAATCCCCGGATTTTTTCTTAAGCCAGTTAAAAGAACAGGTTATTCTGGATGAGATTCAATACGTCCCTGACTTACTAAGAGAGCTCAAACCACGAATTGATGCCGAAAGGCAAAACTATGGCAGTTGGCTGCTTACCGGCAGTCAGAAATTTGAGTTGATGGAAAAAACTAGTGAAAGCCTCGCAGGAAGAATCAGTATTCTTCACCTTGAAACACTAAGTGCCAAAGAATTAAGGAAAACCGCTAAAAAACAGTTCGTTGATTTCGTCTGGAAAGGCGGATATCCGGAGCTTTGGAGTAATCCTAACCTGGATATTACCGATTTTTTTGAAAGCTATATCAGAACCTACATTGAACGTGATCTGACGAGTGTAATTGAAGTTCGGAATTTGAGTGATTTTCAAAGATTTATTCGTGTTCTTGCCAGTAGAATCGGGCAACTGGTGAATTATCAAGATATCTCCAATGATGTAGGTGTATCAGATGTAACCATCCGAAGATGGTTGCATGCCATGCAAGTCAGCGGACTCATCTATTTGCTGACTCCTTATTACGCCAATATCGGAAAACGATTAACCAAATCACCTAAAATCTATTTTGCAGACCATGGCCTGGCTTGCTACCTGCTTGGTATAGAAAACCACGATGAGTGGATAAACCATATCTCCAGAGGTAATTTATGGGAAAACCTGGTTTTTATGGAATTGGTTAAAACAAACAATCTTACGCCAGGTATGAACATCTTCTTTTATAGAGACCAGAATGGTGTGGAGATAGATTTCATCGTAGAGAAAAAAGGCAACCTTACCCTTATCGAAGCAAAATCCGGGGAAAGACTTAATGAAAAAAAGCTGAATTTCAAAAAAGTAAAACCCTTGCTGGAAGGAAAATCAGAAGTCAAGGCAGTGCTTTTTCAAAATTTTAGCGATCAGACCATCATTGATAGGACTGAATTCCGATGCTTCAACCCACTTTTTACCGATATCAACCTGTGAACGGGCCTGGGAATCGGTCTATGCAAAACGAAATATTCATTAAAACTTTTTTTTGTGTCGTCCCTATGGGACTTAATCTAGAGAGAATTTCCGATACCAGTGGTTGACACCACTGGCTACTGTATATCGCTCCTG
>JANQLH010000415.1 GCA_028280735.1 SAR324 cluster bacterium | reverse complement strand
CCCCTGTTGAGGTGGTCGACAATATCAAATAGTTTAATTTCCAGATCGTAGTTTAAGCTGATTTCCATCAGAAAATTCCCGATGCTGAGGTGTGTTTCTGCCTTTTCTTGCTCATCTATCATGGAATAGACAGCATTTTGAATTCTATCATGAGAAAATCTATATGACACTGATTTTGCGATATCTGAAGCAGTATCGGAACTACCTTTTTCCACATCTTTTAAAAGCAGGAAATCATCGCTTAACGGAACAATCATTCCTTCTTCAATAGCGGGCCACAGTCTTTCGGATGTTTCGATATTTGAAACTCTGTTAATAATGGCCAGAATATCATGCTTGAATCTGTTTCCTAAACAGGCAGCCGATTTTAGGAGAATTTGAGTTTTGGCCGGCAGATTTTTGATTTTCTCAACCATCAGGTCAACCACATTCTGTGTGACCTCCTTCTTCTCGATTAACTCCAGGTTGCACAGCCATTTGCCCTTTTGAGAGTCAAAATAAATGGCATCTTCCTTATATAGCGAATCGAGAAACTGGATCATGAAAAACGGATTGCCCCGGGTTTTTCTGAGTACGATTGATGTGACAGTTTTGATATCAGTTTGATTATTGAGAGTTTCTTCCAGTAATTTTTCAATGTCATTTTCAATTAGTGAATTAAGATGAATGACATTTTGGGGAACCTTGGCCTTTTTCAGTTCGTTGATTGTAGTGAGTAAAGGATGATTGGGTCCAATTTCGTTGTCTCGGTAGGCTCCTATGAGCAAAAGGTATTTGATATCGGGATCTATCATCAAACGATAAATGACGCTTAACGAATCCGCATCTGCCCATTGCAAGTCGTCTAAAAAGAGGACCAATGGGTTTTCAGCATTGCAACAACCACTCACAAATTTTTGAAATTCCAGTTCAAAACGTTGCTTGGATTCGTTGGGAGGGAGTTTCTCAACATCAGGTTGCGGCCCTATTATCATTTCCAGTTCCGGTATGACATCTACCATTACCTGGGCTCGTTTTCCCAGTATTTCGGCAATTCTTCTTCTCCAGGTTTGTATTCGGGACTGTTTTTCAGTCAATACCTGCTGAATGAGATCTTGAAATGATTGTACAAGAGAGAAATACGGAGTCTCATGTTTCAACTGATCGAACTTCCCGGAAATCAGGTAACCCTTATTCTCGATGACCGGTATATGCAATTCTTCAACTAGCACAGTTTTACCAGTTCCGGCATATCCGTTGATGAATAAAACTTCATTGGAACCTTTCAATATTCTTTGATAGCTTTCTTTCAAAAATTCGATTTCCTTTTTCCTGCCGAATAGCTTTTCCGGAATTTGAAATCTGTTGGAAACATCTTTCTGAGCTATTTCAAAAGAACTGATTTTTCCTGACTCATTATATTGGTTGGCACTGGTAATCAGATCCGCTTTGAGGGAATATGCACTTTGATAACGCTCTTCCGGTTTCTTTTTTAACAGCTTCATTATGATATCAGAAAGCTGTTTGGGAATAGAGGTGTTGATAGAACCGGGTTTGATTGCAGGAATAGCCAGGTGTGAATGGATGAGCTCCATGATATCGTTGGATTCGAAGGGAGGCCTGTTGGTTAACATTTCATAAAATGTTATTCCCAACGAGTAGAGGTCGGATCGGAAATCCACACTTCTGTTAATTCTGCCGGTTTGTTCAGGGGAAAGATATCCGAGTGTACCTTCCAGAATATTAGGATTTCTCTCAATTGATTTTATATGTGACAACTCCCTTGAAATTCCGAAATCAATGAGTTTGATTATGTTCTTTTCCTTGTTCCAAATAATATTGGAAGGATTGATATCTTTATGAATAATTCGTTGATTGTGTATATCTCCAACAATTTCAACAATTTTAGTTGCCAATCTGAAAAAAAGCTTTAAATCCATAAAGGATTGCCGCTTTTTAATAGCAGAAATCACCTTATCTAGAGAAAGGCCACCGATGTCTTCAATCAGCATCTGAAAAGTGTTTTCAAACTTTGAAAATCCGATAACTTTATTCGTACCATCAGTATTAAGCTTCTCTGTCAGGCTATACTCTCTTTTAAACCTGACAACGTCACGTTGGGAGGGGTAAAGTTTCAACTGCTTAATAATAAAATTTTTGTTATCTGACTTTCTCAGGCATCTATAAACAGTTGTCTGGTTGCTCTGGTGCAGAGTTTCAACAATTGAAAAATCGGATTGAGTCTTCATAACCATTTTTGAATGCTGTTTATAAATTAAACGAGTCTGCTTTATGGCTGCCAGCCAGTGAACAGCCTTGTTTGTTCAATCTTGAATCTTATGTTCGGTGGAGAAAATCCGGTTCTAATAAGTAATCGAGGTAAACATCTGACGAATACTTTTAACATCCGAATTCGATAGGGAATGGTCCCCCCATGCGACACACACAGTCTTGCTGCGCTGCCCCGAAAGGGGAAAAACATTTTCGGATAAACTGGTTAAGATGACTTTCTTATTTCTTTGGTTTGTTGTTTAGGAAGACTGAAATGAAAATCTGCTCCCCCTTTTGAGTTGTTTTCAGCCCAGATCAGTCCATTGTGATGACTAATGATTTCTTTGCAGATAGATAATCCAAGTCCTGTCCCTCCAGCTCCTGTCACGGTTTTACTGCTTTGAATAAACATATCGAAAATGTTTTCCAGTTCATCCTCTGGTATCCCAACTCCTGCATCGGAAACTGTACACTTTAGATTATCACCTAGATTGCTGAAATTTATTTCTATTTTTCCATATTCATTGGAAAATTTGATGGCATTCGATAGCAAATTGCGGATGACTTGTCCTATTTTTCCTGGGTCTACGGTCAAAACATCATCATACTCATTTTTTTTAATAACGACGTCCAGGTTTTTGTCTTCAATCAGAGTTTTCAGTTCTTGTTGGACGGAAACAACGATTTGATACAGGGAGGATTCTCTGAACTCATAATTCATTTTTCCTGCATTCAGTTTTGACAGATCAAGAAGATCGTCAATTAAATTAAGCAATCGACTACCCGCCAGCAGGATTTCATCCAGGTAAGATGTCAGCCTTTCTTTTGTTATCAAAGCTATTCTATCTTTGCCCAGTTTTGCATAACCGAGTATGGCATGCATCGGAGTTCTTAATTCATGGCTCATATTTGCCAAAAATTCAGATTTAGCCTGGTTGGCCTTATCTGCTTTCTCCCTTGCTATTTGCAGTTGGGCATTTTGCTTTTTGAGTTCCGTCGTTCTCTGACTCACCTTGTCTTCCAATGTACGACTGTAAACATCCAGCTTTCTGTATAGATTCGCATTTTCAAGGGAAATAGCGATTTGAGAGGAAAGCATCTGCAATAATTCCACCCTTTCCGGAGTAAAGGCATGAGAAGTGTGATTGTTCTCCAGGTATAAAATGCCGGTTAATGCATCTTGATACTTAATAGGGAAACAAAGGATCGACTTTGACTGATGCTTTTGGATATGCGGATCTCTTGAGAAATGATTATCCTTGGACGCATCATCCAACACGATCGATTCTCCGGTGGTTATAACGTAATTGATAAGAATAATAGGTAGGAGTGTGTCGTCTTTAGCTGACTTATTCTCAATGGGAATAGATTTCAATACTTCCGCATTATCTCTGTCCATGGAAGCTGATGCTTCGATGTACCACTTATTGTCCTTTTCCAACAACAAATGGCTTTTTTCAGCTCCTGCATTTTCCATCATGATCTTTACCAGGCGCTTTAGAAGATCTTCCAGGAGAATGTTCCCGGAAATTGCCTGAGAAGCCTTAAATACGGTTGCCAGATCAAAGTCACTTAATAATGGATTCGTAGAACTCGATATGGTGGAAGTGATAATAGCATCTTTTTTGATTGGATCCGGATTCAAGGTTGATAATTGAATATGTGGGAATTCCTGTTTCAGATGATTGTGTTTTGCCGTAGCTCCCCATCGGTCATAAAGGTACATTGCTTCCCTTATATGGTATTCCGCACTGATAGTCTCCTCTTCAGCTTGATAAAACCTGCCGGCAAGCTCATTGGCAAGTGCTTCTTCCTGGATATACCCACTTTTCTTGGCACCTTCAATGCCTTTAAAATAGTGTCCTATCGCTTTGGATTTTTGAAACAATCTGGCAAGCTCGGCTTCGATTATGTGGTACCGGTGTAGGTGATTCTCAGGAGAAAAGGATGCCCAGTTTTTTAATTTTGCCTGATTCTTATAAATCTTTTTAATGGTGTTTTTTTTGGATAAAACCCCAAAACTGCTTAAGTTGGCTATCCTGACTAATGAATCATAAAAACAGAGAATGGGAAGCAAAGCTAGTCCGGTTGCCACTTTTTTGTGCTTATAAATAGCTTTGAGACTGGATAGGGCTGGTTCAAACCTTCTTAAAGTATAATTCAGGAAAATTCTGTTTATCAGTATTAGAAAAATAGTAGTCTGATCATCATGTCCTTCTTTAACAAGCGCAGGAACACCATCAAGATCTTTAAAAGCTGATCCTTGTAAATCGCTATCAATTTCCAGATTCTTCAGGTTTAAAACTGTTTGCTGCCAGATTGTTGTGTAGATAAGGTCCGAATTGTTTTTAGTTCTCTTTAGGATTCGTAAAGAATCATCTATTTCACCTTCAAGCAATCCCAATTGTTTTCCGGTTAAAAACAGGTACTGACAGTACATGTGAAGCGCATGCCCGGCCCATTCAATATTTCCTGCATCCATTGCAATTTTGAATGCTTGAACATAAGGTTCAATAGAATCTTTGCAATGGCTTTTCCAATGCCTAACAAATAGTTCATAAACTACTAAATTAATCGATTTTGATTTTTGAGATTCAAAGCGTTCGGCAAGTGATAATCCGATCTTCCCAATTCTTACGGCATCATCAATTCTACCGATGAAACTCAATACAATTCCATAACCAAAAAAACCAGTCGCAGAATCCGGGGCAATTCCGTGTTTCAATGTGATTAGCAGATGGTTAATTGCTAAAGGTAAAACCAGGTCTGGTGTATCTTCAAAAGCAGCTGCTGAAACCAGGCTAAGTATTTTAACGACACCCAACTTTTCCTGATCTGTCATAACAGGTAGATTGTCAACGTAGGATGCGTCGATCTTTTTGATTATGGAATTTATCTTTAATAGTTTTGGCAATGAGCGCACTAAAACCATTCGAGTTGGCAATTTCACCGACAGGCCAGCTAGTAAATCGACAGCAACTAAAACAGCTCGTTTTCTTTTGTTTTGTGCGAGTAAGGCGTTTATTTTAGATTCACCGATTTTAAGTTTGTCTTCAGTTGTTTTGGCGTTATTCATTGCGATGTCAGATAAACGTTCAAGTTCTCTGATCTCCCTATTTAAATAGGCCGCATTAATTGCTTCAATATAAAACTGCAGTGTTAGCTCATACTGGTGCTCCCAGCTTGATTTGTCCAGAAGATCCATCCCATTGGAAAGAAAATCAAATGCTGACTTGTAAGCAGCGGTTTGGTTGGCTCTTTTCCCTGCCAAAAGATAGAGCCGAGCCAATTTCAGTCTATCTTCTCTTTGAGAGTATAGATCTCTTCCGAATTCCAAGTGATTGACAATATCGAAAATGTTGTTTTCAAGGTCCTGCTCGTTCAGATTCTCGAATAAGGCTTCGCCAATTTTTTTGTGGATCTTCTTTTTTTGTTCGGTGGTGACCAACGAATAGGCAGCTTGTTGGACCCTGTCATGCAAAAAACCGTATGAAACTGATTTGGCTGTTTTGTGATTATTAATGAGTCCATCAATCTTTTCTTCCAGAAAGATTAAATGATAGTCTGATTCAGGAATGATCAAACCTTCCTGGATTGTTAACAAAAGCTCTTTGGATAAGTTGTCATAGGATTTGTTTGAAATAATTGACAGCAAATGCAGATTAAATTCGTTGCCAATACATGCTGAATATTTAAGTATTTCTTGAGATTCAAAAGAAAGTTTTTTGATTTTCCTTGTCATCAACTCAATGACATTGTCAGTCATTTTAAGTGATTGAATCCTCTCCAAATCCCACTGCCATTCACTTTTATCTTTGCTGAAAATTAGTAGTCCGTCCTTGTGAAGCGCTTTTAAAAACTGGCTTACAAAAAAGGGATTACCATGTGTTTTTTCATAAACTACACCTGCCAGTTGGTCTATATCATTCTTTTTATGAATGATGGAATCAGCCAGAAGCTCTGATATATTTTGTTGGTTTAGATCCGATAATTTTATCTGGTTGGATCCTTTATCTAGATTGCTGTTTTTGTTTAAAAATTGGGCTAGCGGATGGTGATTTGAAATCTCATCATGTCTGTAAGCACTAATTATCCATAGATATTGAATCTCATCGTTATTTGTTAATCCAAGGATCAGTTCCAAGGTATCATTATCCACCCATTGTAGATCGTCCAAAAAAATTATTAACGGGTGATCCTTAGTTGCAAATACTTTGATAAAGCTCTGGAATACTGTCTCAAATCTAATTTTTGCTTCTTTTGGAGGTAAAGCTTCAAGATTAGGTTGAGGACCAGTGATCTCCTCTAATTCTGTCACAACTTCGGCAATTGCCTGTCCTTTCCTATCCAAAGCCTCTACAAGAGTTTGCTTCCAGTCATTTTTACTCGTTATACTGTCGGCCAGTACCAGATCAATAAGTTCCTGGAATGCCTGATTTAACGCTGAGTATGGTTGCTCACGTTTAAGCTGGTCGATTTTTCCGGATATAAAATAATGATTGCCTTTTGCGATTTTTGATTGCAGAAGTCTGACGAGTGATGTCTTTCCTGTTCCTGCGCTGCCGGAAACAAAGTTCCATTCTTTGAAACCCTGACAGATTTTTGAATATATTCCCACCAATTGATCAATATCTTTTTCTCTACCATAAAGTTTGCTTGCCAAATTCAGTTTGTTAGGAATATCTCTTTGAGCAGGCTTGACATTATCGATAGCCTCGCAATTGTCCAAGTTTTTTAAGCAGAATTCCAAATCATGTAAAACGCCCGTTGCAGACTGGTATCTGTCTTCCAAAGGTTTAGCCATCAATGTGTTGACAATTTCGGCAAGAAAAACTGGTACTTGAGGATTGATTTTATGGGGAGATTTTGGGACTTTTGCAATGTGACAGTGTATGACTTCAAGTACATCCTCGGAATAGAAAGGCAGTTGCCCGGTTAATAGTTCATATAATGCAGCTCCGAATGAGTACAAATCAGTCCTGTAATCCAATATTCTATTCATTCGGCCTGTTTGCTCTGGAGACATATAGGCCAGAGTTCCTTCAACAGAATCTGAACTGGAAGTTGATAAGGAGTGTCGAGACTGGTATGAAACATTGCAGGCGATTCCAAAATCTATAATTCGGGCTTCCTGGGTTTTTTCGTTCCAGAGTATATTCGAAGGATTGATGTCTTTATGGATTACCTGCTGTTCATGAATCAGCTCCAGTATCTTAATGACTTGAATAGCGATCTGAAGAGTCTTTTTTACATTTAGGCAAGCTTTTTTGTTTACATCTTTTTTGAAAAACCGATCTAAAGAAATACCATCAATATCTTCTAGAACCATAACAAGGGTATTTTTAAACTGAATCATCTCATAGGCATCAATAACTCCACTTGCGTTCAGATTTTTTGTGGTTTGAAACTCTCTTTGAAAATCAGCTATTTCTTTGTGGGAAGGGTAATCGCGTAGTTTTTTTAAAATATAGGACTTGTGTTCATCATGTTTTGTGCAGCGATAGATGGATGAAAAATTGTTTTCACAGATCTTATCGACGATTAAATAGGATGCAATGGCTTCCATGGTATCTAAAATTTTTTTTGAAGTTCCACTTCAAATATGGGGTTTTCTGTCTTTTTCCAAATTTTTTCAGCATACCCCCAACATCTGATTGGTTGCAGTTTGTCTAATTTGAGTAAGTCTGAACCATTTTGAATGATTAGGTAAAGTTAGTTTTAGTTCTTTTTAATACATACTTGGCCGTACTTTAAGTGAAATCTCAACTGGTGCTTGTATTTATCGCATTGAAAAGCGAGAAAGACTCCTTCATATTGCTAAATTTTGACACATCCCTTTTTTAAAAATCTTGAAAGTATTTTTTCAACAACCGATCATCAATCGGTGGGCAAACGATGGATGGTTTTAAGGCCCTTCTAGTTATGTTTTTTTCAATAATTCCTGGAGATAGTATGTACGGGGGGGTGCCAATGACTATACGCTCCAGCGGTCTGATCTCAAACAGAGTAAGAAGGCCATATAAAGAACTGTTCTTATTTTTTTCAATGTTTGACTGGACCGAATTAAGCCAGTATTCGGGAGAAACGAGATCTATTTTACTTACGTTTGCAGCCATCCAGCGAATAAGATCATTCCATTTGATCGGATTGGGATTTTTCAACAAATAATTATTTCCTAAAGAACCGGCTTGCTGCGAAAGATAAACTATTGCTTGACTGATATAATCTACAGGACAAAAGTCGAAAAACAGGTTTTGATCTGGGGCCATCCCAATCTCCATACATCCTTTGAGCAGAAGACAGATATAATCATTCTTGTTCCACAATCCTGAACGGCTGTCAGCCGCTATTAGTGATGGTCGATATATCGTCGTTGGTAAACCCCTGTTTTCTGCTTCCAGAACCAATTCTTCTGCAACCCATTTGGATTGGTGGTATCCGATATTAAAACCGTTTCGTTGCACATAACCCGAATTATAGGCAGTGGGCTCATCGTGAGAAAAACCTTGCCGTGCGATTCTGTCAGGGTCGGCTGAAGTCTGAGAAATCTTTATTAATGTTGAAACATAGTGAAAAGGTTTTGTTGTGTTTTCACAGGCCAGTCTCAACATTTCCCGTGTACCATCTACATTGGTTGGTTTGAGGACGGTATAAGGTTGAGCAAAGTTTAACCATGACCCATTATGATAAATTACATTAACAGTCCTTGCGAGTTCACTCCAGACTGTTTCTGGCAATCCCAGACGTGGTTGCGATAAATCACCTTTAATTACCCTGATTCTTTCTTTATATTCCTCCTTCCATAAGCCATATTGAATCAGATTATCGTAAACACGCTCATCAACGGGAGTCGAGGATTTAGGTCTGACAAGACAAACAATTTCTAATTGCGTCGTGTTGATTAATTGATGTAACAAGTAAGCCCCCAGAAAACCGGTTGCTCCGGTTAGAAGGACCTTGCTGGGTCCTTTTGAGAGATTAGTGGAACTCAAGGAAGGGACTATATCATCTGGTAAGCATGTTTCGGCAAGTAAGTCTATCTTTACGGTCGGTTGAAGTTTAACATTTTCTTCATTGCTTTTGATTTCATGCTTTGAAATTCTTCTGAAAATCTCTTTTTGTATCATTTCTCCCAACTCTTCAATCAAAAGATTTTCCTGAAGGAGTAAAACTTTTGGGATATCTACTTCAAATTTATTTTTTATTTTCAAACCCAGTTCTACAGCTATTAATGAGTCAAAATTTAAACTTCCCAATGTAAAATCTTTCTCGATACATTCCTTTTCTATACCCAGACTTTGGGATAAATCGTTAATTAATTCAGTTGTTATCGTTTCGATTGTAAGATTATGATCCAAGCTGAATTTAAACGATTTGTCTTTTTTTTCATCGTTTTTTGTTTTTGATTCATCGGATGTTTCTTCGAGAAAATGGGAAAGCCTAGCCGTTTTTGAAATCGTTGGCATGTATTTTCCGGCAATAGACCATTCGATTGGTGATGCATTTAGCTCGACAATATTGTTGCTTAGTCCGTATTGAATCGTTTGCCAGGCTTGATCGAGGGATTGGGTATAAAATCCACTCTGCTCAACGCTGAATCTGGCCTCACCATGCCTAGCAACCCAACCAGCTTCATCTATTAATCCCCAACAAAACGAATAAGCATTGATTCCTTGCATCCTCATGAAATGAGCCATTGCGTTACAAAAGCTGTTTCCGGCAGCATAGTTAGCTTGACCTGAGAAACCCAATGTGGTCGTCATTGATGAATAAAAAATAAAAAAATCCAAAGCATATAGCTTGGAAAACTTATAGAGGTTCCAAGAACCTGTGATTTTTGGACTTAAGACTTTGTTTAATTGATCGAAACTCATATTAGCTATTAGTGCTATATCTAGTACCATTGCAGAATGAATTATGCCTGCCAGTGGGATAGATTCTTTTTCTATCTTTTGGAAAACTCTATTAATGCTTTCTTCATCAGCAATATCTGCAGATTCAGCAACTATTTTTGCTCCCTGTTGCTCCAATTCCCTGATTTTAACTATACATTCCTTGTTATTGGGTCCCTGACGACTAATAAGAATCAAATATCTGGCACCTTTTGATACCAGCCATTCGGCTGTTGCCAAACCAAAACCTTTTAATCCGCCGACAATTAAATAAGCCATTTTAGGGTCAATGTTGACTGGAGCAGTGAACGGTTTTGATTCAACCGGATGTTCGTTTATTAACAGGCATGTTTTTCCAATTCGATTCGGATTCTTTAAGTATTCGATCGCAGCTTGATGCTCATTAACATTGAACAATCTGAATGGAAAAGAATAAATTTTTCCGGAGTCGATGTTGGATGATATCTCTTTGAGCAAAATT
>JANQLH010000385.1 GCA_028280735.1 SAR324 cluster bacterium | reverse complement strand
ACTGTAAACCGACCACACATTAGACTGTTACCTGTAACCCGAAATGCCCGCTACTCGGCTTTATCTTGTAAAGACTCGATATACTGCTCAAGAATCTTCTCATCATCCTCAAACAAGTCAGAAAAGGAAACACCCACTTCCCAGCCATCCTCAACCTTGTGCACATGTGCAGCTAGTCCTTCACAACGGATTTCATAATTACCGGTTTCAAGCGGGACCTCGAACAACAAATAGAAACGTGCAGAGGTATCAACTTCCGCATTTGTTTTCACCAACATCCCAGATTTACTGATATTTATTCCCTCACAAGAAACATAGTGCTCTTTGCCGATTGAAATTTGAATCATCTGATAAATCTTGAACCGACTGTGTTTTCTCTTTTCCACCATATCTAGTTAATTGATAGTGTTTCCAGGATATCTTCCTCAAACTGCCGTCAAGCAAACCGCTATTACTAACGTTGATCTTGTAACAGGAAGCGTATTCGATAAAGCCTCATTGAGCAGACCTTTCGCCGTTTTGATTATTGTCCTATTAGTTTGGTTTTTCAGCGAAAACCATTCATTTTGTAGCAGTTCTTTAATTTTTCCGCAATCTCAATCGGAAATATATGGCACTGAACTTTTGATCCGAAAAATCATGAATTCAATTTGTCGTTTTCCATTTCTGTCTGTTTATATAAAGCAGAACTGCGACAACCACACCTATCAATCATACCAGGTTTAAAATCACTTGTCTCAAGTATTCTTTCAAGCGGATTTTTAAACGATTAGATACGGATGGTAATTCGTCGAAAACCGGCCGGTTCTCACATCAAACACAACGAACGTCCTGCCGAACTGCTCACACAAGATTCCGTGAGCTTGAAAGTCAACTGGTTTAGGATGTGATTTGTTTACGTGTTGAAGATAGATTCGCAGTGTTCCTGCCGTAAGATAGACTTACCTGTTAATCTGATTTTGAGGGCAATTGATGGAGAAAAAAGGCTGTTTGGACTATCCGGGTCCGCACAGCCTCCTTTGTTGTCAGATTGGCTTAATCCTCTTTGAGGAGAATCGTATAAAGTTCTTCCGCATCCTCTTGAGATGAAAACAGAAGTTTGTGATCACCACCTTCCTTGACCATCATAGTAAATGACCAAAAAGGATTGGCACCAAAGTTATCTGTAAGGGTCTCTTCCAATCCCATATAAAAAGGCACTCCCGAAAGATTGTATTGGGAAGCCAAATCATCGGTTTTGTCGGTTTCCACCTTCGGAATTAAAGACGACACAGCGATATTCTTGATTATCTGGGTATCGTCACCGTCATGGTTTAAGTAGTATTCAATCTCCTTAACTGCATCCTGACGATTGTTTTTTCTAGCCTTCATTCTATCTCTTTTAGGAGGCTTTTTTGAGCTGTCATTCATTCGGTTTCCGATAAGTGTTTTACAACCAATTCCTTAAGAATTGGTTTGGAAATGGGGAGAAGTGTTAAGTTACCGAATTCAAGATTTAGTTCCGGTACGATGATGCCTTGCTGCAGCATCCCTGCACCAGGTGAAGTTTTTTCAACTCCGGACTTTAAATCTTTCAAACTATGTCACTGGGATTTAATATAACACAAACAAAATACACACAATAGATTTCAATTCTAAAAATATGTGCTAACGCAATGGTTACAATTATTTTGCTCTGGCTACCTCTCCACAATAACGCTCTTTATTGAAGCATGGATCGGACTGACAATGGTATAAAAGGGAAATAGGCAAAAAAATTAAGGAAAAAACACGCTACGCATCGATAAATTGCAATTTTCCTCCAAATGGTTTCTGATTCTTTAACAGAAACAGAATACGATTTGTCAATAAAAAAAAGCGTCGTGCTCGGTCACGCCTTTTCTAATTTGGGTTTGAGGCTTTCACTATTTTCAACAGAATGTTATAAAAGTGTCGTATTGATCGATTAGGAAGAAAAATCGAACTGGAAAAGCAGACGATTTTTGACTGTTCTACAATAAAACGTTTCAATCGCCGAAACGATTCGAAAAAAAGGAATATGGATAATACAAAATTCAGATTCAACCGAATGGAACTGGCGGGTTCTTTGGGCGATTTGGGAGTGCTTATTCCTCTGGGAATTGCCTTGGTAGTGCTCTGCAAACTGAGCTTTTCTGCGGTTTTTTTAATGGTCGGGCTATTCTACATCGTCTCGGGAATCTATTTTCGTCTGCCGCTTCCCGTTCAGCCGCTTAAAGTTGTCTCTGCGGTCGCCATCGCCTCTCCCACCATTGTTAATGCATCCATTCTATCCGCGTCCGCCCTTGTGTTTGGAACAGTTCTTTTGGTTTTCATGCTTACGGGCCTGATCGACCGAATTGCCGGCTTTTTCTCCAAATCAATAGTTTGCGGAATACAGCTTGGTTTGGGTCTGATTCTCATTAAAAAAGGCTTGGGTTTCATGATGACAACCGATCTGTTTGGACTCACAAACAAATTGACCCATAGCTTCCAAGGTTGGTCTCCGAACCTAATCCTGGGCCTAGCAGGAGCCTTGGTTACCCTGGTCCTCATTACCAATAAAAAGTTTCCTGCAGCGCTAGTGCTGGTAATAGCCGGATTCACAATCGGTCTTTTTGACGGCAGGCTTTCCAATACGGAGCTTTCCCTGGGGCCGACCTCCCTCCAAATCATCTGGCCCACTGCGGACAATTTTCTGGTGGCAATAATGTTGCTCGTTATCCCCCAAATTCCACTGACGATAGGAAACGCTATCATAGGAACCAAGGCCACTGCGGAATCCCTTTTCGGCAGTGGTGTGGAGACCAGTCGGGTAACCAACAAATCACTTACTCTAAGCATGGCGCTTGCCAACCTGATTATCGGTTTCTTTGCAGCGATACCTCTTTGTCACGGGGCTGGAGGTTTAGCGGCACATTATCGCTTTGGTGCCAGAACCGGGGGTTCCAATATAATGATCGGAGCTATTTTTATTGTCATCGCTCTGCTTTTTGGTTCCATTGGTATCACGTTATTGACCTCACTCCCGAACGCCATCCTGGGCATTCTCCTGGTGTTCGCCGGTCTGGAGCTCGGCATGCTGATCAGGGTTTTGAATAACAAAAACGACCTGTTTGTTGCTATTCTAATAGCCGCGATCGGATTTATCTCCACTAATATGAGTATCGCCTTTGCCATAGGTATTCTCGTTCAGTATATCATCAAACTTTTTAAAATTAAGTTATGAGTCAGATAATCAATCCAATCCTTAAAGCTCCAAGCGGATTTTTTACAATCGACTCAAACGAAAACCTTCAAGCTTAAAAGCAACATGCCGGATCAAATCATCATAAGACAATCGCTGCGAAAAGATGCTGCAACCATAGCAGAATACAACATCAACGTGGCCAGGGAGACCGAAGGAATCAAACTGGATAGCGTCACCGTATACAAAGGAGTCTTGCATCTGATTGAGAATCCTGAAAACGGGTTTTACCTGGTAGCGGAAAAACAGGGAGAGATATTAGGATCACTAATGATAACAAAGGAGTGGAGCGATTGGCGAAACGGCGATTTCTGGTGGATTCAGAGCGTTTATGTCAAACCGGAAGCCAGAAGGCAGGGAATCTATAGCGA
>JANQLH010000309.1 GCA_028280735.1 SAR324 cluster bacterium | reverse complement strand
ATGCAGCGGAATCCAGACAATTCTATCCATGGCCATTTTATTCAGTCTCATCAGTACGTTTTTCCGTATGCAAATTGATACAGCTTAAAACTAATGGTTCAGTCTAACTCCCCTAAAATTCTTGTTCTTGCTCTTTTTCTTTTTCTTGTTCTTGTTCTTGCTCTTGCTCTTGTTCTTGCTCTTTCCTTAACCAGGTTTCTCAAGGGATTAAGATTAGGAACAAGATCAAGAGTATGAATACGAACAAGAGTAGGAATAAGAACAAGATAAAGTACTGAACCGACCCTTCGTGTATTTACAACGGGCCGGTTGATTCTATTGTTACCTCTTCGAAATCTCTTTATAAACAATCCATCGGTCAGGGCGGGGGTTAAAAGTGATTCCCTTACCGTTTTGAATGGCATAAAGATCTTCCTGGTAATGCAGGGGAATCCAGACAATTCTATCCATAGCCATTTTATTCAGTCTCATCAGTGCGTTTTTTCGTTTAACCGGATCAACGATTTCTGCTGTGGCTTGCAGGAGTTTATCCAGCATCGGATCACTATAGGCAGCTCCGTTGAATACACCAAATCCTTTTTCTTCGTCTCTTGTATGGGCGATTTTGAAGAAGGTTCGTCCCATATCAAAGGTTCCGTCAAACCAGCCGATCAGGTAGAAATCCAAAACACCCTTGGTGACTTCCGGGAAGAAAATCGCTTTGGGTTTTACATCGAGTTTAACACGAATTCCAACCTTTGCCAGATAGCGAGCCACGGCTTCGGCAATTTTCGCATCTTGCACATATCGATCGTTAGGACCGGTTAGTGTGATATCAAAGCCGTTTTCGTAACCGGCGTCTGCCAGCAGTTGCTTTGCTTTTTCAGGATTATATTCCAGGCGTTTGATATCGGGATTGTAACCAATGGTCGGGGGATCAGGTACCTGTGCGGCAGGACTGGCATGACCACGCATGATCTTGGCAATGATTTCATCTTCATTGATCGCCATGTACATCGCCTTGCGAACACGAATATCAGCTGTCGGTGTTCCAGGTTTGTTAGCAATACCCAGGAAGATAGAGCGACGGGCTGGTCGTTGAATTACTTGCAGCTTTGGATTGTTTTTAATGCGGTTAAACAGTTCAACAGGAACACCGGTTGCGATATCGACCTGACCTGAAACCAGTGCGGCAAAGCGGGTAGATGATTCCTTGATCGGTCGGATTTCAACCTTTTTTATCGGTACTGCACCTTCCCAGTAATCCTCGTTGGCCACCATTTTAACATAGGAACCCTTTACCCATTCAACCAGCTTGTATGCACCGGTTCCGATCGGCTTGGAGAAAACATCGCTGAACTCACGGCTTTCGGTGGATTCCTTGTCCATAATAAAAATCTGATGCATGTTATTGGCGAACCAGGGAATCGGCTTGTTGGTTTTGATTTCAACGGTGTAATCATCAATGATATTGATTTCTGCAATCGATTTACCGGTATTGGTGAATTCACTCACATCCGGGTTGGAAAGCCGCTCAAAGGAAAACTTTACATCGGCCGCGTTGAAGGCATTCCCGTTGTGAAATTTAACACCTTTTCTCAGGTAGAATTTCCAGGTTAATTCGTCCGGATGTTCCCACTTTAAAGCCAGGGCGGGTACCAGTTCACCACCGGACCCCTTGCGTTGCAGCAGACCATCAAAAAAATTGGAAAAATAAGACAATCCGGCATCGGAGTCGTCTCCATGAGGATTTAGCATGCGGGGCGCGTAGTCCTGGGCTACGACGATTGAAGTGTCAGCAATCACCTGGCCGGTTGAGATTACCAGGAGCATAAAAGCTCCCGAAAGCAACCAAAATATTCGTTTTTTCATTTCCTCTCCTTGAGATATTGCGGTTAACTAAAGAACTCCCCCAGTTGCATAATAATGCGAAACCAATAAAAATGTTCCCTTTAACCGGGAATTCCTACTCATACAGAAAGCAGGAAACATAGCGATCCTCCCCGACTTGCTTTAAGGTTGGAGTTTCCATGGCACAACCATCTATTTTTTTATGGCAACGCGGATGAAAATGGCAGCCGGAAGGGGGATTGATAGGACTGGGAACATCTCCTTCCAAAATAATCCTCTCTTTGTTCTTTTTTGGATTGGCTACAGGAATGGCGGAAAGCAATGCCTGGGTGTAAGGATGCTTCGGGTCCCTGTATAGGTCCTTGTAGCTTGCCATTTCAACAATTTTACCCAGGTACATAACGGCAATGCGATCGCAGATATGTTCCACAACCGCCAGATCATGGGCAATAATAATATAAGACAATTTAAATTCCTGCTGGAGATCCACCAGCAGGTTTATAATCTGTGCTTGAATGGAGACGTCCAGTGCAGAAACCGGTTCATCCCCGATGATCAGTTTTGGGTCAAGGGCCAGTGCCCGGGCAATTCCTATACGCTGACGCTGGCCGCCGCTGAATTGATGTGGATAGCGTTTTCCCTGTTCTGCAGACAAGCCGACTCGCTCTAACAGGTGGGCGACACGATCCTTTCTTTCATTGCCCGGAAACAGGCCATGAATATCCATGGGATCACTTATTATCTGGTCAACAGTCATCCGGGGATTCAAAGAGGAATAGGGATCCTGAAAAATTATCTGCATCTCCTTTTTCAGGGATCGCATCTCTTTTTTGGAAGACTGTGAAACATCCCTGCCTTCAAATTTAACCTGACCCCCTGTCGGGGTGATCAAACGGAGGATGGCCAGTCCGGTTGTTGTTTTACCGCAACCGCTTTCACCCACCAATCCAATTGTCTCTCCTTTTTCCAGGGTGAAAGAAACTCCATCCACAGCAAACACGTTTCCGACGGTTTTGGATAATAATCCTTTTTTAATCGGAAAATGTACCTTTAGATTTTCAACAGAAAGCAATGATTCCAAACCTGTTTCCTTTTCGATGATTAGTATAACCAGCAGCGTACCTGGTGGTCCGTAGGGACTGTTTTCATTTCGGGAGTAGTATTTCGGCATTGATCCATGGCGTCGGGACAACGCGGACAAAAGCTGCAGCCTTCGGACAATTGGTAAAGGCTTGGCACCATGCCTTTAATTTCATGCAGTTGGTGACGGCCCCTCTCGGAACGCTCTCCCAAAATGGGAATTGATTTGAGTAACCCTTTTGTATAGGGATGTTTCGGGTTTTCAAAGATACTTTCAGCATCAGCTTCTTCGACCACTTTTCCGGCATACATAACAACCACTCTTTCTGCGATTTCGGCGATAACACCCAGGTCATGGGTAATCATCATGATAGCTGTTTGAAAATCCTCCCTCAATTGCATCATTAAATCCAATATCTGGGCTTGAATGGTGACATCCAGGGCCGTGGTCGGTTCATCCGCTATCAGGATTTCCGGATTGCAGGAAAGGGCCATGGCTATCATGGCTCGCTGTCGCATGCCACCCGATAGCTGATGGGGATATTCATGGACCCTTTTTTCCGGTGCCGGTATCTGGACTTTTTTAAGCATCTCGATCGATCTTTCCCAGGCCTCTTTTTTGCTCGTTTTTTCATGCAGCATG
>JANQLH010000304.1 GCA_028280735.1 SAR324 cluster bacterium | reverse complement strand
CTTCCTTTTCAATCAAATCATTACAGAACTCAGCGACATTGCCTTGTTTGTACCCTGGAAATGCGATTGGACCTGCTTTAGGTCTCAACCAGGAAAATCGTTCATGGTGTTTTTTAAAAAAAACTTCCAGCAAATCCAAATTTTTAGCAATGATCGAAAGATTACGTTCCAACAGCTTTTCTTTGTTTTTTAATCCAATAATTGATAGAAACTCACTGGGGGCACTGTTACAGATTGTTGTATAATCCTTGTAGGATGCCAGTCGATGATACCTTTCCCTGTTTTTGGTAATAATCCAACCGATTCTCAACCCTGCCAGACCAAAACTTTTTGACATCACTCCCAAAGCGATGCCATTCTCATCGATTTCACAAATAGAAGGTAATCTATCTGATGCCTCAAACTCCAAAAAACGATAAACTTCATCCGAAAAAACACAAATACCATGCCGACCGGCCAGTTCGACCACATGATTATACTCATCCCTGGTCATCTGGTAGCCGGTTGGGTTATGAGGCGAATTGACAATAAGCAGTTTGGTACTGGCCTTGATTTGATCCGACAAAAAATCAAAGTCGAGTTTCCAGGCAGGACCATCCTCAAGCCGCCAATAGCTGACTTCACATCCTATAGCGATGGCTACTTCGGCAAGAGACTGATAGCAGGGGTACTGAACAATGACATGATCACCAGGTTGGAGCAAGGCGTTCATTGCATTGAAAATCGCTTCCTCAGCACCGGTGTGAACCAGGACCTGATCTGCTGAAACACCGTTGTATAGCTCCGCAATTTGTTCACGTAAAACCGGATGCCCAAGAGATTCGGTATAGCCTAACCACAAGTCTTTAAATTCAGCTTCAGCTTCCGGGTCCATCTTAAGGAGGTCTCCAAGGGACATAGCTTCGCAATCCGAGCAACAAAGCAGGTATGGAGCGCTAAATTCATATTTGGCAAAAAAGCGTTCAAGTCTGAATGGTTGAATCTGCATGACCTCTCCGGTTATTTAAGCAAATCTTGTAATACCTGCCGCCTTGGCTTGTTCCATGGCATATTTAAAAGCTGCTGAAGAAAGGGATTGACTGATCTCTTCAACATGATGGGATTTCCCGCAAGGGCGATACTGATCCATAATGTTGACATAAGTGTTTTTTGATATTTCATTGGCAATGTATCTCATCACTTCTTCCGTACCCGCTGTACCGTTTGGCATGACTAGATGACGCACCAGCAGACCTTTTGTGGCAATCCCTCTTTCGTCGATCTGCAAATCACCTACCTGTCTGTGCATTTCTTTTAATGCCTTACGAGCCACTTCCGGATAATCGGGAGCATTACAGGTTAGTTCAGCAATTTTGGGATCCCAAAACTTAAAATCGGGCATATAGATATCAATAATGCCATCAAGGATTTCAAGGGTTTCCACTTTGTCATAACCGCTGGAATTGAAGACAAGCGGAATTTTCAAACCTCCATCTATTGCCATGTCCAAAGCGGCCAAGATTTGCGGTACAACATGGGAAGGAGTAACAAAGTTTATATTGTGACAGCCGTTGTTTTGCAGAATCAGCATGGTTCCGGCTAACTGCCCCAGGCTGTACTCCGTGCCGTTCCCTTCATGGCTGATATCGTAATTCTGACAAAAATTGCAAAGCAGATTGCAGTGGGTGAAAAAAATGGTCCCTGATCCAAAAGCCCCAACCAGGGGAGTCTCTTCCCCAAAATGAGCATTAAAACTGGATACATAGGCTTCCTCTCCGGTCTTGCAATCACCCAGCTCATCCGAAAGCCGATCAACTTCACATTCTCTTGGACAAAGGGTGCAGGGAGTCAGCAAACGTCTTGCTTGATTTATTTTGTCCCGCAACAAACCCTTTCGTTTTGTCTCCAGATAAACTGCTTCAAATTCAGACATGACATTTCCTCGTTCAAAAGTTCATAATCGTTGCCCAAACCCATCCAGCCAAGCAAAATCCCATCGTACATTCCTGAACTATCCTATCCCTCCCGGGTCAAACTGACAATCGTTCTCTCTTTCGAGTAAATCAGCCGGACTTTGTATTCCCCTACCCACCTTTTTTGTTACAAGCGTATAAATCATCGTTGTACTGACATCCTTGTATCCCGGCAGTTCTTGAATTGTCCTGATGTCATAACCAGCTTCCGGCAAGTGAGCTGCAAAAACGCAGGGCTCTTTCATTCCCAACTCTATGACGGTTTATCCCGGTGCTTTCGGCTGACCCCTCCATCGTCGGACATCCCCGGCAAGAATAGTACACAATTCTTCAATTGGTTTGTAGATTTACACGAAAATAGGGTATATTTTAATGTAACCAATCCGTTTATGGATTTAAACCTTGGATAATATTACCTTAGCCAAACGAAGCTGGTGAAAAAGCCATTCATCTTTTGAGATCAAGTCAGCAGAGGCAATCCTTATGCGCTTATTAAAAAATGTGTCGATTCAGCGCAAACTATTTATATATAGTGTTGGTGTTATACTTTTAATCACTGCCTTGAGTTATGCCTTCCTGTATAAGTTTGTCGTTCAAAACATAGAGCATCAGATTAAAGAAGAACTGACCCTGACCAACCAGACGATTACAGACATGGTAGAAACGGTGGCTACAGTTTCCATCAAAAATCATTTGCGGAACATTGCAGAAAAAAAACTGGAAACGACCCGGTACTTATATCAAAGATTTCTTTCAGGCGAGATCACCGAAGCTGAAGCCCGTAAAAAAGCCACCATAGCAATACTGGGCGAGACCGTTGGAGATACAGGCTATCTTTATTGCATCAACAGTAGCGGAGTTGCAGTAGTCCATCCAAATAAGGGTGTGGTCGGGCGTGATTTCATGGATCGCGAGTTTATCAAGGTACAGATCCGGAATAAAGAGGGGTATCTCGAATATGATTGGAAAAACCCGGGTGAATTGTCAGAAAGACCTAAAGCACTCTATATGAGCTATTTCGAGCCTTGGGACTGGATCATTTCTGCTACTTCATACAAGTCCGAGTTCAAAGGACTTGTGCATGTGGATGATTTTAGGGACAGGATTCTTGCTATGACGTTTGGCAAAACGGGCTATTCATTTATCCTGGACTCCTTGGGAAATATCGTTATCCACCCTGAACTGTCCGGAAATATGTTGGGAATTCGTGATGCCAGAGGATTTCCGATTGCAGAAGCGATGATTCATGAAAAAAGGGGATGGATCACCTATTGGTGGAAAAACCCTTCCGAAAAAGCCTATAGGGAAAAATTTGTTGCATTTGGTCACATTCCCGACATGGACTGGATTGTAGCTTCTTCCGCTTATACCCAGGAGGTATTCTCTCCGTTTTATGAAATGAGGAAATCGTTTTTCGTAATATTTATTTTAGTCCTGGTAGTCACCGGAGGAACCACTCTATTTATCAGTACAAGCATTACAAAGCCGATGCAGATGTTTATCCGGCAACTTGAAAAAGAGACTGACGAAAACTGGTCCTACCGTTTTAGTTATGAAGGGAACGATGAGATTGGCAGGCTCTCAAAAAGTTTCAATGAATTTATGGAAAGGCTAGGGGCCTACCGGAAGGAGCACCTCGAAGAATTAAATGCACGAAAGCAAATTGAAAGAAATCTGCGGGAAAGTGAAACCCAGATACGAAGTCTGGTCGCACAATCACCAATAAGTATTTTGATGATTGACACCAGAGGTAAGCTAATTTTGGCAAACAAAGCATGGGAAGAACTGTGGGGAGTGGCATGGGAAGAGATCTCTCTCGTTGAATACAATATCTTTGAGGATGAGCAGGTTAAGGCATTAGGGATGGCCAGTAAGCTTCTTAATGCAATTGCCGGTGAATCAACCTTTTTGTCAGCTCATGAGTTTGACCTGTCACCGACTGTTAAACAAGGGAAAAAGCGCTGGGTGGAAACGACAATTTATCCAGTGAAAGATGAAAGTGGCTCTGTCCAAAACATCGTCTTGATTCAGAATGATATTTCGGAGCAAAAGGAACTGGAAAATCAGCTGTCTAATTTTGCCGCAGCAATCGAGCAAGCCGATGAAGAAGTGGTCATGACAGCCTTGGATGGAACTATTCAATACGTCAATCCATCGTTTGAGAAAAATACCGGATATAGTAAAGGAGAGACCATCGGCCAAAAACCATCAATCCTGAAAAGCAATATTCACAATTCAGGATTTTATGAAGACTTATGGACAACTATTCTCAGCAAAAAAATCTGGAAAGGGATCATCCATAACCGATGTAAAGATGGTCGCATCGCTATAAACGATATGGCTATCACCCCAATTCTGGATTCTGAAAAGACAATTACAGGATTTGTCTCGATACGAAGAGATATCACGGAAAAAGTCAAAAGGGAAAACCGGATCATGCAATCCCAAAAAATGGAAGCGATGGGAACGCTCGCTGGCGGTATCGCACACGATTTTAACAACATTCTTTCCGGGATTTTTGGCTACTCAAGTTTGGTGGAAAAACACTCCAATAACCCTGAGAAGATAAAACGTCATTCAGGTCAAATATTAAAAGGGGCTCAAAGGGCCGCTGATTTAGTACAGCAGATTTTGACCTTTAGCAGGCAGACGGAGAATAAGAAAAGTCCGGTTGAGTTGCATCAAATTGTTAAAGAAGCTGTCAAGTTCTTAAAATCATCAATCCCGGCAAATATCGAAATTGAAGAGCGGATATTATCTCAGGCAACCGTTATGGCCGATTCTACTCAGATTTATCAGATCATAATTAATCTTTGTACGAATGCCCATCACGCTATGAAGTCTACTGGTGGACGATTAGGTGTTACCTTGGAAAAGGTTGAGTTTACGGAAAACAAGAGCATACAAGATTTGGGTATTGCTCCTGGTCAGTATTTGAGACTGGAAGTGAGCGATACGGGTTCAGGAATGGACTCGAAAACGTTGAACAGGCTCTATGAGCCCTACTACACCACCAAAAAGTCCGGGGAGGGAACCGGTCTTGGGCTGGCTGTTGTTTTTGGCATTGTGGAAAAACATAAGGGTTATATTAAAGCTTATAGCGAACTAGATAAAGGTTCGGTTTTCCATGTTTATTTACCGTTGCTGCAACAGAACTCCCAGCCGATCAATCTTGAAGAAACAAAGCCAATTAAAGGAGGAACCGACAGAATCCTTTTGGTCGATGATGAAGAAGGCATACGTAAATCAACACGAGAGTATTTGGAGGATTATGGATATAAAATCACAGAAGCCACCAACGGGGAAGAAGCCATCACAGATTTCCGCAACAATCCGTATCATTTTGATTTAGTTATCACTGATGTATCCATGCCAAAAATGGATGGTGACGAACTGGTAAAGCAAATTCTTAATATCCGCAAGGATATTCCTATCATTGTAAGCAGCGGGTTCAGTTATGCTTTTTCAAAAGATATCCTGATCCAGTCTTCCAATCTGGAAATCATACAAAAACCTTTTGAAAGTCATATATTGTTGAAGTTGATTCGAAAACTGTTAGACGACGACTCATCTCACGATAGTAATGCATGAGTATTCTTTGTTGTATCCATAACCATTGTGAGTCTATTTAAATTAGGTGACAGTAGTGTGCCTGGAACGGATATCGAAAAGATATTCGGAGCTGTACAATTGATGAGAGTGTGGCCTCTCAAAATCGGCTTGCAGAAACAGGTTTTAATCCACCTTATGCTGGTTGAGTACAAAGTGCAGGTAGTGAGCAATAAGGAAAACTAAAACCAGTTTAAACCACACCAATAAAAGCTTTAAGGGCAGCTTGATCCTTCGAAGTTCA
>JANQLH010000235.1 GCA_028280735.1 SAR324 cluster bacterium | reverse complement strand
AAACTTCGTGCCCGTCGTGTCTCCGTGGTGAACAAAAAAGTAAATCAGATCACCCTGCAGAGCAATCGCCGTATGAGCCTATGAAAAATACCTTAGAGTTGAACGGATTGTCGAAAACCTTTGAAGAAAAAACCGTACTAAAGGATTTTTCCTTAAACTTAAAACAGGGGGAGTTATGTTGCCTGCTGGGTCCTTCAGGTTGTGGGAAATCAACTACCCTTAAAATTATCGCCGGATTCCTGAAACCCGATAAGGGTTCCGTTTTTCTGAATGGTAATGATATTTCGTTTTACACACCTCAAGAACGTAATGTCGGGCTTGTATTCCAGAATTATGCATTGTTTCCCCATTTGAATGTATTTGAAAACATCGCTTATGGATTGCGTCGCCGAAAACAAAAAAAAGGTGACATAAATAACAAGGTTGCTGAAATGCTAAACATGGTTCAAATGGATGGTATGGGCCATCGTTACATTCATGAACTTTCCGGCGGACAACAACAACGGGTCGCCCTGGCCCGCTCATTGGTGACCAATCCCGATTTGTTGTTATTGGATGAACCGCTTTCAAATCTGGATGCAAAATTAAGGATTCACATGCGTAATGAGATTGTGAGAATACAAAAGAACCTTAATTTAACCACGGTTTATGTCACTCATGATCAGGAGGAAGCCATGAGTATCGCTGACAGGATTGTGGTGATGAACCACGGTTCCATCGAACAGAACGGAAGATCACAGGAGATTTATGAGAAGCCGGCTTCTCTTTTTGTGGCAGATTTTATCGGAAGCGTGAACCTGATCACACTCAAAACTCGTGACAGGACAGTTGATTTTTTCGGGAATCAGATCGATTTACCAGGTGATGTAGCCGGAAACAAAGAGGTTGTCTGCACAATCAGACCCGAGGTAATCGAACTGGCTAAAGAAAACACATCCTCAATTCAGGCAACCATCAAATCCAAGAGCTACCTGGGATCACTGGTTCACTATTGGATAGAGCCGAAAGACAGCCATCACGAGCTACTGGTTGAAGTGTCAGGACCAAAGGCGTTCTATGCAAACAATGACAAAGTCAGTGTCATGATAAAACCGGGAGATGTCCGGTTTTTCTCCCGGTAATCAAAAGGTTGGAAAGATCTTAAACGGGATTGGTATCGAACACAGTCTGGCCTGTTGTCACGCTTGATTGCCGCTCTCCCCTCAGACGTTTTATATCGGCCTGGCTTTCTCTTAACAGGGTAAAATCGTAGACCAGGGCTGCATCGTCATCAACAAGCAATTCTCCTTTCCAATCGTGAATCTCATCGCTCATTATCTGTTTTATGCTTTTTTGATCGACTTTGTCGGTGATTTCCCGGGAAGAATTCAATGCCTGTTCCATACTTACCAGGGACATTTTGGTGCTGGTGTCCTGGTAGATTTCCTTCATCAACCGCTTTCTGACATTGTTCAGATGATGCTGTTTTTCACGCATGCCGTTAATAAGACTGCGCACCAATGGAATAAGAAAGAAGAGGCTTGAATACACAAAAGGGATGATGCCGAAGAAAAACTGAAAGGACTGGGCGCTTTCCCCGGCTATTTGAAGACGGTCGGACAATACTCCGAATGACATTACCAACACAAACAGATTCATGCCTGTAATGATCAAATTTCGTTCAGTAGAGTTTCCGTTCAATTGATATTCGGGCTCGAATTCATCCCAGTAAAAAACGATGTCGGTGCTTTTTTCCTTGTGCTTCCCGGATAAAAAATCGGTAAATTCACCGTAAATCACACCCTTATCGGACACTTTAATTTCACCGTCAAAATTGGAGATCATTTCCGTAAAAAATTCATCTGCCTGCTTTCCTTTCCAACCTGCCAGGGCTCTTACCTCTTCCATGGTGATCAGCCCTTTGTTCTCCCTGATATAGGTGGCAACTTCCCTTTGGTTTTCAAGGGGGTGAATCTCAGCCCGGTGAGGACCAAAAACATAATCGAAGACCGATATGATGAACTTCTTTGTTTTGCCCCGTTTTTTGGACTTGAATAGATCGGAAGTAACCGGTTTGTACTGACGATAACGATAGCCATGTCTATCGCGCTTATAGGTAAGGTCGTCCGTAATGGTTCTCCAGAAAAAGAACTCAGATAACACCCGGATAACGATGAGAAAAACCCCGCTGTTCATGTTAAATTCCCGATCCCGATCTCCGCCGAACAACGTGGCGACAGCAATAACCAACAGCAGGATGACAAATACTGCAAAATAGCCAACCAGCATCACCATAATCCAAACTTTGAAAAAATAGGTAAACGCTTTCCATAACAGGGCGGCTATTTCGTTCACACGTTCTCGCAGTGTTTTACTGCCCCTGCGAACGAACCCCCCAAAGTCATAAATAAGCTCTCCGCGATCGGTGACCAACATCCGACAGGAGTATTTCTTCATCAGGGTTTCAACTCCCCTTTTTGAATCAAAAGTGGAAAGTCCGGTTTGCCCGGCTAAATCCTGAATGGTGAAGGATCGAAGTTTCTTGACGGCTTGTTCAACAGTAGCCAGCTCTTTTTGCGTTGTCGCCATATTAGATAATGAATAAGTAGTCTGTGAAAACGTTTAGTTAGTGCCTGAACGGAAAAAACCGGAAATAGTATGAGCCTTGATGAAAGCTCGTGTCAGCTGGATATTTACAGCAATTTTCAATTTTTACAATGCTTTTATACATCCATTTTAATTAATCCGGACTTGCTTGGTATACGAAAATGGTCATGTTAAAACATTGAATCAAGGGAATCTCTTCTGCTTTAGGAATAGAAGCGGATTGCGTGGTGTATTCGGTGATGCTTTTGAGAATTCCTCCATTAGAGCTTGAACCACGTCCTCTCCATAAATACGGTGGGCTTTCCCATTAATGTAAATTAAAACAAAATCTCTCAAAGGGTCATCAATCTCTTGTTGGAGATATAAAAGTGCCGGATTAAGCAAGGTGGTTAGCCGATTAGGTTTGGAAAGAAGGAGTCTCTCAAAGGGAGATGATTATCCCATTCGAGCTTTTTTTGCCAAATTATGCTGATCTAATACCTGCCGCAATAAAGATTTGATAACCGCTTGACGACTGATATTAAGTTCGTTGGCGAACTCGTCCAATTCATTCAACATATCAACCGTAAAGTCTACATTAACTCGTTGCACTGGTGGTTTCATTTGCCCTTTGTTTGAAAAGTGGGTGGAAATGTCTTTTCCACTCATTGCCATCTCTGCGATCTCATCCGCTGTAGGCTTTTTCCCTTTTTTATCTTTGGATGTAGCTTTCATATAATTCTATCTCTTGTTTTGTTGATTTCCATTTTTATCTCGCTTTAGCTTTTTGCTCTTCCCTGTATCGAATTTAAATTTCATATCTAAATGGTATAACTGTTATACCATGCTGTCAAACATAGTTTAAAACAGCTTCGAAGCTTGCACTTCATTTTATTGGTTTGCAGAATTCTGCTTTGAAGGCTTCTTCCACTCGTTTGATCATTTAGTCTACCATATCACAGGCGTTTTCGGCGACCTGCCCAGCTTCGTTTTTCGTGAGTTATAGCTAAATTTAATAGGCCTCGTGTCTCCTTTTTAAAATCATCAATCTAAAATGCAGTGACTCCGATCCGGAATCCAGTATCACACAAAATAGTCGCAAAGCGACTCCACCCGTAAATCTTAGAACTAAAATCATCAATCTAAAATGTCCCTGTGTCTGTGGCCAGGGTAGCGAAGCCTTTGATCATGAAATCGAGTAAGGACCTAGATTGGGAGTTTATGGGCATCTTTTTTTGAATTCATCATATTTCCCCTTCATTCCCTCTTCATCAGACCACATTTCAATTTCATCGAAATCTATCTCATGGTTTTTAGCAACAAGGATCGCCTGTTCAAGTGATTGCCTGTCATTCCAATAGTAGTAAGCAGCAAGTCTGTCCATGACACATTGAGTTGGTGTCAATAACTTAAGATAACCAGACTTTGATTCAATTTCGTTGAATCGTTTCAGTGGTTTGTTGCCCACAGCAACGGGAGGCGAAGGAAATTCGACAAAAAAATCGGAAATCCCGTCTCGCTTTAATTATGAACAGACTAGCAAAGCAATTTCCTTCAATGAAGTTTCTCGAGTAATGTCCTTCATGTTGGTTTACCAGTTCTTCTGGGTCTGGTTCTTTGTTGAAAAAACTCTGTTTTTTCAGTTTCAGGGAGATACTGAAATGCTTTGTCGATAAGCGCTTTTAACTCGGAAAGGAAGGGATACCTGGGATTCCAGGTAAAGAGTCTGGTCTTGCCTTCCAAAAAACTCACGAGGATTCCTGCTTCCTCGAACTTAATGAGCTGTTTCTGCACGGAGTTTAAAGGCAATCCAAATAAAGCAGATATTTTTGTTGCATAGCCTTTTTCATAAACCAGAAGGTAATAAAACACCTTCTCGGCGGATACACTTCCGAAAAGTTTGTTTAACATAAACTAATTTTATAGGTTATATAACATATTTTATTGTTTATATAACCTATATATTAGGTCGATGGAAATTAAATGTCAAAAGAAAACTTACCACCTAATCAATCACGACTTGGCTTGCAGAATTCTTTTTTGAAGGCTTCTTCCACCCGTCTGATCATTTGATCCACCATGTCGTGGGCGTATTCAGCGACTTGCAGGGCCTCGTATTCCGTGAGTCGTAGCTGGTGGCCTGCGGTTTCG
>JANQLH010000198.1 GCA_028280735.1 SAR324 cluster bacterium | reverse complement strand
CAACTTGAAGATTAACCTGCTGTCAGCCATCTGCTTTCAGCATTCAGCATAAGGCATTGAAAATTCGAACAAAAGCTGGCTGAGAGCTGATCACAGAATACTGAATGCACTGAACTTCGTGCCATTAAACAGCTTTTAAAGCTTTTATTGGTAAGCTTTAAACTGGTTTTCGTTCAGATACTAAACTAAAATTAATACACAATAACAGTTTTTTGACAGGTTTTTAATCAATATCATTTTGTGGCGGTTGATAATAATGGCATCCAATAATCCTGCAAAGGTTTTTACCCGGTCGTAAAACGCTTCTTGTTAGAATTTCACTTTTTCACTCAAGACGGCTGACAATTTCTCATAAATCCTGCTAATGGATTGAAAACAAACTTTTACGATTAAACATCTCATACTGGATGAATAACGCTATGATGAACAATGTCCTTTACCTGGTTGATGCATTCACCGACAAACCTTTCTCGGGAAATCCGGCAAGTGTTTGTTTACTTTCCGAACCACGCGAAGCCGAATGGATGCAGCAGGTAGCCTTTGAAATGAATCTTTCTGAAACAGCTTTTATTGTGAAGCAGGATGACGGATTTCAATTGAGGTGGTTTACCCCAAAAATCGAGGTGGACATCTGTGGACATGCCACTCTTGCAGGAGCCCATCTTTTGTGGGAAACAGGGGTTCTTAATCCCAGGGAAACCGCGCGATTTCACACCCGAAGAGGTGTGCTGACGGCCGTAAAACACGATGAGTTTATAGAAATGGGATTTCCCGCAATGTATTCACGGCCTGAAGAGTTTTCACCTGAGTTGCTGAATGCATTCAAGATTAATCCCTATTACGTGGGCAAATTCGATGAAAAATTGCTGATTCAGGTGGCAAACGAACAGATCGTTCGAAATTTGGAACCGGACTTCGTAAAGCTAAAGCAACTCGATGAAAGGGCTGTTGTCGTCACTGCCGAATCCGATTCAGAGGATTACGACTTTATATCCAGGTACTTTGCTCCCTGGGTTGGCGTGAATGAAGATCCTGTCACCGGTTCCAGCCATTGCTGTCTGGCTACTTTTTGGGCACGTCAACTGGAAAAGGAAGAGCTAAAAGGTTACCAGGCCTCTCCTCGCGGGGGATTCATCACCATGAAAATCGAAGGAGATAAAGTTATCCTGGGAGGTCAGGCAGTGACCGTTTTTAAAGGTAATCTGCTGGTTTAAACAGCATAATGATCATCCAGCCGTTTAACCGTCCAATCTCCGGATCTTGAAACTGTTAAAAAACCAGTGACCGATAACTGAATCTGCTCTTAAAACCTATATGAGGCAACCAGGTTGATCTTGAAATTAAAAGGTATCTGTAAATCACTAAGCGAGCTATTCTCAAAATCGGAGAGGGTGCCGTCAATCTGATAGGTTCTGACACAAAAATCATTTCTCTCCCCTAAATACCAATCACCAAAAAGATAACTGAATTCAATTCGCGCGCAGGTAGAAATAAAGGTCGAATCCAAATCCTCAGCGTCAAGCAGTTTTTTAAAGGAATAGTTCTGATAGAGAAACCCTCCGCCGAATTCCAAATCCAAAGGATAGTGGGGAAGAAGATTATAACCGGCAAATATCCCAAACGAATTATACCGACCTGATACGGAGGCTTCGGCATACCTTTTACAAAATTCCGTTTCCTCGTCTTCACTATCGCATTCAAAGGATGATGTCGAAAGCTGCCCGAAATTAGCCGATACCTCGTAGCTCAGCCGTTTATCCGTCGTCTTTAATCCAATATTCAACATGGTACCGGAAAGTGAGGTGGAATCCTTCTCACTTTTATCTTTGTTCTCGCTGTCCTCGTACGAAAATCTATAATTGAGGACTGCCATGTGGATCCCAAATCCGATGTTTAATCGGTATCCGTCCCTGTCATAAAGAATGATTTCCTCCTCGACATGTTCCGTTTGCCCGGGAGACTCATGATCCTTCACAGTAATAGCCGGCGCAGGTTGTGTAATAACTGTCGCTAGTTCCTGGTCTTTGCGAACAAAAAAGAACTCCCCATTTTCATCATCAGGAATATGCAAACGGCCATATTCCGGGGTCTGGGCCGCATCGGCGTTCTTGACTTCCTTTCTTAGATTCAATGCCAGTTCAGATGCACTTAACGGGGTTGATCTTTTTTGCGTGAGAATGTCCAGTAACTTTCCCGCAAAAACGGAGTTATTCCCCCAGCCCTGGTCACTAACCGGTTCAAGACCACCTGATGTAATAATCTGACGACTTTTTTTGCTGGAAAGCTCCCTGAAAAACCTTGAGTTCGTAGCAGTTCCCCGGGTAGTCCGGATTAAGGAGCCACTAAAACAGGAATCGGCAATTACCAGGGTATGCCTGGATTGAATCGCTTTTATTTTGCTGAGTATCGTACTTGTGGGAATAAACAGTCGTTGTGTTTCGGGACTGCCGGCATCTCGCGGCACCCAGTAGCCTTCATCTTCACCCGGTGGATAATACCCATGTCCTGCAAAATAGATTAAAAGGCTGGTGTCTGAATCGGTAACCCTTTTGATATCGTTGAAAGCCCCGATAATATTGTCAAATGTGGCGTTTTTTAATAAAACGATATCGTTGTCGCTAAAAAAGTAATCACGAACCAGTACGCTTTTTAGTTCCTCGACATCGTTTATCGGCGTTTTCAGGGCTTGCCAGCTGGGTTCATCATAGCTGTTAATTCCTATCAAAATTGCCTTGTGGTTTCCCGGTGTGTACTTTTTTTCAGCCAGCGCCCTGGTCTCCTGCAGTTCTTTGTTGATGTCGGAAAGTGAGACCTTTTGCAGGGCGTCCATCCTCATTTCCCGGTAGACATAATTTGATCCGTTTTCAGAGGCATTGATTCGTTCCATGAGGTAAGCCACGCGAATCGCATTTCCTTTTTGCTGATACCAGGCAGCCATAGCCAACAAATCCTTATTTCCGAATTGAGAAGGTTTTTGACTATCCTCCAATACCAATTGTTGCCACAAGTCATCAAATGTCTGCTCATCATCTAAACCGAAATTTCCTGTTTCGCTCCGGACACGAACCTGCGAAACATAAGAACGGGGGGCAATGAGGTCGCTCAAAAAAGAGAGAAATCGACCCGAAACGGAAGGTCTGCCGGTGAAAAGTTCAGACAATCCGTAAATACCCGCTTTCTTTAACTCCACCAGCTTGTTGCCTTGTTGCAGGTATAAAGTAGCAGCGTCATCAACTTGAATCCGGGGATACCGGGATATTAAAAACTCCTGCCCCACAGCAGCGGGTATCCGTTTCTTTTGCTTATCCAGCAGGTATACCTTTCCCTTAAACAGGACAATAACAGTGGGTTTCTCAGCAGCAAGGGCAGAGGCCGTGATGTTCGTCAGAAACCAGCAGCTTATAAAAAAAAGAATCAGCTGAGAAAACCGCGAAACAGTTTTCTCCCGGTATAGTGATGTCATCTTAAACAAACAGGTGCGATTTAAATACAAATAGTCCGGTTGGTAATTTTGGGTAATGTTAATCTTTCAGCCACTATTTTTCGCGAAATAATGCGG
Source organism: SAR324 cluster bacterium (assembly GCA_028280735.1). GTDB lineage: Bacteria > SAR324 > SAR324 > XYD2-FULL-50-16 > XYD2-FULL-50-16 > JAHJTV01. The sequence goes on along the minus strand of JANQLH010000198.1, from coordinate 7,412 downwards.
ATTGTTACTTTAAAGCTTTCCTTGTTGGATAGGAAGTCTTAATTCAGCTTTCCATTTATGATCATCATGGATGAAATCCAAATCAAAACCTCCTTCCGGATACGCAAGAACCAGTCGATCCCGCAAATTTTTCAACCCGGTTTTGGATGAGACGGTTTGAATGCTTGGGTTATATGGGTTGTTGACTGAGAAAACCAGTTTATTGTCCAAAATTGAAAGATCCAGCACAACTTCAGCTTTATCGTTACCGGTTTGCTTCAGCAACCCTTCGACATGCTTAACCGCATTTTCAACCAGCGGAAAAAACGCATGCCAGGGAGCAAGACAGGATGCAACATCTTCCGATTTATTAAACCGGAAAACCATTTTCTCCCTGTGGATCATCTGTTGCTGTTTCAGATAAGACTCCAAATACTCAAGCTGAACCGCAACCGGAACCATTGCCTGATCACCATATTTTAGTGAACTTCGGAGCATTTCTGCAAATTCAACCAGGTACTCCTTTGCCGATTTTGGATCATGCTGAATCATGACACTCAGCCGGGAGAATTCGTTAAACAAATGATGCGAGTGCAATTCGTTGGTGAGAAAATCTATTTTTGACTGCTTCAGATTCAGTTCAGCCGTGAGTCTGAATAATTTCTCCTGAACACCGCAAGTCAAAACTCCCGTAACAGTAAAGAATAGAATGACGGAAGCCGGCAAGATAAAAGGAATTTCAATATTTTTAAAGGCAAACATCCAAGCGGCAAAAAGAAACAGGCAGATAATCGTCACCACATACCCTACCATACCGCTGATAACACCCCGATAAACCAGGAGCAAAGCGATTATAAGCATTATCAGGCACATGGTCGATCCGATAAAAACGTCGGCCGGAGTTCGAAGATAGTTGTTGCCGCTTACCATGTTCAGAACCTGGGCAACAATTTCAGTTTCCTGAAGCATCAACACAGGTTCTGCAAGAGGAACCCGATACAAAGGATAAAGATCCGGAAACCCCGTTCCAATCAAAACTATTTTACCTTCAAATGCACCTTCAGGAAGAAGCGGCAGTTCATGCGCCCTGATCACAGGATAAGTCTTGATCGTAAAACTCTCTCTTTCCCGGGAGCCAAGGCTAAAATTAATTTTTGACCATGATGACTCCGGCGGGATTCCGTTTATCCGCAGACCATTGGCAAACTGATAGTAATCCAGAATTTTCTCATGAAAGATATGCGGGCTTTGGCAAGTGCTTTGGTTATTGCAGACCTCCTGCACCGTATCGGAGGAATCCAGGCGGAATTTCACTGTCCCCTTGTCCAGAGCGGCTTCCGCGAAACCTGGATAAACAGGATAAAAGGGATCGGTTCGTAAAATAACGTTTCCTGCCTGAGAAATAGCTTCAATGAGTTTCTGATCCTCCAACTTCGTACCAGGTCTGTCCAATAGTATATTCAGTGCCACGATTGTTGGGTTGCGATGGCTTACAGCATAAAGCAGGTCGGCGAGCCAGGCTCTGTCAATGGGTGACCTGGCTGAGTTTACCGGTAGCGAGTGATCATCTATCAATACAATAACCATGGGGAGAGAACTTGCTTCCGGTTCCTTAAAATGAGTCTTCCACAAGTAATATTGGGCTTGAAAGCGGTTTTCCCAATCTTTCATCAAACTTGTATTGAGCAGAAAAACGGAGATCAGACTGTAAATCAAGGCACTCACAGCAAGAAAAGCCAATAGACGTACTCGCCCCAAAGGGGTTATGTTCGATAACTTATTCGTTTCAATATTGGATTTCAAAAACAGACTCCATTTCAGGTTTGACAATGCAAATTATTAAAGCCGTGATAGTGGATGACGAAGAATTTGCAGTCATCGATATTAAAGACCATCTGTGTGCCTTCCCCAACATTGAAGTTATTGAAACGTATTCCAACGGTCAAGCAGGACTCGAAGGCATCAATACCCATAAACCGGATCTTGTATTTGTTGATATTGAAATGCCCTACTTAAACGGCTTTGAAATGTTGGGTCGCTTAAGCTACTCTCCTGTTGTTGTTTTTTGTACCGGGTACAGTAAATACGCCATTGACGGATATGCTTACGATCCTAGTGATTTTCTTTTGAAACCCGTCAAGACCCAGCGATTTAACGACGCCATCCAAAAGGTTTTCAAGGATTTAGACCATCGAAACCTGGAAAAGAGATTGATTCGACAAAAGCAACAAGTCGGTTACCTGTTGCTTGAGTTCCGGGATTTGCATGGAGACTCCCGGAAAGTCTATGTCTGGCCGGACGATATCCTCTATGTCCAACCCCAGGAACACAACGCCAACTACATCGAGTACCGGTTGGAGGATGGTACCTGCCATGTTGTTAAAAAAACCCTGAAAAAGGCATTGGTTGATCTGGAACCCAAAGGATTTGCCCAGGTTCATCGTAGCTACCTGGTAAATACCTCCAAAATCAAGGAGTTATTTAAAAATGAAACTCTTATCCTAAAAAACTCGCCTGATCCGATTGAAATCCCAATTAGCAGGGGTTTTCGTAAAACAGTAAAACAGTTGATTGCCGACTTACATTCCAAGCACTGAAACTCTTGCTGACAGTTTTAAAATGCATACCCCAGGGAAAAGCTGTAAAGATAGGGAACTTGCTTTTCATTAGTCTGGATCTGCTTTTTCCAATGCTCCATGTCCTCATCATCAACAGCAGCAGTGCTGGTTAAGGTAACATCAGGAGTTTGGGCATTGAGACCAAAGCTTAAGGCAGTTCCCAGGGTTAATCCACAATTAAAAATATAATTAAATCCGATTCCGGCAGAGCCTCCGTACCACTCCTTGTATTCCACTTTGGCTGTCAAACCTGTTGTGTATTCTTTGTCACCGATCGTTCTTTTTTCATTTCTAAATTTGGTAGTAGAGACTTGTTTTCCACGATACATGGCACCAAATGAGAAATACAATCCAAAATCCCAGGGTGTCATGCGTAACTCAAGGAGATGTATTGGATCTAGCTCTGACTCAATGAAACTGGCGCCATCCTGACCATAGATCTCTTCATCGTATTTTTCGTCATCATCGTCGTATCTGTAAGTCCAGTGTTCATCCCAGGCGTTGCTGCCGTCCACAAATGCCGCGGACGTTAGTCCTATATAAAAAAGATCGGATAGTTGATACCCTAAATGTAATCCTCCCCCGGGAGCGAATGTATGTGGTGTTGCAGGTCCGAAAGTTTGTACGATCTGGATTTGAAGCGGATTTGATTCCCGTCTTGCACCATGTGTGAAAAAAGGTTTGTTGTTTTCAACTTCCTGCTCGTACACCATTTGTGGTTCTTGATCCTGTGCCTTTGAATGGGTCGTTATCAAGGTTAGTGAAAAGAACAGTATGATAATTGGCTTGATTTTCATTGGTCACCTCATTTCAAATATATAATTAAGTTGGGTTGATGGCTCTACTATGTACTATAATCATCAGTTTGCTGTGTCAGGGTGACAAACGGATTTAGTTTGTTGATAAACGGAGAAACAGGCGGGGTATCTGCTCTTGCTGTGCCGATAATCAGCTTGATTTATCAGCTCATTACTAAGTAATCTTTGTGAATAAACATAGACATTTTGATCGTTCACCATCGTTGACACCTTCTCTGCGGGTAATTATGACAATCAAAATTTTGCTCACAGGCGGCACCATTGACAAAGAATATGATAAAATTCATGGACAGCTGGTTCTGACGAAGTCCCATATCAATGATATGTTGGAACAGGCCCGATGCAGATTGAAAACCTCAATCGATTCCTACAAACTGCAAGACAGCCTGAATATGGATGATCTGGACAGGATGTCGATAACGGAGAAATGTAAATCCTATTCCGAAGACAAGATAGTTATCACCCACGGCACCGACACAATAGTAGAAACTGCATCAACACTGAATGAACATATCAAAAATAAAACCATTGCACTTTTTGGTGCCATGATTCCTTACAGTTTTGGGAACTCGGATGCGCTTTTCAATTTCGGAACCGCCCTGGCCGCAGCTCAATCGCTACCGCACGGAATATATGTGGCTATGAACGGTATTATCTTTCCTCACGACAATGTTCGAAAAAACCGTAAAGAGGGCTATTTCGAATATCTTTCCTAGAAATCTTGTTTTTGTATGTTTGAATTTATTAACTCGTTTGGTTTTTCCACGGCCGACTGGGCAATTTCAATTCTTTGCGGATTATTGATAGGTGCGGCCAAAGCAGGAGTCAGCGGAACCGGTATGGCTATTGTTCCCATCATGGCGATGGTTTTTGGGGGCAAACCGTCAACCGGTATTGTTTTACCGATGTTGATCATTGCGGACCTGTTTGCTGTTCGTTACTACAATAGGCATGCCGAATGGAAATATGTTCTCAAGGTTATGCCCTGGGCCATAATCGGCGTTTTTATTGCCCTTGCCATTGGGCACTATGTTTCCGATGCAATTTTTAAAAGTGCTCTTTCCCTATCTGTGCTTGTGGGAATCACATTAATGGTCTGGCAAGATATTCGAAAGAGCTTAATCGTCCCTGACGGGCGCTGGTTTGCGGCCGTTTTGGGTCTGGCAGGAGGTTTTGCCACGATGATTGGCAATGCAGCCGGTCCGATAATGGCTCTTTATCTGCTCTCCATGCGTATTCCAAAATTAGTGTTTATTGGAACCGGTGCCTGGTTTTTCTTGTTAATCAACCTGTTCAAGGTTCCTCTCCATATTTTTGTTTGGAAAACCATCACCCTAAAAACACTGGCTTTCAACATTATCCTGGCCCCGGCGATCATCTCCGGAGTCTTCATCGGCATCCGGATTGTCAAAATCATCCCGGAAAAACCCTATCGAATTCTGGTAATTGGAACCACAATTGTTTCATCGCTGTTGCTTTTTTAGAGCTGTGTTGACGGCATTGTTTTCCGTTACTAATGTAAGATGACGAGTTACCACAATTGAAACACAAAGATTGACAAACGATATCTTCAACATGAAACAGTGCCTGAACGAGAACCAGTTTATACCATACCAATAAAAGCTTTAAAGGCAGCTTGATACTTCGAGCTTCAGTGCTTTCAGCTCTCAGCCGGTTTTTGTTTGAATTTTCAATGCTTCATGCTGAAAGTTGACGGTTGATAGCGGGTTAATCTTCAAGCTGAATTCCGTTATCTAGTATAAGGCTGGATAAGGGTTTAGCGAATTTCCATTCAGACACTAAATAGAACCACTTATAAGACAGGACCGACATTGCGACGCAGATCTAAAATCGATAAAAAAATACTGGACGGATTTTTGACAAGAGAGACCAGTTTCTTAATGGCTGAAGAAGTGAAAGCATTGGTAGGAACCATGCGAATTTCCGTTGAGCAACTTGTTGAGCAGCTATTACCGTGGGCTGCAGAGAAAGCAATAGTCCCGGCTTCCAGGTTTAAGGTTGGTGCGGTATCCCGCGGTAGCAGCGGTAATCTTTATCTAGGTGCCAATATCGAATTTAAAGACATGCCTGTATACACGACGATTCATGCCGAGCAGGCATCCATTGCCAATGCCGTGTCCCATGGAGAAACCGGCATTAAAGCCTTGTCGGTAACAGCTCCGCCTTGCGGAATGTGCCGACAGTTTCTAAGCGAGCTAAATACTTCTGCCGAGATGAAAATCCAGGTTGGCAACACTGAAGCTGTTCTTCTACCGCAATTACTTCCCCGGGGATTTGGCCCGGATAACCTTGATGTTCGCTTTAAACTGATGGATGAAGTGTCCAAAGGATTCAGCTTTAAAAACCCTACTGATGATGAACTGGCCAACAAGGCACTGGAGGCAGCCAATAAATCCCATTCCCCTTATACCTTGTCCCATGCCGGAATTGCCGTAAAAACCAGAAACGGACAGACCTTCATTGGACACTACCTGGAAAACGCCGCTTACAATCCCAGTATGCTGCCATTGCAGGCAGGGCTTTCCAATTTGGTTATGGCAGGGAGAAATTTTGCCGAGATCTCCGATGTTGTCCTTGTGCATGGTCAAGACGCTTCGGTAAACCATGTCGAAGCAGCGCAAAGCCTGCTACGTTCCATTTCTTCCGTACCGTTAAGGGTTTACAAGGCTGAATAAGCCGGCCAAAAAAGCGTCATCCCGAAAGCCGGTATAGAATCTCTCGGAGGTTATGATAAATCCTTCACTGCTGTTCAGGATGGCCATCAGATTGCGCAGGTAATTTCTGGCAGGAAAGAGATAGCTCTACACTGCTGTTCGAACCATCAGCCGGTGTTCGATGTCAGCTTCAAAAAAGAGTTCTCCTTTTGGTTCAAACCCGTGTTTTACGTAGAAATCGAGAGCCTGTGTTTGAGCGTGCAGTTTTATATTATTATAGCCGTTATCCAGGGCTGTCTTGATCATGAACTCAATCAAACGATTTCCATACCCCTGGCCTCGATAGGCTTGGCGAACAGCCAGACGTTCCAGTTTCACCCATTCCCCAATAAATCTCATTCTGCCGGTCGCAAAAGGTTCATTGTCAATTTCCCCTAATACATGCAGTGCTGAAAAATCCCTACCATCGACTTCAATGTCATAGGGGCAGTGTTGTTCCTCTACAAATACAATAGATCGGATCGAATATGCTTTTAGCATTTCGTCCTGGGTAGTTACGATCTTAAACATGAAATTTCTCTCAAAGCTGATTAAAACACCTCTCTGTTTTCCTTGGCTATAACGATTCGATTCCTTCCTTCAGCCTTGGCTTGATAGAGGGCATCATCCACATATCCGAACAGTTTGACACTGGAGTCTTTGTAGTCAGGTACTATGCTGGCTATACCAAAACTGACAGTCGTATTAATCTCCTGGTTTGCAAACGTGACCACCGTGGATGCGACCTTGGCTCTGACCTTTTCTGCCATTTCGAAAGCTTGAATTGTATTTGTGTCCAGAAGGAGGACCACGAACTCTTCACCACCGAATCTGGCCACTAAATCTATATCCCTTTTAAAAACAGTATCCAAAATCCCGGCAAATTCCTTCAAATACAAATCCCCGGCCAAGTGCCCATAAGTATCGTTGACCTGTTTAAAGTGGTCAATGTCCCCCAGGATAATTGTGATCAAACTCTCGTTTCGACTGGCACGTTTCCATTCTCCTTCGTAAACTTCGTTAAAGTATCGGCGATTGAAAAGACCGGTCAGTACGTCAATCCTACTAAGCTCCTGCAGCTTGATTTCGTTTTCCAGTGCCAACCAATATTCGCTGTTTCCGCGGTAAGTCAGAATCAGCATAAATGTAAAAAAGAGGATAATCATCACAGCCAGGCTAAGGTTTTCTCCTACCACCAGCATCACAATGGAAGCGGGTAATATCAGCAAAGCGTTGTATAGAATCGCAAGCATTCTTTTTGGTAAAAACGCAACCACTCCTCC
>JANQLH010000175.1 GCA_028280735.1 SAR324 cluster bacterium | reverse complement strand
CCCCCCTCCGGGTGCGATGTTCCGCTTTGTATTGGCTGGTGAGGAAGATCAGGATGTTTTGTTGTCCAGTGATATAGGATACGGTTTTGTCACTAAAATGTCTGAACTCTACTCAAAGAACAGGGCGGGAAAGGCAATCCTAAACTTCCCTCCCGATTCTGCACCACTGCATCCACTAGTATTACCCGACATCCAAACCGATAGAGTAGTTTCCATCAGTAATTCAGGGCACATGTTGGTTTTTCCTGTTGAACAGTTACCGGTTTTGCCTAAAGGAAAAGGAAACAAGATTATAAATGTTTACAGGGATAAAGCGGAAAAAATGAGTCTGATAGCGGTTCTTCCGAAAGCCAACACTTTGGTAATTCATGCCGGAAAGCGTTCTCTTACTCTCGATGAAGATAAAATAATTGACTATATGGGTGAAAGGGGAAGAAGAGGTAGAAAGCTTCCCCAGGGTTATCGCAAGGTGGATAGAATTGAAATTATTAAACCGGAAGAGGAATTGCCTGAATCCGAGGAAGATATCCAATTGAGCATTATCGATAGCGACCCGATGGAGCCTCAACCTGAAAACGAATAGAAAAATTTAACTGGTCTTTCACAAAACAAAAATAAAGGATAGAGCTGGACTATAAACGAATAGAATTTGAGTATGATTAACGTCCACTAATAGACAAACAAGAAGTAACAGAAATGCCAATTGATAAGAGGACACTGGGAAAAGAAATAGAGCATGTTCTCTGTAAAGACCGCTATTACCTGAAAAGACGGCTCAAAAGTCTCCCCGCAATAGATCATAAAGACTTCTCTCACCATTACAATCATATTAAGAAGCGTTTGCAGGAGTCTCAACAAAGGGTTGAGCTCCGAAAAAACTCTATTCCCGAATTTGAGTACCCAAAGGAATTGCCCATTACATCTGCCAAAGCAGAAATATGCGAAGCAATTCGGAAGAATCAAGTTACTGTCATCACCGGTGAAACGGGTTCAGGAAAAACAACCCAGATTCCCAAAATGTGTCTTGATGCTGGCCGGGGGGTAATGGGCAAGGTAGTGTGCACCCAGCCCAGGAGGATTGCAGCCACGTCTCTCAGCTCACAAGTTGCGAAAGAGCTGGGGACCACAGTTGGTGATAAAGTTGGATTCAAGATTCGATTTGCAGACAAATCTCGGGACTCAACCCTGGTCCAGTTTGTGACAGATGGTTTATTGTTGGCTGAAATACAAGGAGACCGGTATTTAACCGAATATGATACCATCGTTATCGACGAGGCTCATGAAAGGACTCTAAACATAGATTTTCTATTGGGATATTTAAGGCAATTGTTGCCCAAAAGGCCTGATCTCAAGCTAATCATCACGTCTGCCACAATCGACATAGACAAGTTTTCGAAAGCCTTTCCCCAGGTTTACGACACTAAAATCGGTTGCAATCGAGTTGCTTTTTCCGATGAGGCGGAAGGAGATAAGGAAGTATTTAACGCTCCGATTATCAGTGTTTCGGGGAGGATGTACCCGGTTGAAGTTCGTTATTTTCCAATAGACGAAATTATGGAGGAGCAGGGCGACCAGACAATGATTGACCTTGTTCAGGAGGCAGTAGAAGATTTACTCACAGAATCCGATTTTGGGGATATCCTTGTCTTCATGTCTGGAGTCCAGGAAATTCGGGAGGCTGTGGACCGTTTTGCTTATTTGAACAACGAAGGTTTCCATGTTCTGCCACTTTTTGGTCGACTGACTATAGCCGAGCAACATCGGATCTTTAATAAGTCGTTGCAGCGGAAGATTATTTTATCCACCAATATTGCGGAAACCTCCATTACGGTCCCCGGAATTCATTATGTTGTTGATACGGGTCGTGCCAGGATCAGTCAATACAATTCTCGAACCGGAACCCAGGGGTTGCCTATCAAGGCGATTTCACAAAGCAGTGCCAATCAAAGAAAAGGCCGGTGCGGAAGAATCAGTAACGGTGTTTGTATTCGATTATACAGTGAAGAAGATTACATTAATCGCGATGAATATACGACGCCGGAGATTCAACGATCCAATCTTTCTGAAGTTATTTTACGCATGCTGGATTTGCGATTGGGAGATGTGGAAACGTTTCCTTTTATCGATCCGCCGGATTCAGCGCAGATTAGGGCCGGCTTTCGCACGCTTAAAGAACTTGGGGCGTTAAATGAGAAAAAAAGGTTAACAACGGTCGGCCGGGAAATGGCTTCCTTGCCTGTGGATCCTCGCACCGCTAGAATGATATTACAGGCAAAATATGAAAAAGTTGTTTATCCTGTTCTCATTATCGCCTCTGCCATTTCCTGCCAAGATCCACGGGAAAAGCCCGAAGACAAAAAAACTCAAGCCGAACAAAAGCACGCTCGTTTTAAATCCAGGGAATCCGATCTGATCAGCATGTTGAACCTTTGGGAGGAATACCACTCCACGCTGGAGGAATTAAAATCCCAGGGGAAAATGAGGAAATTTTGCAAGGCGAACTTCCTTTCTTACAACAGAATCCGAGAGTGGCGGGATATCTATAGTCAGTTACAATCGATTGCTATCGATAAAAAATGGGAGACCAAACCACCCGATAATATTGATTATGATGCTATTCACAAAAGTATTTTGGCTGGCTACTTACCTCATATTGCAAAACTAAAAGAAAAGAAAACATATCAAGGCACGAAAAACAGGGATTTTCTGCTGTTTCCCGGTTCTGATCAATATCAGGGCAAGCATCAGTGGATTGTCGCTATAGAATTGATCGAAACTGCGAAGTTGTATGCCCATACGGTTGCCAAAATCGACCCTGAGTGGCTTGAACCGTTGGCAGGAAACCTATGCAAAAAATCCTGGTCCGACCCCAGGTGGGACAAAAAGAACCAGCGAGTTATGGCGATTGAAACGGTCACCTTGTTTGGATTCTGCCTTGTTAACGATAGGAAGGTTTTTTATGGCAAGATTAACCGGGATGAGGCAAACCGTATATTTATCAGGGAAGCTTTGATCGAGGGCGAGTTCGAGAGTGATCTGCCTTTTTGGAAGCATAATCAAAAACTGATTAAAGAAATTGAACACGAAGAAGCAAAAACCCGTTCGAAGACACTACTGGTAGAAGATGACACCATAGAAGCGTTTTACGCAAAACGTATACAAGGAGTTGCATGTTTAAATGATTTGAAAAAACTGATCAAACGCCAGGGTGGAGACAAATTCCTCTTTATGGAGAAAAAAGATCTCCTGCGGCAAGAGATTTCCGATAACTCATACATGTTCCCTACTCATTTAAAAGTGGGTGATCACAAATGTAGATTACGATACACATTCGAACCGGGTCATGAAGCTGATGGCGTGACAATAGAATTACCAAGGAATCTGTTGGGAAGCGTTAGGGAGGAAGCTTTTGAATTTTTGGTTCCGGGTCTGCTTAAAGAGAAAATCTATTGTATGCTAAAAGGACTCCCCAAAGAGATCAGGAAAAAACTGGTCCCCATTCCGGAGAAAGCGGAATCGGTCTGGGAGGAAATGACATCATTGCGTCACACAACTGATCGAGAGAGCAATGATAATGGTTTTTTAGATGATTTAACAAATTCGACTTTCAAAGTAACACGAGTGCACATTGATCCTGAGGTATGGAGTAATGCAGAGTTGCCCGATTACCTGCGAATGAACTTTGCAGTTAAGAAAAGAAATTCAAACGAACTCCGATACAGCCGAAATCTAAACGATTTTACACAGCAAAAAGCCAAACCTAAAGACAATTGGGATAGTCTCGTAAAGCCATTTGAACGTTGGGAGATTGAAAAATGGGATTTTGAACCCTTAATGGCAAAAATAGAACTATCCGGCCGGGGTGATATTTCAATTTGGGGTTACAGAACCCTTGTTTTGAAAGAAAAAGAACTGATGTTGACCGTTATAAAATCAGAGTCCCAGGCTTTGGAAGAAAATATAAGGGCTGTACCCCAATTGATAGCCAGAAATCTTGGGGATGAATTAGCCTGGCTTCATAGCGAGTTAAGATTTCCACCGGAAACTTTGTTCCGTTATCAGTATCTCTGGAAATCCTCTAAAAATATCGACTTCAATACTTTAAACAGAAAGTATCATTCCCAAAAAAACCAGGCACAGCGTACTTTTCACGAAAACATGCAGCAACAGGCATATGACATGACCTTTGAAGGGCTATGTGGTTTTAACGGTGATTTGGTGCTTACAGAGAAAGCATTTCATAAAAAAGTCGAGGCTGTCAGCCGTTCATTAAACGGGCTTGGTTCAAAGGTTGCGGGATGGGTTGGGGATTCTTTAGAAATGTATCATCAGTTATTATTATTGCTTGAAAAAAAGCAGTTCCGATTAGCTTCGGAATTTCTGAAGAGATTTAAAGAAGAGTTAAACTGCTTTTTTCCTGCCAATTGTTTGCAAACCATACCTTTTGAGCAGTGGAAGCATTGTCCCAGAATACTCAAGTGCTATATAAAAAGAATTGAACGTCATTTGGAAGACCCACAAGATGAGGAATACAGGTATAAAAACATTGAAACCTATCAAAAGAAGTCGTGGGAGCTTATATCAAAACCTACCAAGGGACTTCAAAATTCCTGGATTAATAAAAAGTATCTCTGGATGGTGGAGGAACTAAAAGTATCGGAGTTTGCACAAGGTCTAACCACGGCGTTCCCGGTTTCTCCAAAACGTATTGACAAGTTTGTTGCCAAATACTGGTAAGGCCTTTTGTATTTCAAAGACAAAGGTATCAAGTGAGGTGCCGAAACAAGCGATACCTTTTCTCGGTTTCCCCTTAAGCACCTTGATACACTCCTTTGCTATCTGATTGACAAGGGTTTGAAATCAAAGCTAAATAATATTTAATCATATTCAAGATCAATTGGTTAGGTTTGTATATGCTGCCATTAGCGGTTTTAAGAAAATCCGCCAATTAAAGAATCTCTTGCCTGCCGTTAATGAACATGGTAAACTGGTGTATCTTTGTTTGCGGTACTGTAGCGAAGTTGCCGGATGTTATGAATGACTTGAAAAAGTCTGATGAGCTAGATTTAGTGTCTAAAAGTATGAACAACTGTCGGAGCAGTGAATGTCTAAAATACTGATAGTAGATGATGACCCGCATTTAATTGAGTTGCTCACTGAAATTTTGGACATTCTTGGCTATTCATCTGAATTTATAGCAAAACCGAAGTTTCTGTTTCAAATATTGGAAACGGAATCATTCGATTTGATCTTGATGGACTACTACATGCCGGAAATTGATGGGGTAACCCTGCTAAAAGAGCTGAAAGCTCATCCGGTTTACGGTTCTATCCCGGTTATCATGTTAACCAGCGAACTCGACGACCATTTGCTGGCCAAGTGCTTTGAAAGCGGTGCGGAGGATTTTATCAACAAACCTATCAGCGAACTGGTATTGGACTCAAGAATCAAGTCTGTTCTGACCAAACAAACCCAATTAAAGGAGATAGCGAGGCAAAAAGGGGAATTGGAAGAGATGCTGAATACGGTTAAACGTTATTCGGTTGAATTAAAGACTGAGGTCGAAGCAAAAGACCAGGCATTAAACCTTCTTAAAGACACATTTGGAGGGATGGCAGAAGGAGTGGTGACTCTGGATTCACATTTTCTGATTCAAATGATATCTCCCGAAGCTTCACGGGTACTGGATGTTGAAGAGTCGTCGTGTATTGGAAAGCCGGCTTCAGCCATTTTAGGTACCACCATTGCGGGACCCAATGGGGTTTTGCTCGAATGTGTGAAAAACGGTTCCAGTGTTTCGCGTATAGATTCGCAACTACTCTGTCCTTCCGGTTCCATCATTCCAATTATACTTTCCATCAGTCCTCTCAGCAGTCCATCTGGCAATGACGGTTGGATCGTCTTTTTTTGGAATAGAAGGGAGGCCGAGAGTTATTTGCAGAGGCAGGCTAAGGTCGGCACCTTTGGCAGTATGGTTAGCTGTGATCCAAAAATGAAAGACATATTTCAACTGATTGATAACGTGGCACCGAGTAATGCTACAGTCATGATACAAGGAGAAAGCGGCACAGGAAAAGAGCTGGTTGCAAGAGAGCTGCATTTGCGTAGTCGCAGGGCTCAAATGCCGTTTCACGCGGTTAACTGCGCAGCTATCCCTTCCAACCTTTTGGAGAGTGAATTCTTCGGACATGAAAAAGGCGCGTTTACCGGTGCTCAGAATATGAAGAAAGGGCGTTTTGAATTGGCAAACGGCGGTACAATGCTACTGGATGAGATTGGCGAAATTCCCATAGAACTGCAAAGCAAACTACTTCGGGCTCTGCAAGAACAAAAATTTGAAAGAGTCGGTGGAACACAATCGATTCAGGTCGATGTTAGAATCATTGCTTCAACTAACAGAGACCTCTGGAAAATGGTTCAGGAGCAACAATTTAGAGAGGATCTTTATTACAGACTTGATGTGGTTTCCATCAACTTACCACCTCTGAAAGAAAGATTGCAGGATGTTTCCCTGCTGATAACCAGTTTCATCGAAGACCTAAATAAGAAAGAACATCGCCAGATTAAGAATGTTTCAGCGGACGCGTTGCAATATCTTGTAAATTACACATGGCCGGGAAACATCCGGGAGCTGTATCACGTGATTGAATATGCATTTGCTGTCGGGAAGGGTAACATTTTAAGAAAACAACATCTTCCTGACAAAATCAGAAAGAAAAAGGATGACGAAACCAAAGAAGCCAAACCGGTACAAAGTGAAAAAGAAATGATTCTAAGAGCCTTAGAACAAACCAATTTTAGAAAAGGTAAAGCTGCAGCACTACTGGGAATCTCACCTAACACGCTTTATAGAAAACGAAAAAAATATAATCTGTAGCTCTAAGTTAAGCGACTCATTGTCTCCAATCAAGGAAGCTTAGGCCTTTGTCGCAAATAACCGACTCTAAGTGCTCGTCAGTAGACGATTAATGATTAATTTCAACCACAGAGTGACTCCCCATCGGAAAATTCAATCATTTTCGATCAACAACTCCGTATAATCACCGATAAAATCTCCTTTTTTATTCTAACCAGCTGAAAATATTAATAAAAACTGACTGGCATGTATTTGGCAGTTTTCTGACGTTGAGATGCCATATTCTAACATTCGACGAGGGATTCGGCTCACGTTTGATGTTGGATATGATACAAAACCCGTTGAAACATAAACAGGCACAATGACGTTCAAGAGCTCCCAAATCAAAAATCCTTATTCGGTAAATTATACTTTTGATGTTTTTAAAAAACTTCTTACCAGGGTTCTGGAAAACACAGGAGCAGACAGGGCTGTCCTGGCATTGCTTGAACATGGTGAACTAAAGATCGAAGCGGAGGCGATTCAGACAGCACAATCTATAACCTCTAAATCCAAGTTCCAAATAAATAACCAGGAAAATCAAAGGGGATTATTTCCTGAATCTGTTTTAAAAACTGTTCTTAATGAAGAAAGATCCCTGGCAATCGATAACCCCGATCAAATGGATACATATGCTTCAGATCCTTATTTTATGCAGGCACAAGTTACTTTTGCGTTTTGCTCGCCAGTATACGCAGGAACTACAGTTGAAGGACTATTCTATCTCGAAAGCCGGAAACCACTAAAACTAGATGAAGACGGACGTGCGAAGTTACTAGCTTTGTGGGCCGATCAAGCAACTCTTTCTATGGAGAACACCAAGTGGTTTTCTTTGTTACAGGAAGATTTAAAAGATCGTATGCATGAAATCAGTGCTGTAAAAAAAGAAAACAAAGCCAGAATTCAGTTTCTGGCCGATATGAACCATGAAGTAATGTCGCCATTGAATTCCATTGTTGGTTTTAGCGAATTGCTGATGAAGAAAGATCATCAGCTCCGTTTTCCGCCGGAAGTAAAACGGTATCTGGAGAACATTCAATCGAGTGGTAACAAGCTGGTAGAGCTGCTGGACAATGTGCTGGAATATTCAAGATTGGATTCCGGCAGTATTGAACTTGTCAAGGAAAGCATTGATTTAAGAACATTATTCAATAGCGTCTATCTGGCAAACCGCCAGCAGTTACAGAACCGAGAGATATCATTAAAAATTAGATTGAGTGAACAATGCCCGAATTCTGTTTTCAGCGATCGCTCGCTGTTAACAAAAACTCTCATGACTTTGGTCCGTTTTGCGATGCATCGGACTCAGAAAGGTGCTCCAATAATTTTGTCTGCTGAGGAAGCAGGCGGATATCTTCGAATATCATTGTCAGATAACGGAACACCATTTTCACCGAAGGAGCAAAAAAGTCTGTTTTCTGCTTTTGTTCATAAACGACAGCAATTGGGACGTCGATCAGTAGATTCGGATGACAACCTGGCGCTTGCCACGTCCAAGCAAATGGTTGACCGTCTGCAAGGAACATTAGAATACACAGTCGCTGACGATAAAAAGGCAAATATTGTAATCAAACTCCCTTGTCGAAACAGCGAAGCTATCACTGATATCATGACAAAATGGAAAATGGACAACAGGTTTTCAGCTGAATACAGAGTGATTCTGCTTGAAGATCAATTATCGAATTGGGATCTGCTTTTTAATATTTTAAAAGATCTTGGATTAAAAACCCAGATCGTGCCGGTTTCTCCCAACCCATTAACAAAACTGGTTGCTTCGAAGCCACACCTGATGTTCCTTGACATGCATATGCCGGGTATGGATGACAAATCAAAGATTTTTATCCGCCAGCTTCGAACGACACAAGAATTGAAACATGTCCCCCTAATTGCTTTAACAACGGATAAATATCACTGCAAGTATCAATCGGACTATCGCTGGGTGGGTGTAGAGTTCCTGGTTAAACCTTTTGGAGTTGGTGATATAGTAAGAGTTGTCAGAAAATTTCAAAATACCTCAGGCAGTTTTGAACAACGATCTTCAGAATTGCCAAACGAAGAAAAAGCAATCAATTCAGCCAGGGTGTTAAATAAAAGATCGGAACAGGAAAACGTATTAAACCAGGTAATAATAAAAGATTTAGAGGAGCTTACAAGAATTCCAATTTATAAAGGTGGAACCATAATTAATCGGTTAAATATGATAAAAGAGAAACATAGAGAGTCAACTCCTGATTGTCCAGGGCTTATCGGGAATCTGAAGTCGGCAGTTTTTGAAGGTGATGGAGAAAGGTTTGTAACAATTATTAAAAAGGCCATTGAAAACAGTCACTGATGTTACGATTTGTCAGTCCGATAATAGATTGGATTTTGAATGTCGGGCAGCACATCTAATTTTTATTGCAAAAAACCGATTATGTTCGACAAGCGGTTCAAATAAGACCTTTTTCTATATTGAGTTACAAAGAATTGTGGTTTTTACCTGACCAAAAAGAAGAATTTAATGAAAACCTAGCGGATTTACCTATCAAACTCTAAAAATTGAAGATTTAACAAGTTGTAAAAGAATGTGAAGGGATTTGTGTAAATTTGACGTTACACCTAAATTATAGTCTAATAATACCACGTATATTCAAGTGGAGAGCATGTAAAATCGCTAATGTAAAAAACGTAGATGAAAGAAGTATAGGGTTATTGTGGGTGATAGTCATATAGTTGAGAAATTTGATGTAATGCTCAATGAGCTTCAGGAAGGGATGCTCATTACGGCATATTCCGGTTTTGGGCCGAAATATGTTTTGATTGATCAGAAGATGTGCCAGTTCGTTCGTCACAATTTCAAAGACTGTAAACTAGTCGTTGCCCGCAGGGAAAAGGAAATCAAGATCCAAAGTAGTGAACTTCAGGAAGGGGATACAATCGTAAAAATATATGATTTCCCTCCCCATCTGGCAAAACTGGCCAAAGTAAATCCTCAACTGGTTAAAGCTCTGAAATACAGGGATATCATACAGTTTGATGTTAAACACAAGGCTCATCTTGCAGACGATTCCAGACGTGATTTACAGCAGATCATCCAGTTGGTCAATCAATCCACAAAACAACCTACTGCCAAACAATCCAGACGTTTAGAAGCCATCAGGGAAACCAACGAATTGATACGTAAAGTCAATGAATCGGTTAAGGTCAGAAAGGATGTCACCGATTCTGTTGAATATGCTATGGATAATGCCAGAAGGGGGCATAACGATATCAGTGACATCAGAAGGTACGTTAACAAAATTACTGAAGATGTTTCGGCAGATGCATTAGCTGCAATTGCAAGCATAAAAGCCAGCGATCAAACGTATGCTCATTGCGTTGATGTAGGAGTGATTTTTCAAAATGTCTACAACCTGATTTTGGAAGAAACAGGCAAGTCCAGTGCATTTCAATCACAGAATGAATCAATTCTGAGTGCTTTTCTGCATGATTTTGGAAAGTCACAGATTCCCAAGGATTTATTGGATAGTACAGTCAGATTTGAAAGAGACAGCAAAGAAATGCGGGTAATGATGGCACATCCATTCTACGGAGCCAAGTTGCTTAAGGAAATGGGAATGCCGGATTCCATTGTGAATATGGCACACTATCACCATGTCAAGCAGGATATCTCGATGCTTTCCAGTTACCCAAGCGGATGCAGCTATGACAAGGTTTCGTTCGAAACAAGATTGTTGAGTATCGTTGATGCCTACCAGGCGCTTGTCGGAAGGAGGAAATATAAACGATCATGGTCACCCCCGGCGACAATGAGATACATTGAAGCTTTGTCGGGAGTCGAGTACGACTATGAAGTATGGCTGAAGTTCCTTAAGATTATGGGTATGTTTCCCAAAGGATCGCTTGTGGAACTTAGCAATCACTCAATTGGGTTTGTCGTTAGTGTTCCCTTAAATGATGGTGATCCTCAACGCCCGATTATTGCTGTAGTACGCAATGAATATGGTGAAGATTTGGAACATCATGAGCTGGTTGATTTACATGAATCTCTGGATATTTCGATTATAAGGGATCTGGATAACCAGGAAGTGTTTGGCAGCAACGCGTTGGATGTATTTATGGGAATAGAGGTTTCATAAGCATTTCTGTAAGCTTTTCCGACTTACCCCCTGCCTAGGTTTTGTCGAAAGGAATAGTTATAATAATTTCAGTCCCTTTTCCGCTCTCACTGCGCAGATCAATTTCACCTTCTAACGATCTAACAGTTTGCATCACCGCATCCATTCCTACACCTCTTCCTGATAACTCAGTAACTCTTTCGGCAGAGGAAAAACCGGGCAGAAAAAGAAGCCTCCAATAAACCTCGTTTTCAATGATTTCTTTAACTTGGTTTTGGTCCAGGTTTGGGTTTTCAAGTGCGATTTCCGATATTTTTTGATTGTCAATACCACGACCATCATCAGCAATTCGAATTATCAGTTGGTCTTGTGATTTTTCAATTTGAATATCGATTTTACCGGTTTTGTTTTTTCCTGCGCTTTCCCTTTGTTCCGGGGATTCAATTCCATGGTCTATACAATTCCTGTATAGATGCCCCAGGTTGATGTTTAGTGACTTTGCCAGGCTTTTTGAAATCATCAATGATTCATCGATATCAAACTCAATTTCCACCTCCTTACTCAGTTTTTGGGCTAATCTCAGGGAATCATTTTTCCAATTACTTGTAATTCGTGCGGCGGGTGTTCGATTCCGGCTGAAGATCAAACTTCTCAGACCTTCCAGATCTCCATCCAGGGCCATCTTTTCCATGGATTTAAATTCACCATGATCAAAAGACACCCCATTAAGAATTTTTATGATACCCTGACCAAGGTTTTCTTTAAAGCTGGATGCGAACTCAAATTCCTGGTTGAATTGATTCAGTAATTCTTCGAATTCGGTTGAGCAGTTTTCGATACCTACTTTTTCAACATTCAGAAAAAAGTCTTCAAATTGATGTATTACAGACTTTAGGCGTTTCAACTCAAACTGACCGCTCAATCCTTTGGAACCATGCAAGGTTCTTAACATTTCATTAACTACTTCATGTTCCGGTTGATTCTTGTCTGTCCAGTATTTGCTGCCAAAATCTTTGGTTTTACGAAGACTGTTTTCAACATCTTCCAGCATATCCATAAAACCACCCACATTGCTTTGCATCTTTCCTGTCACCGCTTTTTCTGCCTCTTCTTTTCTGGCAAGTTCCCTTTTTAGTGTTATATCCTCCATACGTATGAAAACAGACATGACATGGCCGGCTCCATCCTGCACGAAAGAATAGTGTAACTTAAAGTCGCGGTCTTTAATGCGAACCTCTTTGGGCAGTAAGTCCAAAACGACCGTATGGTTAAATGCAGTGCCGCTGAATAGCATATGCAGCGCCCGGTAATAGTTCCTTAATTTGCTTCTGTCGTCTCTAAAGGCTAAATCGGCAAAAGGTACGCCGGCTAAAGTCTCGGTCCCCAGGTACTTGGCAGCAATACTGGTATAATTTTCCCCAATTTCGCCGGCAACGTTGATGGAAAAAGATCCTTGACCTATATTGTCCAGAATTTCCAGGGTGAGTTTTCTATGTTCTTCAGCCCTGATGCTACCTTGTTTCGCTCGTTCCACGACCGTCTGAAATACTCTTTCCTGCAAACCTGGCACACTTCGAATCAATCGTACGAATTTTTCCCTGGGTATAAACAATGCTTTGCAATCCGAGACTGGCTTGACTGTCATGGCAGATTCCGGCTCGCCAGTTGCGCACGCGTCATCACCAAAAATTCCACTTCTCGCAATGACGGGAACCTGGCTATTAAACTCAAAAACATTGGCAGGATCTTTTAACAAGTAAACACCTGTAACCTCCTCATATTGTGTAAGAAAAGCTACACCTGCCTTGAGATCAAGCTGTTGGATGTTTTCTGCAACATTTAGCAAATCGAAATCGGAGGTTTCATAAAACAAGTCGATCTGTCGCAGTTTTTTAAGCTCCGACTGCCATTTTTCCGGATCAGAACGCAGATTTTCGTTGATGTGATAGATCTGCGAGAAAAACATACGCATCATGTTTGAATGAATTTTGCGATATGTCTCCCCAATCGATGGTTCCAAAATAGTGTTATAGACTCTTTTTTGAATGTCGAAAATCGATTCGGATAATTGCTTCCTTTGTTGCCGATCCAGTTCGCTTAGCCTCTTTGAAACAAGCTTTGGATCAGGATCTCGAAAAACTCTGGATATCAGAATTAGGTTTTCAGGATTCATTTAAGGTAACTTGTCTGGTTTTATGAGTAGATGATTGTCGGCAGATGCTTGTTCTGTTAATATTGTATTCCGTGTGCTTTGAACGACTTCCAGGAATTATGAATCGGGTAATACAAGTACAAGGCCAATGTTGCAATCATTTGGCTGTGGGTTTGGCGCCTGGTATTTGAAATACTGGCGACCGGTCAACAATGCAAAGTCTCATTACGCTGAAACCAGGGGACATGAACTTCGTTATGGGTCCCCCGGTTTCAGCAGATTTGAAGCGACAGTCTTACCTCGACACAATACTAATGGTTCCCGCTTCAAAATCAAGTAAGGTTTCTCTATCATTATAATTAAAGTCTAACGATGTCACTAATGTTTATAAACGAGTTTATTAGATTCAAAAGGCAATGAACAGAGAAAATGTCCATAGTCGATAAGGATGTAATCAAGTTAATCTATATTATTTCAGATATTTACCTTTGAATCGGACTTGTAGCTGACACTAATTCAACTCCTTGTTTCCTTGGAAACCGATTTAAAAAGAATCTCGAATAATTAGAGATATACATTTTTGCATACAATTTTGTAGAATCAAAAAACCAGGCTCGGGTGATTGTAACTATTGTATTTTCTGAAGACTCTAGTATATAGAACCAAATGGGTTTTGATAGATCCAAATAATTTGGATAAGCAAAAGAAGGGCGATAAAAAGTAATTTCCCTTAAATGTGGAACATTCGTTTAAGCATTGAAGCGCTGGACGTAGCATACGCATTTTCTGACAACCAACATATTCTGACTGAAGCGTAATGAAGGAATTAAATGCCTTGCGTAAACAATTGAGTAATGATCAGACGGCCAGTATCTTTGCTGATCAATTCTTTTCCGGTTTAGCTGACAACAAAGAGGCGGAAAAATTTGTCTTCGAAACTCTAACCTCACGTATCGAACGATATAAACACCTCGATGCCGTAAAGGCAAAAATCGATGATCCAGGTGACTTTTCCCAAGCTTTGGTCGCTGTTCTGAGGTTTTTTCCGTCGTTTGGCTTTATTCTCTGCAATGAACTAGACAAACGTCCGGATTATTACGAATATACAAAAACGCTCAGAATCTCCACGGCTGCTTCTTGTATAGCCAGAAAAGTGGATTTTCAGATTACCGCAGATGTATTCATGCACCAAGTGGAGTCAGAAAGCAGTCTTGAACAAATGGATGCGAAACTGACTGAAGTAAATGCTGCCCGTACATACTTTCCCAGGATATTGTACCAGGATTTTATACAGCTTTGTCAGACGCAACCTCACCTAAAAACATCGACCAATCCTCATGATCTAATTGAAACTACCTATTATTTTAAAACTATAAAACAGGTTTTTTTAAAATACTATTTCTACTTGCTTGGCAGCGCTACAAATGATGTTGTTGCGGTTCACGTGAACAAGCTATTTTCCAGACTATTATTAACCATTCGAGCACAGGAATTAAATTACTGGGGAAAGTACAAAGGCGGGAAAAAATTACAAAGCCAGCTTCTGATTACAATTTCAAAGGATCTGGCCAAAAGCAGGCACCCTCAGCTGCGCAAACACATTTTTGAAGGAATCGACAAGTTCAATCCTGTCATACAAGATGGTACCCTCAATACGACTGTAATAGAAGTAAGGCAACTTCTGGCAAAACAACTGGCTATATTTTACGACCTATCAATCAATAAATTGGTTTTGATGTTGGACATCACCCAAAAAACTGAAGGAAGTGAATATGTTACTTTCCTGCTGACCCAGTTGAGTCGAACCGATATCGGGAAGTTGTTTGACCTTAAGGATCATCTGGAAAGCCTGTCCTCGGATAAAACAAAAGGGCTTAAACAACTCGTAAACGTTTTTTCAAATAAACTGCCAGGCGCTAAAAAAAGGCAGCACCAGGCGAAAAAAGAAGCCAGAAATTCCA
Organism: SAR324 cluster bacterium; assembly: GCA_028280735.1. Lineage (GTDB taxonomy): Bacteria > SAR324 > SAR324 > XYD2-FULL-50-16 > XYD2-FULL-50-16 > JAHJTV01. The sequence goes on along the minus strand of JANQLH010000175.1, from coordinate 1,804 downwards.
TGGCAACGGTCTACAAAACAGCGGCAACCCTCAGGAATGTTCATGCTAAAAAGAGACTTGTTGAGAGTGAAGGGAAAAGGGGCATGCGCCAGGACCATGTTCCAAAGTTTCTTGAAGAGCGTTTAAAGAAATTATTTGCCAAAGCAAAAAAAGAAGGCGCTCTTACACAAGACAAAATAGCTGACTATCTGGCTAAATTTGCTGCTGTAGCGGAGTTGATGGTAAATCCCATTCAAGAAGAAGAACAGGCGGTTGTTATCAAAGAGTTTAAAGAAACCACTGATGAAATCCTCAATGATATCTCTGATGAAGGACAGCTATCCAATGTTGAAGTTGAAGATTTCAGGCAGGATATTAAAGAAAAAGCAGAAGGGCTCGATACAGCCGATCTTGAGGAAAGAATAGAAATCGTGGATGAAATCGGAGTTACCCTGTCCGAAGCCTCTTTTCAATCCGATAAACGCAAAGAAACGGACGGTATTGAGGAGTTCCTTTCTAAAGATATTATTCCTTACGGTTTGGATAAAAAGGCGAAACGCATATCCATTGGCGAGTTTTTTACATTTCCTTTTGGGGACTTTAATGGCCCGGATGAAGAAGACTGGTTCAACTATCATATGCGCTATCTTCAAATGGCAGTTAAGGAGAAAAAACTGGATAAATCAAATTTCGTCAAAATATTCAACTCACTAACTCACCTACCTCGTATTAAATACAAAAAATACTTCAACATTTTTCCAAATGAACAATTCGAAGAAACAACATTCATGGCAGTCTACGATCTGTGGCAAAATAAAGCGTTTGAGAGGTTAAGAGCCAACTAAGCAGTATCTTGGACATAACAAATGTTTAGTCCAACGATGCACCTAACGAACGAATACCAACAGATCGTTACGATAACGCCCTTGCTATTCACACTTATACCCGGGAGAATGACATGTCCAAAGACAGTGCTAAAAGTACCATACAGCATCCTGACAACAGCGATCAAGATAAAGCTAAAACTGCATTTATTCAGGTACCATACGATTTGAAAGATCAGGTTCAGGCGTATATGAAACAACTATGTCTTGATGAAGGGGCTGAGTTTAAAGTCAGCAATGACAATATAGATGGTTTACCCAGCCATGGCTGCTTTCTGGTTATTTCTCTAGACAAAGTAGAAGAAATCATTAAAAGCCTTAAAAGCTGTTTGACCATGGCCCCCGGAAATGAAGCAGGCAATATAAAGTCTGAAATCAACAGGGTGCTGACTATGCTGGGGTAAAGAAACCTTGGTGAATTTTGGGTAATCTTAATCAAACCCGGGCTGCAGATCCAGATTAGACATACAGGTTCAAAAGTATTTTCAGAATAAGCCAAGATATTTTTGGATTATGTTATGGAGTTGTCATTATAGTGTTATAGAAGCCTATCTATCTGGAAATATGTATTTTTTCTGTCTTCTCATAGAACGTTTTTTCTAAGGGGGCTATGTAAGGAAGCATATACTTGAAGTTGCAAACCTCGTGTGATAAAGTCTTTTGAGTAGTAATCTTAGAATGTTAACTGGTGAAATGTTAAAGGAATACAAATAAAAAACCGGTAATGGAGATTTGGCTGGCAGATTTAATCGTTGTAGTTCATTTTTTGTTCGTAGTTTTTGTGGTGACCGGCGGCCTTTTGCTTTTTTGGTCTAAAAAGGCAGTTATTGTCCACATTCCGGCCGTATTTTGGGGGGCGTTTATAGAGTTTTCAGGCGGGATCTGTCCCTTGACTCCTCTGGAAAACTACTTTCGATACAAAGCGGGTAGGGAAGAATACG
>JANQLH010000163.1 GCA_028280735.1 SAR324 cluster bacterium | reverse complement strand
AGTACTAGGCCATTGAGCACCTTCACACTTATAGAGCAGCAAATACTGAACCTGTTGTCATTCAAGAAGCTTCTACTGATCAGACAGGCTTTAAAATTCCTGAAGATTCATCTGAAGGTAAAAAAGAATTTGCCTTGGATATTAATAAAATCGGTTTGATTGAACAAGATACCGAGCACCTACAAAAGATTTTAAAGCCAATTTTTGCAGATGAAAATAAGGAGGTTGAAGACGAATCAAACACACCAAAACCATTCGTTTCTGATATACAAGGATTAAACAATGAACATGCCGGTCTATTTCACTTCCTAATTGCAAAAAAAGACTGGTCTAAAGAAGAGATTGATGAACAATGCAAAAAACTTGGATTGATGGTAGATGGAGCACTCGAAACACTTAATGAATTTGCATTGGATAAAACAGGAGAGCAGTTGATCGAAGAATATGATGGAGTATTTTCAATTGAATTAGAAACCACAAAGGAATTATTGAAATGAAAAAAATTCGACCAAAGGAAAGGGATGCTGTAATTCAATCATTAAAAGCTGGAGTAGTGCCGAAACTTGGATTGCATCATATCCAGGTTGGTAGGGCTCATGAAGTAAGCTCTTTAATGAAAGACATAGATAGAATAGCCGATGGTGGTTCTGCGTTTAGGCTGGTAATCGGGGAATATGGTTCGGGAAAGACGTTTTTTCTTCAATTGATACGCTTAATTGCTCTCGAAAAAGGATTTGTTACCATACATGCAGACTTATCACCTGAAAAAAGGCTTTACTCAACAGGTGGCCAAGCTCGAAAACTCTATTCAGAGCTAATGAGTAACTTAGCAACGCGTACTAAGCCAGATGGCAATGCTTTAACCAGTATTGTCGAACGTTTTATTGGCAGTGCTTTGGAGGAGTCAAGAGCCCATGAAGCAGATGTAGAAAACATTATTTCTAAACGCTTATCTGCTTTATCAGACCTTGTGGCGGGATTTGATTTTTCCAGCGTAATAAATGCTTATTGGAGAGGATATGAAGAGGGCAATGAGCAAATGAAATCGGATGCTATTCGTTGGCTAAGGGCTGAGTTTTCAACAAAAACGGATGCAAAAAAAGCGCTCAATGTAAGAACAATTATTGATGATGCAGGTTTTTATAGTCATTTAAAACTACTGAGCGCGTTTGTCCATCAAGCAGGTTATAAAGGATTGCTTATATGTCTTGATGAAATGGTTAACCTTTACAAGTTGGCAAACAGTAAAGTTCGCCAATCAAACTATGAACAGATTCTTCATATTCTCAATGACAGTCTTCAGGGAGTATCTACTGGTTTTGGTTTTTTACTAGGCGGAACACCTGAATTCTTACTTGATCCTCGAAGAGGGTTGTACAGCTACCAAGCCTTGCAATCCAGACTAGCTGAGAATACCTTTGCGAAGCAAGCCGGTGTTGTTGATTACAATGCAACTGCATTACATATGGCAAATCTTTCTCAAGAAGATCTTTTCGTTCTACTAACCAAAATAAGGTTTGTATTTGCTTCCGGCCAACAGGAACATTTTCTCGTTCCCGATGAGGCAATTCAAGCATTCATGAGTCATTGTCTCAAAAAAATAGGCGAATCCTATTTTCGAACTCCAAGAACCACTATAAAGAGTTTTGTTGACCTCCTTTCAATTCTCGAGCAAAATCCGGCCATGAATTGGTCTGATTATATAGACTCAATGGAGATTGAAAAAGATCGCAGCAATGGTTTGGTAACAGAGTCTGGTGAATCCGTAGGATCTGAAGACGACGAATTGGTATCATTTAAATTGTAGCAGTGAATATGTTCTCTGAAGTATCTAAATCCTTTGAACTGTTAGATAAAAAAATACAAAAGTGGATATGGCAACAAGGCTGGACAAACCTTCATGATATTCAAGAACAAGCCATTGAGCCCATATTAAAACGTAACACAGATATCGTAATCAGCTCTGCGACAGCTTCAGGCAAAACGGAAGCTGCTTTTTTGCCCATTGCGTCATATCTTATACAAAATCCCTCCAATTGTTACCAGGTTCTATATATCAGCCCATTAAAAGCGTTAATCAATGATCAGGCCAGGAGAATAGAAGAGCTTTGTGAACCTTTTGGTATACAAATAACAGCATGGCACGGGGATATAAGCGCCTCAAAAAAGCGTAATAGTATAAAGAAACCTTCCGGAATACTACTTATTACACCTGAGTCAATAGAATCGTTATTCATAAATCACGGATCTGCACTAGATAATGCGTTTTCCAGGCTTTGCTATATTGTCATTGATGAATTTCACTCATTTATTGGTACTGAAAGAGGTTGCCACTTACAGTCACTGATTCACAGGCTTGATAATATAAAGAATGAGAAAAATATTCCACGTATTGCATTGAGTGCAACCCTTGGGGATATAGATAGCATCAGATCCTATTTGAGGCCTGGTTGTGGCTATCCCTATAAGCCCATCAAATCTTCAACGCTCGTAAGCGATATTAAACTACAGGTTAAAGGATATCTTGAATCAGCTCCTGATATAGAGCACCCTCTCCCAACTGTTGCAGAAACAATTGGAAATCACCTTTTTAAAGTGCTCAGAGGAAGTTCGAATCTCGTCTTTGCCAATAGCCGACAAAACACAGAATATTATGCAGATATGCTCACGCAGCGCTGTGCAAAGGAAGGAGTTCCAAATGAATTTTTTCCTCATCATGGTAATTTATCTAAAGAATTACGGTTAGAAGTTGAGCAAAGGCTACTTAAGGGTGACTTCCCAACTACTGCGATTTGTACGATGACCCTGGAGTTAGGTATAGATATCGGATCCGTTAATTCAATTGCACAAATAGGTTCTCCTTTTTCAGTTTCTAGCATGAGACAAAGACTGGGGAGATCAGGTCGCCGTGATAAGGCTTCCATTTTGAGGATATATATTTCTGAAACAGAATTAGATGCAAAATCAAATTTGATTGACAAATTTAGACCAGAGCTCATTCAAGCAATAGCTATGGTTAATCTATTACTAAAAAAAGAATATGAACCTCCGGATGCTAATCAGTACCATTTTTCAACCCTCGTTCAGCAAGTTTTATCACTGATTACTCAAAAAGGGGGATTTCATGCCGACCAAGGCTGGGATCTTCTTTGCAGAGACGGAGCTTTTAGAAAGGTCACCAAAAAACTATTTGCTGACTTGTTGAGGTCACTTGGGAAGTCGAACATTATTAATCAAGATCATGATGGCTCCATAGTTCTAGGAGAGGCTGGGGAGCGGATTGTAAATCATTATAGTTTTTATTCAGCATTTATTACCCCAGAGGAATACCGATTAGAGGTCCAAGGCAGGGTGATTGGCTCTTTACCCATTGACTCTCCGTTAACGGAAGGTTCATTTGTAATATTTGCGGGCAAAAGATGGGAAGTTTTAAGCGTTAGTGATGAACTGAAGCTGATACGGCTTAGACAAGCTGCAGGAGGAAAGGTTCCAAAATTCTCAGGGCAAGGCATGATGATACATGATTTTATCAGACAAGAGATGAAAAAAGTGTATCAGAACGATGATATTCCAGCCTATTTAGATGAAACAGCAGTAAAATTGTTAATCGAAGCAAGGAGTTCTTTCAAACAGCTTAAACTGGACAGTAATTCTATTTTAGAAAGTGGGGCATCACTCTACATCTTTCCCTGGAAAGGGGATAAAGTGATAAACTCGCTCACATTGATGCTAAGAAGCCTTGGGTTGAGAGTGCAAAACAACGGTTTTTTTGTCGAAATTGAAAAATGCACTACCAATGAACTGAGAACATTATTAAATGAATGGACAAATAATGACCCACCTGATGCGATCAATCTAGCTCAAACAGTTAAAAACAAATTGAATTGCAAATATGACCACCTTTTAAGTGAATCTCTCCTAAATTTAGATTTTGCGAGTAAATATTTGTCTATTGATGATTCTTGGGCTTTTATCCAAGAACTACAAATCAGCATTTGAAAAGTTACGACAATAGCCCTCCTAAACCGGGAATCTCATGAAGAGTTAAAACCAATATAGTATTTGTCAGTGTTGCTTCTTACAAAGCTATCACAATTGTTCACGATCTTTCATTAGAATCTCAATTTCTTCTTGTGAACTGAAAGATGTGATCTTGTATTTGCTAAAAAGTCCAAGTAACCAATTTACTTTTTTTCCCAATCTTTCTGGCAGTCAGTTATCAAAAAAGGTACAAGTTCGTTATCTCCTCCTTCTCTATCCAAACGTTCATTATAAACAGGGAATAGAGGGAATAGGGACGGGCCGGATTAAATAATTGAAAGCGGGAATTAAACAAACGGCAAATCATTGCTCTTAGTGAAAGATTTCATTGCAGTCCTAATGTCTTTCTCTAGTCTCAAGGTAAAGAGGCGGGCAGTTTGCATTTTTTGCGTTTAAAGTTGGCAGCGAATAGGGGATCAAAGAAGATTGTTGAAAACGATTGTTTAAGCATCGGTTGATTCTTCGGCTAGTTTCAGCATTTCTTGTTCAATTTTGTCCGAGATTCTGAATCCTGCGCTCTTAAGCTTTTGAAGTACTTCTCGAACTGAGCTTATGACTCCTTTCTTTTTAGCTTTGACTATCACTCCTAACAGTCCTGTGAAATTTAACTTCAACCTTTCCGCGAGTTTTCGGGCCTTTAAATCGTCCAAAATCATAATACTGTTGCTAAATTCAATGGATAAAGCAATGGTACTAGCTTCGCCAAGATCAACCATATCATTCAGCAGTTTCAAGTAATTCCGATCTTTTATCGATTTGACTTCAACCCAGCTATCAAAATCAATTCCAACTTCTTGAGCTACTTCACCGGTTATGTAAATGTTTCCGTATAGCTGCCTCAAAAGGTCGATCATTCCAATATTATCCAAAGCAATCAGGCAACTTGAGTTTGAAACAATATTAGGCTTTTTCATAATCTCTTTTTATCTCTTCAGCGTCATAGTTAAAAAGAGAAATGCCGTAATTGCCAAGCAGTTCGATAAAAGTCCTTTTGGAGACACCCGCCAGTTCAGCAGATTGACCAATGGATAGTTTTCCTTGTTCGTACAGTTTTGATGCCAAAAGAAACCTAACCTCGTGTGGTTCGATCTGTACAAAATCCGGTAACTTAATTTCTATTGTTTGCATATTATCCGCCCTCATTTTTGAAGTAAGGCTTCCATCTGATTCTTTTTAATGAAAGCATCTAATAACCGTTTTATGACCTCTTTATCTTCATCATTCATTTGATCGGCTATTTCAAATGATCGAAAAAGTTCAGAATCCTGGATCTTCGATAAATCAGTCTCTTCATGTCTTCTCGTCTCATTGTCTATTAGCAGATAATCGATGCTGACATTAAAAATTTTCGCGAGACGGATTGCCGTTTCAGCATTAGGCAGTACTCTTCCTTTTTCGTACTTCCCAATATGTCGGCCATGAACACCAATTTGTTTTCCCAAGTAATCTTGTGACCAGTCCTTTTCCTTGCGTAACTTTTTTATTTTATCACCAAAAGACATCAATCTTCCTCTTGATCATTATAAAAAGACATTAATTTTGTTGTGTCTACAACAATATGCTAGTCTTTAGAATAGAAAAAGTCAAAATAGATTAAAGATATTATTAGCGATAAAATCTAAAGACTAGGTTTTGAGCGTATTAATTTTAAAGCCTTAACCATTTTTTTGAGAAAGCGTGCCTTGTGACCAATTTCTAGCTTGACGTAATTGACTATCAACCTTTCCTAACTATTTCCTCCCTTGAAGCTCAGTCCGGCTTTCACCAGCAAGAGCATCCATGGTGCACCATGCATCAATAGATCAGCCCAGTCGATTAATCGCTTTAAATCCCCTTTAAGCAGCATCTGCAGTTTTTCAATAAGATGAGGCGGTGCAAAAGGTGCCAGTCCCAGTGTAAGACAGAGTACAATAACCACGCTCCAGGGGAGATTTTCAATAAAGTTGATCATGGTAATTTTCCTGAATATTTGGCATTTGATTTCTTTTACAGGCGAGTATAAGACGCTTTCCACTAACAGGCAAATATTGGATTTGAATCACGGGAATATAGTCTTTGCATTTTGGCAATGCCTCGCTACAATTCACTATCCGGTAATAGGAGTCAAGATCTGTGGATCAGTATAAAATCATTAGTCTAAAACCTTTGGAATCATGCCCGGAATTCACCTTTTTACAAGCAATAAGCTGGAAGTACTTGTTGATCGGCTGGCAGCGAAAATTAAGTCCCGTCCGTTGTCCGTATTTGAACAGGAAGTCATTGTTGTCCAGAGCAAAGGGATGCAACATTGGTTAAGTCTTGAGATAGCGGAGCGGAACCAGATTATTGCCAATACCGGTTTTCCTTTTCCCAAGGCATTTGTCTACTCGTTATTTGAGGATCTGGCTGAGATACCGGAAAGCGATCCTTATAGCCCGGATACCATGACCTGGCGTATTATGAATGCCTTGCCGGGTTTATTGGATGAGCCTGAATTCACCTCCCTGAAAGGTTATTGCGAAGGAACTGCCGGTGAGTTGAAGCTTTACCAGCTTTCGGAACGAATTGCAGCGGTATTTGACAAATACCTTATTTATCGACCTGATTTGATAAATGAATGGGACAGGGGCCGAAATCCGCTGGCTAAAAAATACGATGACTCAAGGTGGCAATTCACTTTGTGGAGGCAATTTACAGAAGATGATAGAAACGCCGATTCATTGATTCACATGGCTGAGTTGCGTCTCAGGTTTATAAACGACCAAACGACACTTCACCGGATCCCCAGTCGTCTCTCGGTTTTTGGCATATCCAGTCTTCCACCCTATTACCTGGATGTTCTGCAAAAACTCTCCGAAAAATCGGATGTGTTTATTTATTATCTGAATCCTTGTCAGCAATTTTGGGAGTACAGCTATAGTGAAAAAGAAATAGCAACGTTCCTGAAGGCCGGAATTGAGGAGGAACATCAATATTACGAGCAAGGAAATCCTCTTTTGGCTTCCCTGGGAGTTGCAGGCAGGGAGTTTTTCAGTTTGATATTGAAGGTACTGGAAGACACGGGAGAGCAAGATTTTGTCGAACCGGAGCCCAAAAGCCTTTTACAGATTCTGCAGGCAGATATCCTGAATCTCGAAAACAGAACTATCGATCAGCGGTTTGAAATCAAAAAAGAGGATCGCTCAGTGCAGATTCATTCCTGCCATTCTCCAACTCGGGAAATTGAGGTGCTGCACGATAACTTGATGTCGCTGTTCGAACAAGATCTAGAGATGAAACCAATGGATATTGCGGTCATGATGCCTGATGTTTCGGTCTACGCTCCCCTGATCAGGGCTGTTTTTGACGGACAGGAAGCGGAGAAAGCAAGCATTCCGTATTCGATTTCCGATGTGACCCTCGAAGATACCAGTTTAATCGCTGACACCTTTCTTGCGATACTGGGGTTAAACAGCAACCGATTTAAAGCTCCCGATGTGCTGGATATACTGGAAAACCAGTCTGTTCGTGAACGTTTTCATTTTAATGAAAAAGATATCGATCGAATCAGAACCTGGGTCATCCAATCAGGTATTCGTTGGGGAGTAGACGGGGAGTATAAAAACAAACTCGGATTACCGGTATTCCAGGAAAACACCTGGCAATTCGGATTAAAAAGATTGCTTCTCGGGGTTGCTCTTCCGGAAAGTGATGATTTGGAACTGTTTGAA
>JANQLH010000057.1 GCA_028280735.1 SAR324 cluster bacterium | reverse complement strand
AAATCCAATTGCTGTTTTCCGGAAGCGGAGCCATCATCCACATCCCTAACCCGCTCAAAATAAGAGAGCTCATTGGCCAGATCCGCCGCTGCCTTTTCCAGGGTTTCTATGTTTCGGTGACTGAGTTCAATGGTCAACCCACGACCGGAACCGGGGCCACCTCGATCCGATTCAAAGGAAATGTTTTCCAATCCCGGTATTTCGCCCGTCAACTCACGCCATTTGCGGGTGACTTCGGTAGTTCCCAATGGTCTTTCATCCGGTGGTGTCAGGAAAATTCGGGAACGGATGGTATTCTCATTGACACTCGCGTAAATTCCTTTGGAAAGCTTGTCACCTCCGTTTTCAGTTACCACTTGCCGGGCTGATCCGACAATCTGGTCCAGGACTTCTGCCGTTTTCCATGAGGCGGTGCCCACCGGAAGTGTAACACTAACGAAAGCATAATCGGACTCAATCCTGGGAAAAAGCTCAAATCCCATTCTTCCGCTTTGCACATATCCGCCCACTCCAATTAAAGTTGCCACTCCCACGGCAAGGACAATATAACGGTTTTTCAGGGTAAGCATCAGCCAGGGGCCGAAAATCTTTTTCACCGCCAAGGTGAACTTTCCACTAAACCACTGTTGCCCGCGATAGACAATGCCGAACCAACCGTCTGGTTTAGCTTTTTGTTCATGACTCAGATGGTTGGGAAGGATGAAGAGGCTCTCAACCAAAGAAATCAGCAAAACGGTGATCACAACAATGGGAATCTGGTAGAAAACACGGCCCATTGTACCTTCGACAAACAACAACGGCATAAACGCTACAATATTTGTTAATATGGCAAAGGTTACCGGCATTGCCATGCCTCTGGCCCCGGCAACAGCTGCTTCATAGAAGCTTTTTCCTTCTTTGCGGTTGTAGTAAATGTTTTCGCCCACCACAATGGCATCGTCGACTACAATCCCTAAGGTCACAATATAAGCGAACATAGAGATGATATTGATTGAGAAATCGATGGTGGAAAGCAGTAAAAAGGAGCCGAAGATAGAAATTGGTATACCCAGGCTGACCCAAAAAGCCAGCCTGACCTCCAAAAAGAGAGCCAGGCAAATAAATACCAGGGCCAGACCAATAAAACCATTTTTAACAAGTAGATTGGCACGTTGGGAAAATACATCGGAACGATCCAGCAGCAAAGCGGTTTCCATGCCTTCAGGAAGCTGGGCTTCCACATCAGCCATAATAGATTTGGCTATGTTGGCTACTTCAATGGGTTTTTGGAAACCGATACGATAAACGTCAATCATCACGGCACGCTTGCCGTTGAATGTGGAGTAGGAATCGGAATCATCGAACCCTTCCGATATTTTGGCGATGTCGCCCAAGGTCACCCTGGCTCCGCTGGAATCGGTCACGACGGCAATTTTTGAATATTCTTTGGCAAAATCCCTGCTATCTTTCATACGAATCAGAATCTCACCGCCTTCCGTTTTAATACTTCCCCCGGGTAGGTCAACAGCGGCATTTCGTATTTGCCGGGCAATTTGGTTCAAAGTCAGGCCGAATCGACGCAGGTTCTCCTGGGGGACTTCAATATGGATTTCCGGGTTTCGCACTCCATCCAATTCTACCTGGCTGATCCCGGGATTTTGCAGCAACATGTCACGAATCTCTTCCGCTTTTTCCCTGAGCACCGCCTCACCTAAGTCGCCAAACAGGGCGTAAGAGACTACTTCACGACGTCTGCTGGGAATGACCACACGAGGATCATCGGCGTCTTCAGGAAGTCCGCTGATAGCATCCACTTCACTTTTAACATCGGAAAAAAACTGTTGCAGATCCGTGCCATCCACCACATCGATGTCTATCCTGGCCAGACCTTCACTGGCCGTGGAGTTGATTTCGTCAACACCGTCAAGCCCTTGCACCGCTTGCTCGACGGATAGAATAATACCCCGTTCAACCTCTTCAGGGCTTGCTCCTGAATAAGTGACTGTGATTCTTACGCGATCCTGGGAAAAAGAAGGAAATACCTCCTGTTTGATTTGCAACCCCATGAAAATCCCACCGATGATCAAGGTAAGCATCAATAGGTTTGAAGCCACTGAATTGCCTGCCATCCATGGAATAGCACCTTTTATCCGCCTGCGAGCCTGGTTAGATTTCATTGTGAGTCCTGTGATTTTCCGGGTTGCATTCTTTCTGCTTTTCGTCCCTCACCTTCCCCATTTTCCGTATTCCCGACTTCTTCCCTTTTTGCCAGGGTTGCAATTTGCTTGCGGACCGACATACCATCCACTGCGGCGCTAAGTTCCGAAGTGATCAGCAACTCTCCCGGTTTTACATCTTGGGCCAGATAATAATGGTCTTCATCTTCCCAAATCGGATCGATGGTACGGATTTTCAGCTTCCCGGCCTCAAGCAGCCAAACCTGATTACCGTCTTTCACTGTTTTTCTCGGAATAACAGCCACGTTTTCTATTCTTGATCCTTCAAAATCCAGGGAAACATAACTATTCACCAGCAAGGGCATCTCTCCTTTTCTTTGATCAATTCCCAAGGGATCTTCCACTTGAATAAGAATTCGAGCCATTTGACTTTTGCTGTTAAGATCTCCTAACAACCGAATCACGCTTCCTTTCGCGAAAGTGCCGTTTTGAAGGTGAACCTTGACCAAGCTTGCATTGGTGCCATTTAGCCCGGGAATCATTATCCACTGCAGCTTTTCCACAGGCACTGTTGCTTCAATCCAGAAAACATCAGTTCCGATGAGACTGGCCAGCACATTTTGGGTTGTGATACGCGAACCCAGTTCAACTGTCCGGTCCAAGACCATAGCGTTAAAAGGAGCGACGATCAGGGTACGTTTCAGATTAAGCTCGGCCTTTTCCAATCCAATCAACTGTGATTTTAATGTTGCAGTTGCTTTTTCCATTTGTGGAACTCGTAATGCCAGTGAGGGATCTTTGATCGTTTTTCCTGTGGTCCGTTTCATCAACTCAATTTCCTTGCGGGCCACTTCCTGTTTCCCTTTTTCCAGATCCAGGTCCGCCTGCAGTTGACGTACAAGCGCCTGTTGTCTCTTTACTTCCAGTTCATAATCCACCTTATCCAATTGCACCAGCCTTTCACCCCGGATGATTCTGCCACCCGGGCTAAAATTATCCGATATCCATTCTACCGTTCCGGATAATTGGGAATACAGAGAAATCTCTTTTGCCGGAACTACCGTTCCCATGGCATTGATTATCACTGTTTTGGAGGTTAATTGAACCGGTTTGACATCCACCAGGGGAACCTGCCTTGCAGGTCGTGATCGACGAGCGTCGGGTTTGGTTTCCATGAAGTAGGTTGCAAGGGCCCATCCGCTGCCGATAATGATCACAAAAAGTGCGACTTGAATAATTGATCTGCCTTGTTTACTAATTTTGGGAATCTTCATGGTTGCTCTTTGACGTTTAATAATCAGTATTTACAGTAATCCAGTTTTCAGCCCAGCTGCCTCCCAGGGATCGGTAAAGTGCGATTCTGTATTTCAATAAATCAGCTTTTTCAGTAACCACTTTTTTTTCCAGACTTTGTACTTTTGGAATTTCTGTGATTACGGGGATGAAACTCTGTAGTCCTTTTGTGTATTGCCTTTCAGCTTCAGTCAACGCCTGTCTTGCTATCAATAATTGCTGCTCAAGCAATCCGACATATTCAAGCTGCTTTTTTTCATTAATAATGCTGTTTTCAACTTCAATAACGGCTTCAAACACGGTTTCTTTATAGCTGGCCAATTCTTCTTCGACACCGGCTTCCAATCTTAATATTTCTGCAGATTTGGTGCCGCCGTCATATAAACTGGTCACAAGAGATGCCCCTAAGTTAAAAACCCAGTTGTCAAACAAGGTGGAGAACTCGTTTGATGAATACACATAAGAGCCCGTCAGCGTCATTGCCGGTAAGCGGTTTGCCCTGGCAGCCGCAATGTCCCAATCGGAGGATTTGAGGTTTAAACCTGCGGATCGAATATCCGGTCGTTTTTCGAGTAAGTCGGCTGGTATGCCGAGAGTCGGAAATGCAGGCATATCCGGAAGTTGAACCTGTTGGAGAGTGATTCCCTCGGCGTTGGGCTGTCCGAGCAGTAATAAGAGATTATTGATGAGAACTTTTTCCCTGGCTTCAAGTGGAGGAATCTGGGATTTTGAACTCGCCAGGGCTTCCTGTTGTTGCAAAACATCCAGCAGGCCCGCCATAGCGTTTTCAAAACGCAGGTTAAGCAGTTCAAGCAAGGCGTTGTTACTTTGCAGTTGAGAACGGATGATTGCAATTTCCTGTCTTACGGTAAGAATGTCCAGCCAAGTCTCTGCAATACCGGCAGCTACTGACATGGCAGAGGTTTCGAGATCAGCTTTCGAAGCCTGAAAATCGAGGTTTTCCGCTTCTATTAATGCGTCTACCCTGCCCCACATATCAAGCTCGTAACCGGCGGAAAGGTTAAGCGAGTATGTGTCTGTATCTGCCACATCGGGCATACGACTTCGTGTTGAACTCAAGGTGCCCGTGAGAGAGGGTAACGCTGAGCCACCAACCTTTTCCAATGCCGCCTTTGCTTGTTTCATGCGGGCACGAGCCTGGTGAACATCCAGGTTGTTCTCCAATCCTTTTTCAATCAACCGATTCAGCTCCGGGCTGTTAAAACCTTCCCACCACTTGTCGGGAGTTTTATTAACACCCTCCCTGTATAAACTGTAAGTCTCGGTGAGTTGGTTCGGCTTCAGGTTCCTTTCTTCCGGCTCGTAGACACTGCAGGAAGTTAAAAGGAAGGAAAGCAAGATCAGGATGTGAAGCTGGAAATGAAACCTTGCCAGTTTTAACCCCGGGTCCCGGGTTGATAATCTGGCTACATCGATTGGCATTGATTGCGTTGAGGTCATTTTGATCGTTATTTTTATTACAGAGAAAACATCTGCCGGGATGAAATCCCGAATTTTGAAGTTTTGGAATGGGTAACTTACTATCCGATTACCAAAACCCATAGGTGTTGAGTTAGGACCGCCCTACCGTTATTCGGAACCTACAGACCGTGTCACAATATGGAAATATATCTGCTTTGCAAAAAACTTAGCTCTTTGTCATTCCGATCGATGCTGCAAGCTTCGCACCTCATGACCCGAAACCTTTCAGGCAAAAACAGAAATAATTATTGGACTCCGGGTAAACAATCTGTGTCATAAATAAACAATTCGTGGTTGTTCTATCGGAAAACAACTCAGAATGTAGGATGGGTAACTTGTTACCCATCAACTCTTTAATAAATGGCTTTTGATCACATTCCACCCGATGGGTAACGGGGTTACGCATTCTACGGTTCTGACTAAACGTCGATTAAACTCAATAAAACCATAGATTTTTCCATATTCTAAATTTCGAAATACCAGGCCGGTTTGAAAGGTTTTAATCGCACGGGTTGAATCGGTTTTCATTCAGACCTTAACTGTCTGAATTTACGTTTTATTCCGTAACGAGTTTACAAGGATGTTTAATTTGCCGAAACTATTGCTTGAACCGTCGCATTCGGCAGACTCCAAATCAGCTCTTAAGACTCATTATGGCATTAATTCGAAAGCTAGTGTGCGGATTGGCCTTAGTCGGAACGATAATATCGACCTCAACATCAGTAACGGCCCATCCCCATGTGTTTATGGATACACAGGTAGAATTTAGATTTGGCGAAAAAGGATTGGAAGGTTTCTGGGTGGAGTGGCTTTTTGACGAAATTTTCAGTGCCGGCATTAAAATGGATTTTGACCTTGATTACAATAATGCCTTTTCTGAGCCCGAGATCAAGGAGTTGGAGAAGGGAGCATTTTCCAATTTAAAAAACTACGACTATTTCACGTATGTAACAGTAGGAGATGATAAGCATCCTGTTCGTGAAGTGAGTTCATTTCATGCGGAACTCCGGAAAAACCGGTTGGTCTATCGCTTTTTCGTTCCTTACACGGTTCATGCAGATATTAAGGCCAGAACACTGAGAGTCGCTGTATATGATAAAAGCTTTTATTGCGACATTGCCTTCCAAAAACGTCATCCGGTTCAATTAACGGGAGGAGACCTTTTTAAGATTTCACACAGCATACAACAAGACCAAGAGTATATCATCAACTATGACAATAGCTTTCAAACGGCTACCAGGGATGGAGCAATCTATGACGGCATAACAAATCCTTATGAAATCCATTTGAGTTTCAGGAGGGACTAGTGGCATTGAAGATCAATATCATAGTTGTTGTTATTTTTTTGACCCACAACCCGACTCTGCCGGCAAATACGCCCAATCCGTTTTTCTCCGGTCAAAAGCCTCCGGCAAACGAGCAATCCCGATCCGAAGCTGTTGATGAAAATGACAGCCTGTTGCAGAATCCCGTTACCAATCAGCTCTTTCTCAAGCTGATTCATTTCCAACGTGAATTTAATCAAAAAATCTCGACGGTAATTTCCAATTACAGGGAGCAAAAGTCATCGGAGCTTTTATTTTACATATTGGCAATTGCAGTGAGTTATGGATTCTTTCATGCTATGATGCCGGGTCATGGAAAAAACATTCTATTAGGATGGATTCTCAGTTCGCAAAAACGCTTTAAAAAAGTCCTCTTTACATCGTCATTAGCCATGATCTTGCACGTCTTTTCCGCCATTGTGATGGTTTATGCGATCTGGCTGCTGATTGGCGGACGTATTAGCACTCAAACCACCCAACTCACCAGGTATTTTTCCTTTATTGCTTGCGGAATCCTGCTTTATTTAGCCGGCAGCCAACTTCTGGGAATCTTCCGGAGAAAAAAGAGCGGTCAAATTCATTCCCACAGCCATGAACATCGCCTTGAAGCGATTCAAGACCAGACAACATGGAAAGAATGTATAATGACTGCATTCGGCGTTGGGCTTGTACCATGCCCGGTTTCCTCCATTCTGATTGTTTTTATGATTTCCCATGGGTTTCATTTTGAAGGCCTGCTAACAGGCCTTTTCTTTGGTATCGGGATGGTCGGTACCATGCTGATATTTTCCTCTGTAGCCTGGTATATGCCTTCATTGTTGTTAAAAAGCAGAAATATGGCCTTTGTCCGTTTAGTTGAATTCGGATTACCCATATTTGGCAGTTCACTCATGATCCTTGCGGCATTCATCCTGATTGCTCCTCACCTCTGATTTCTATCTAAAACAGTGCCATCCGTTCCTATTGTCTAGAAATTTCCATCCGATTCATTTCACCATTGGGTTAGGTTCCCACTTTATCCCGCACATTTTGGGATTTGGCTTGGTCCTGCATATCTAGAAACTATCGGAATTTATAGCTTATTCCGCTGGGTTCTCGGCGATCAGATATCAGATTGTGGAATAATAGTTCAAATCAGAATAAAAACAAAGGATGTTCGACTTGATTGAGCTGCACCATTGGTTTGGAGAAGACCCTTTACTTGGATTTCGTCTGTCAGTTGATTAAATCAGAAAGCGAAGCTTTCACAACTCATTGCGAAATTTCGATTAGCGGTGAATTTAGTTTTCTATTTTATATAAATAGAGCAATGAATTGCTTATTTTTGAATTCATGAGTCAAATACATACGATGGCGAGAGCAATATAAAATTTATCACCATAACATTGAATTAAACGAATTTTAAAGTTCACAGCTTTTGTTGACATTCATAATTTTAAAAAAAAGGCTGGTTTAATTCCTATATTAATCGGCAAAGCACTATAAATACAACTCATTATCACCAGGCTGTTCACCACTTACAAGAAACTTTTTCATTGTTAAAATTCATGTGTATAGCTTATAAAAAAAACTATTTCTGATGCCTTTCGTCAACCTGCATTTCTATTAGCTATAGTGATTAAGCCTAAACTCATCTTTTTTTTCTTGTGGATTTCAGCTCCTTTTTAAAAGGGTGCGACAGGGATTTCATTCTTTTTTTCTCTGAATTTTACATTAGTGCTTCACTTTCATAGGATCGTTTCAGTTAGGTGATTATTCTCACAACAGTATTTAAAGGAGAAAATATGAATCGATTATACATGTTTGTGGTTGGAATAGTTTTTACGTTTATATCTGCTTCGGCTTTTGGATATGAAAATCTTTCACCGACGGAAGCATACGAAGCAGTAGTTTATGAGGGGGCATACATTCTTGATGTAAGAACAGCAGCCGAGTTTATCTGGGTTGGGCACCCCGATGTTGAGAATGTTGTGAACATCTCATATAAAGTTGAAAAACGAGACCAGTTTATTGTCAATCCCAGGTTCATTAGAGACGTCCGCAGATTTTTCAAGAGAAACAAAGACCTTCAAATCATAACCATGTGCAGATCCGGAAAGAGAAGTATTGCGGCTGCTGAAGCCTTGGAAGAAGCCGGCTACACCAATGTGTTCAACATGGTTGACGGTTTTGAAGGTGGGGGAAAAGATCAATGGGGTTATCGAACCATTAACGGCTGGAAAAACTCCGAATTGCCGGGTCACACGACAATGTACGGTGCCGGTGATTACTACGGTGCAAAGAAGCCAAAACAAGATGATGATGAATAACTCGTTTTTAGTTGCTGACACAAATCACCTATACCAAGTTAGAGAATTCATTAACCTCTAACGGATTACAGCCGCGTACAAATAAGTGTCTGAACGGCAAGCAGTTTAAACCATACCAATAAAAACTCGAACTGCAGCTTGGTGCTTCGAAGTTTAGTGCTGTCAGCGATCAGCTCTCAGCCGATTTTTTGCTTATCTTTGTAATGCTGATAGCATGTTAAGCTTCAAGATGAAACTGAATGATTGCATCGAAGGAGAATAAGGATTTGAGGGGTTTTCGTTCAGACACCAATTTACAAGAGAAGATGGAAGAAGGAAGCCTTATGTTATGTGATCGTTTTTTTTGCAGGATAACAAAAGGGCATTCGGTCAATTGTTATTGAAATTGATACTGAAAGTCCCTTGAGGCTGTGAGCTGAGCTAGTCTTCGTTAATCCTGAGTTTTCTTTTAAAGGTTTCAAAAAGGGCTACTTCCTCCGATGTCATAATCCCGTCGGCAAGCATGATATCTTCCACCAGTTTCAGCAAAATGACTTTTTGCGCGTCGGACATTTGTTTTGTAAGGTTGTCTACAAATTCACTTATCATCCCTTTGAATGCTACCGATTCAATGAGATACGGCGCTATTTCCCGCTCGATATCTGCGCGTGCCTGCTTTAAATCCTGGTAATTCGGCTTCCAGTATTCGTTCATGAATCGCAGAATAAGTGCCAGTTCTTTTTCATGAACATTGCCATCGATATGCGACATCAGCAATGCACAAGTAAAGACATTCTTGAGACTTAACTCATCAAATACGATTTTTGATTCGTCAGACATATTCCATCCGTTAACGTTGAAATTAATTTATGCTCGTATAGCTTACCAATCAAGAATACAAATCATTCCGGCCGGGCAATTCAGACTGTGTTATAATAGAAAAATTTTTGATTTTTCTATAGTAATAGACGAAACGTCACGCTTATCACCCGGACTTGATCCGGGGTCTAGTTATAATATCAGCATTTTACACGATGGATTCCGGGTCATGAGATGCGAAACTTGCAGCATCAATCAGAATGACAAAGCTTCACAATCATCGCATGATATGCAAATTGTATAATTATGACACCGTCCGTATGTCCAGGTTCCGGCTTTGGTTTATTCCTGGCTTACTTATACGGACTCTATCTATTCAATAATAGAATAATTTATTTCCGTTTTAAACCATAACTTGATGTTATCGGATTGGCCCTTCCTTCCATCTATTAAAGAATAATGCTGTGAGCAGCTACCGTTCATAAAGCGGACGCAGATTGCCGGAAGCGGAGACACGGCCTTTTTGCGAACCAGTTATATCGAAGCGGGTAACACGGTTCCTGTTAAGGAGAAAATGAAGTCATGCTTAAAGCAATGGACTGCGCTGACAGGCGTTTGAGCTGTTACAGCTTTTGTGAAAAGCCATAAGAGAGGGCCTTACCCCTTTTTTTACAAGCAGTAATACACTCACCACAATTGGTGCAGTCCGTTTCCAGCCGGCGATTAACGTTTTTGGGATCAAATCCAAGGGAACAAGCCTGATGACACGGATGACCGATACTCTGCCTGCAGAGACATTTATCCTTGTCGTAGCAGACTCTCATTCGGCGCGGGTTAACCTGTTTCGCAAGAGCAATCAATACTGATTGAGGGCAGATATAACGGCACCATAAACGTCTTACAGCCAGGCCCTCAATAGCCAGAATTGCACCCAATGCCAAAACAGCCATTGAAACATGCCATTGTTCAAACCAGAATTGGAAGATACGGGAGTACCAGGCAGGCAACGACAACTGGTTCAAAACGGGTGTTGTAGAAAAAACCAGAAATCCGACAATTCCGAGTACAAAAAGGCCCAGTTTGATTGTAAAGCCGGGTATTGTTAGCTTATTTTCTATGGTCCTGCTTTTCCTACCCCAGCGACGGGCAAACAAATGCGTCCATTCTGAAAACAAACCAAACGGACAGATCCAGGAACAAAAAACAGTTCCCAATACTCCTGCCAGAATAAGCGCAATTGCGGCACCAACCATGAGATCTGCAGAAAGATAGTTGTTCTTTAAAACTATTTGCAACACTGCCAGGGGATCTGCCAGGGGAATGATAAAAAAACGAAAGGAGAGAAAATTGCCGTACGCAAAACTGATGCGAAAGTGGTTAAGGAGGGGGATTACAACAAATGAGACGGCAGTCACCACCTGCACAGTTCTGCGTACGGTATGGAGAGAGGGCTTTTTCATTGCTCGGCAAACCGGGTGGGGTAGGTGATAATAGCTTTTTTTGGGCAGACATGCTCACACACCCCACACCCGGCGCATTGATCGGTAATTACGGGATATTCTCCACGTTCAAGCACTATGGCCTTGGCTTTCAATGGACAACGCTCATAACAACTACGGCAGATAAGCAGTCCGGACCAGGTATAGCATTCTTCCCTATCCAGCACTGCATACCCCATCCTCACCTCTTCAATCTCAACATCTTCCAAAGCATCTGAAGGGCAGATGGAGCTGCAACGCATACATAAAAAACACGGAGCTTCAGGAGGATCGATTTTCGGAGTTCCCGAAACGAACAGGTTGAATCCCGTTTGCATCCTGATACAATCATAAATACAAACCTGGGCACACTGTCCGCATTGAAGACAGCGTGCCAGAAAATCTTTTTCCGATCTGGCTCCCGGGGGACGAAGGAATCTTTTCACATCAAATCTTATTCAGCGCTGGTTTCATCCTCAACGGTGACATAGGTGGTATAAAGACTTAACACCCCTTCAATATCCTGAATTCCGGCAACAACAGCTTCCAATTCATTGGAATGGGCTTCTGCCACCACCACTATAAACTGATCCTGATGACAGCCGTACGTGGTCATTTCGGGCATCTGCCGAATCGCTTCTTCGATTCGAAACAGATCCTCTTTTAAAGCATGAACCAGGAGTCCTGCAACCGCCATAATTATACCTTATGGATATGAACAGCGCAGATCTTGTATTCCGGCTGTTTTGATCCCGGATCTACTGCATCCAGGGTCAAATCGTTGATCATTTTATCGGCGTAATGGAAAGGAACAAAAACCAGACCAGGGTTACACACATCACTGACCCTTGCAGGAAAATCCATGGTTCCGCGTCTGGTTTTCAAGCGGATGGTATCACCATTTCTGATCTTAAGCGCTTTGGCATCTTTGTCATTTATTTCCACATAGGCAGAGGGAAACGATTTTCTGAGTTCCGGCACCTTCATGGTCATGGTACCTGTATGCCAGTGATCGATTACACGACCGGTTGTGAGAACAAACGGATAGTCAGCGTCCGGTTCTTCCGCAGCGCCTTTGTAGGGTCGCATCCAGATCATCGCTCTTCCGTCCGGTTTACCGTAAAAATGGTATTTACGTGGATGATCAGACGGGATATTGGGATCTTTTCCTCTCACATAACGAATATTGGTTCCGGGATGATCTTCAGACGGACAGGGCCATTTGATTCCCGATTCCTTTCTGAGACGTTTTCTGGTTATACCATGGAAGTTGTACGACGTTGGTTGACTAACCCTGCGCCATTCATTCCAGATATCTTCCGAGTTTTTGTAGTCGATCAGCTTTGGATCAACACCGATTCGCCTTGCCAGATCCATGAGGATGTGAATTTCCTCCCGGCATTCTCCCGGCGGTTCAATAGCCTTGCCGACAAGGGCGTACCTTCTTTCGGAGCAGCCATAAACACCTTCCCTTTCACACCAAAAAGCGGGCGGCAGCACCACATCGGCATATTTCATGGTTTCCGCATCAGCAAAAGCCTCAATCAAACAGATAAAGGTGTCTTTTCGTGCTAATGCTTTTTTGTGCTTGGCAACATTCGGCAACGAATGAGCCGGATTGGTGCACAGCATTAGCATGGCCTTGACCTTCCCTCCACACTATCGCTCTTTATGACGCTCTTGGTGAAG
>JANQLH010000014.1 GCA_028280735.1 SAR324 cluster bacterium | reverse complement strand
TTCAAAGCAAAACCAACCGTGTTGTCGTATTTGGCCCTTCAGGCAGCGGAAAATCACTTCTCTTAAAACTGATCGCCGGTTTCTTTCAGCCTGATTCAGGGGAGATCAACATAAACGGGCAGGTCTTTTATTCCTCAAAACAGCAGATCAATCTTCCCATTTACGAAAGGCAGATTGGCTACTTACCGCAGGAATATACATTGTTTCCAAACATGACTGTAAGAGAAAACATCCTCTATGCAGTAAAAACCAGAAAAATGAAAACTGACAATTCGGATTTCCTGGCATTGATGGACAGGTTTGGCCTCAAATCACATTTGGACGAGTATCCCCTTAACCTCTCCGGGGGGCAGAAACAACGCGCTGCATTAGCCCGACTCGTGTTGATAAAACCCCGCTTGATGCTTTTGGATGAACCATTTAGCGCTTTGGACACACCAATTAGGGAATCTCTCCGTGAGCTTGTCATGGAGGAGGTGGACCTTAATAACATCCCTTCGCTTTTTGTGACCCACGATACGGAAGAATCCTTTGTTTTCGGCAAAGAACTGGTGCTGGTTGAAAAGGGAAAAGTTATTGAATCCGGTTATCAAAACCAGGTTTTTAATTATCCAAAACATGTCGAAACAGCAAAAAGACTTGGATTTTCAAACGTCTGGCCTATAAAGGGCGGCGATGATCATTCCGTGACATTGGAGGACAATAACCGCTTGTTAATTGACAACCCCGCCCCATCAGAAGCCGAATTTGTCTGTATTCGACCGGAAAATGTCATGATTTTAAGAAACAATATCAACAAGTCCGAAAGCAAGCGGGATAATGTTTTTCCTGGAACTTTGACAGGAGTGCACAATCGCGGGAGATATTTTCGATTGGAATTTGAAAGTAATAGCGCCCTGAAACTAAACATTCATCTTCCTGATTACATGTATTCACGTTTGGAACTATTTGAAGGAAAGTCAATAATTGTATCAATCAGGAAGGATCTTGTGGTCTTATGTGATTCAAAAACAAGGACGGGATGAAAAAAACCGTAAGTTTAATCCTGATTATCTGTATAGGCTTCAGTTCGAAATGTTTAGCTGAAGAACTGATTTGGTATGTGGCATCATCAATGCTGACCCCGGCAAAAAAAGTCACCGAATTGTTTAATCAGCAGTATAAAACCCATCGGGTGCTTTTGATAACCGGCGGCTCCGGCCAACTGCTCAGTAAAATCCGCTTATCGAAAAAAGGTGATATTTATAGCCCAGCCTCCCGCCATTATCTGGAGGAATCCAAGAAGAAAGGATTATCAAAAAAACATACGGTTTTTTTGATTCAAACCCCTGTTTTCGGGTTGTCAAAAAATGGCGTTCAAAAGATTTCCTCATTTTCGGATCTTGTCTCTCCCGGTATAAAGATTTCTGTTGGAAACCCGCAAACAATGGCTTTAGGGCGATTGTACCTGAAAATCGAAGATAAAATGTCGTCCGAAACAAAAAAAGGCATCCGAAACAATACTACAGTGAAAGCGTTGAATGTCGCTCAAATAGCCAACTATCTTAAACGAAACATTATCGACGCTGGAACCATATTTAATACTGTGGCTGTTGCTTATAAAATCCCATATATCGAATTCCCGAAAGATGTGAACATCACGTCGGAACTGTTTTGGATTGAATTGAGCACAGGCAATAAAGGACCAACAGTTGCTTTATTCAAGTCGTTTGTAAACGGGAATATCACCAAATTTACAGAACATGGTTTTAGCTTACCCCAAGATTTCGAGGGAAAAAAATGATTTTATCCAATGTATCAAAAGGCTTTGTATTTCTTCTCGGTCTTTTCTTTCTGGGAATCTTGGTAAACGGCATATTTAAACTAAGTCCTGCCACAATCATTGATTTGATTAATGATCCGGCTTTCCTTTTTTCTGTCGGATTCACCTTGAAAACGTCAATCATCGCCTCATTGTTTGCACTTCTGTTTGGGGTTCCCGCAGGATTTTTTTTAGCCAGAAACAAAACCAGTTTTTCTCACATTCTGGATTTATTATTCGATATCCCCATCGTTCTACCTCCCCTGGTAGTGGGTGTACTCTTGCTGTCATTTTTTAACCTGCCCCTGGTGGAAAAACTGTACTCTTTCATTTTTACGACATCCGGGGCGGCCATAGCTCAGTTTTTTATTGCTGTTCCATTCACCATCAAAGCATCAAAATCAGCTTTTGAACTGATTTCTCCCATTTATGAACGGATAGCCATGACCTTGGGTGCCAGGCCTATCAAGTCCTTTTTTGATACCACATTCAAAATGGCATTACCGGGCATTCTCTCGGGATTTGTGCTTACCTGGTTACGCTGTGTGGGTGAGTTTGGTGCAACCCTGATGGTGGGAGGCGGAATTCCCGGTAAAACTGAAAACATCCCGGTTCATGTCTATTTGAATATTGTTTCCGGCGATTTTGAAAAAGGACTTGGCGCTGGAATGATTGCCGTATTTCTGGCTTTTTTTTGCATTGTGCTGGTAAATCTTTTTGTGACCAGAAGGATCAGACAAACCAAGCATTTTTGATCCCTTTTTAAAACATGAAAGACTCGCAAATCATCTATTTGGATAACCATTTGCTGGTGGTAAACAAACCAGCCGGTATTCTGATTCAGGGCGACAAGACCGGTGATGAGACATTGTTTGATCAGGCAAAGCTATACCTGAAAACGGCTTTTGGAAAACCGGGAAACGTTTACCTGGGATTAGTTCACCGCCTCGACAGACCCGTCTCCGGAATTATTGTCTTTGCTAGAACCTCGAAAGCCGCATCCAGGTTATCCGAACAATTTAGAAAAAAGTCCGTAACTAAGGTATATCGCGCATTGGTCGAAGGAAAAACTGCTGAAAAAGGAACACTTAAGGACCGTATTCTTCGTAAAGGTCCCACCAGTCATATTGTCAAGGGTGACAAAGGAAAGCCGGCAACCCTTGTTTATCGGTGCCTACAGCAGAAGAACGGGCTTTCTCATCTTGAGGTCGAATTAGAAACGGGTAGACACCACCAGATCCGTGTGCAGCTTTCCCACTTGGGATTTCCGATTGTTGGAGATTTCAGATATGGATCGAAAAGAGAGTTCCCGCAAAGGTCCATTGCCTTGCACTCCCATTCCATAACTATTCAGCACCCAGTGAGCAAAAAAGACCTGGCATTTACCGCAAAGCCGGAAATCCCGTGGCCGCTGTACCCCCTAGCATCTGAATTGCGATCAATCAACTCGTGTTAACAAGCTTTCGACCCAAGAGTTCATATTCATCGATCCGGCTGTCATCAAAAACCTGAAGCAATCCTGATTAGCGGCTTATAGGCAATAATTAATGCTAAAAAAACAGTTGTAAAGACAAATGAACTTTGATAATTAACATGTATTCAAATGGAAATAGCATCGATAAAGGCTTTAGAGCACAATATCCACGAGAACTGACAACCCGATGCCATTTCAAAGTATAATCGCGGGATTAATTAACTTGATCGACTGATTGTCTGTCTTTTTCTTCTGATATCCCTGGAAGGACAGCAATTTCACCGTTAAACACCGATCAACATAGGCTACATGATTCCGTTCAAAAACTACTGCGAGCTGAAATTATAGTCGTAATTAACGTCTGTTAAGAGGAAACTATGTCGAAAGAAGTTATAGTGGAACGAAAAGAAGTCACTTTTTACGAGATCATTAAAGTTGGACCTGAAGTCGAGGGATTCTCTGATCAGAAGCGCCTGAAGGCTTTAAAAAGCAGCTATGGACAATATATTAAGATCTTTCCGGGTCCTTCTATCGAATCCGAGAATTTTTTTACTGAACTTTTTGAGCAAATTGAATCCTATGAAGATCTGGCTGCCATAGAGGTTAGTCCGGATCTGGATGAAAAAACCATTCGACGCATTGTTAACAATGATCTGGGGGTTAGAGTCATTCAGCCCAGGTTTTCGGGATCCTCCTACATCCGCTATGTCGCATACACTCTTTCCGAACTGGTTGAAAAACCGATGGATTTGGTTAATCAGAAAAAGCATGTAGTGTAAAACTTCTCCAAATCCTTTTTAGATCTGATTCTGCTCGCAACAAACCTCGGGAATGACGATCAACCAAACCGTCGTTCCTGGTTTTGTTTGATTCCAAATCAGCCCAAAAAAATCTCCCGAAATATATTCCCAACCGCTTATCGAATAACTACTTTCGACCCTCTCTTTTCCGTTGTTCCAGGGCAATCGCATGAAAAATTATAATTGTGATTTTGTCATATATTTCTGATATTTATGCAGTGTGAGCCGAAATTAGGGGACATGTACTTATCTGGAAATGATCTTGCGTTCAGGAATGTTCTCATTACCTGTACCCTGATTTCGGCGGATCAATTACGATAATCAATTATTAACAGATTTTTCATGCGATTGCCCTGTCTGTTGTTCGGGGATCAATTGAGTAAGATTATAATACTTGCTAGCATATCCTTAGCAAGATTATCGAGCCATAATTAATCACTTTGATTCCTGTGTACATGCATGCCCCTGATTGATACGCATTGTCATCTGGATTTTCCCGATTTTGATGAAGACAGAAATCAACTGTTGCAAAACTGCCGGGAACTCGGGATACGTCAATTAATAATCCCCGGTGTCTGCCAAAAGGATTGGCAAAGAGTGATCAACATGGCCGACAATGAAAGCTGCTTATTTCCTGCTTTAGGGATACATCCATGCTTTGTTGAGGAACATGGGGAATCTTCCCTGGAGCTGTTGAAAAGTTTTTTGTTCAATCAGCCCCGGGTTCTGGCCGTTGGAGAAACAGGACTGGATTTTTTTATTAAAGATTACAACGAATCAAGGCAACGGTTTTTCTTTGAACAACAGGTTGAAACAGCAAAAGTAGCCGCTCGCCCCTTGATTTTGCATGTCCGCAAAGCCCACGACCAGGTCTCGTCGACCTTGAAAAAGACAGGCTTTAATCATCGCGGAATCGTTCATTGCTATTCGGGCAGTTATCAACAGGCAAGCCGGTATTTGGACCTTGGATTCAAGCTCGGCATTGGCGGAGTTATCACATATCCTCGTTCTACTCGTTTGCATAAAATTGTCAGAGATTTACCTTTGGACTCGTTTGTGCTTGAAACAGATGCTCCCGATATTCCACCATTTGGAAAAGAAAAACAGCGTAACAGCCCAGAATCGTTAACAAGAATCTTCGATTCCTTCACCGAATTTCGAAAGGAGTCCAAAAGCAAGGTAATGGACACCTTACTGGATAATACAATTTCTCTTTTTCCTGAATTAAAAGAATAACGTGTCAGATTTTCACGAACGTACAAGGCTGCTGATTGGAGAAGAAGCCCTGGATCGCATCCAACGAAAAAGCGTGTTTATTGCAGGTCTCGGCGGAGTCGGTGGATACATAGCCGAAGCCCTTGTTCGTGCAGGTATTGAACGCTTAACCATTCATGATGCCGATGTTGTCACCAAATCAAACATCAACCGCCAACTAATAGCCCTCCATTCGACTATTGGCAGAAAAAAGACCGATGTCATGCGCGATCGCCTATTGGACATCAACCCCAGGTCCAAAATTACGATCCAGGAAGGATTCATCACAAAAATGGCGATGCCTCAGGTCTTGTCTATTGAATACGATATTGTTGTTGATGCTATTGATGTCTTCAACTGTAAACTTGCTTTTCTTCGTCATGCATACGGTCAAAATTGCTGGCTCTATTCAAGTATGGGCGCCGGAAATCGTATTGACCCGACTAAAATAAAATCGGGAGATCTCTTTGATTCCAAAAATTGCAGGTTGGCAAAGATACTGAGGAAAAAACTAAGGCATTCCGGAATCACGGAAGGCATTAAAGCTGTGTGGTCAGAAGAAATAGGACACTCGTCAGGTGAAATGGAAGAAGGTAAGGACCGTACGATTAACTCCAGTATCAGCACAATTCCCGGAATTTTTGGGCTGACACTGGCAGGTATTATCATTAAAGATCTGGTGGATAATCGTTATTAGGATGATTAATCGATCTGATCAAAGAATTAACGTATTTTCAATTGGTTAATAAACATTCGTTTGGCAATGGAAACACCTTGTTCTTCATCAATTCCAATCCTCCGGCAGACTTTTGCAAAAAGACTGTCAACAAGCCTCAGATCTTCGTTATTGGTCAGATCATCGTAAAGAAAGTATTCGCTTTTACATGAATTGCAAATTCGTATACGATCAATATCATCTTCATCCAAAAGTTCCTTGTTATAGATCTGGCCGCGGGTTTGGGAACCACATTGCTTGCAGATTTGCGCTGTGTGCTTCATTGGATAGGTCCTTTGTTTGATGTTGGCTGACCGATGTTTTAGTTGAATAAAGTTTAACAAACCAGGCACCAACCTACAAGAACTCACCGCCAAAACGCAGCATGGCATGCTTAACAGTATGAATTACATTTCGGAGCAGGAAATCAACTGCTAATTCCATTATGTTAATTTTAGTTTAACGAACCGTGGAGACTCACATGCGAAAGATAATTATGATTGCCGTTACTTTTCTGTTTATTTCAAGCGTTAGTTGGGCGGAAGAAATCGGAGAGGTAGATTCTGCTTTCAAACTGCTTGGTCCAAATCATAAGATCGTAATTGAAGCATTTGATGATCCGGAAATCAGCGGAGCTACCTGCTACTTATCAAGAGCAAAAAAAGGTGGTATTACTGGTGGACTGGGCATAGCGGAAGACCCTTCTGACGCATCAATCGCCTGCAGACAGACAGGTCCGATACGCTTGCCAGCCAATATAGCATCCGGAGATCTGGATGGGACAAAGGTATTCAAAAAATCCACCTCTATTCTTTTTAAGAAAATCCAGGTTGTAAGGTTTTATGACAAGCAGCGAAATGTTCTCATATACCTCACTTATAGCGATAAGCTTATAGATGGATCTCCGAAAAACAGTATCTCAGCCATACCAATCGTCAATAACTAATCAATGGTTGAATAAGCTGTTTAAGGATGGAGGATATGATCAATTTAAGGCGACTTCAACCAACCATTGGGTGACATTTTCTTATAACGAATTTTCAAACCAAAATGAAAGTGGGGAAGGGAGTCAATCTCTCGGAAACAAATCCGGGAACGGGAAGTAACGGTGCCATAAACTCGGGAGAGCCTAATAAAGTCATTCGCTTCATCAGCTTGAACGCCGAAAGCGGTTCGGATGATTTTACTGTTATCAGGGATATTATCCAGACCCGTGGTTATGCTGTCGACTATGTTGAATTTAAGGTTAGCACAACCAAAATTCAACGTAGGTTAATCAAACCCAACCAAAAAGATGGTCCAAAAGAACGTATCGAAGTTGAAGAAAAACTCGATATCAACAGCAGTTATAAACATCTCAGACAGCTTTCGGCAAAAGTTCAAAAAGAAGTCAATAATGTACTTCTGGTGCAGGTAAACCAAATCAGGGGATTTCCCTGCAGTGCACCGATTCTGTTTCCCGAACTAATTAAGGCCCAGCGCTCGATTCTCGTCAACGGCGTTACAGACCGTATTCATGTCCAACTAATCTCCAAACCGGATTTAAACTTCCGAGTCGTTGACTCTCCCATAATCAGAAATCCCTTCCTGCGCAGAAAAATCCTGGAAAGAGCGGAACGTAGCAAATCCATGCAAGCAATAGGGAGAGAGCTGAAAGACTTTTTTGGACTGCCGAATCACATCAAGGAAAAACTCAATGAGTTAGCCGTTGGTGGTAAAGTGCCTCTTTCCGATGAAGAAGCTATAAATATTATTATAATTTCAGATCTTTACACACGATATCTTCCGATATTCCAGAATTTTGAAAGGGATATCGCCAACAGAAACCAAACCGTCGCTGCGCTTGCGAGTCAATTTGTAGATATGACCAGGGGAATCCGCACCGGACACCTGCTGGAGGCATTCAAGGGCTTTTTGGTAGATGACGATAGCGACGGGGAAGCTTTTGCCAGTGAAAATAACACGCAATTGTTCAGCTATTTTTACAAAAGAGCACAGCTTTTAGAGGAAAAGCGGCTTAGAGTTGGCGATCATCCGATCACCCGAGCTGACATGTTTGCAACCCTGCGCAGCTTGATAACCCTGGCAAGGAGCCAAATAGACCCGGGGCTCTGGAAACAATGTCACTTTTTCTTTAAACACGATGATCTAAAAACATCCAAAAAAGGTAACATCCAAACCATTGATGTCCTGATCAGTGATACCTATTCCAAACTGAAGGTTTACCATTCCGCTTCCTCGTTAAGCCTTCTGGAAATTTACCTGATACACAATCTGCATCGAATGATATTAGGCAGAAAAGTTCTGATTACACAGTCAGACCTTTCAAAAATTGAATCAGACCTCATTCGCTCCATTGTGTTACCAATATTGTACCAACAGGATATTTTGCCTTCCAGGGGAACTATCCGTTTGATGCTTGGAATGCAGGCCAATTTGCAGACATTGATTAATCCCGTACACACAGTTGGCAGGGTTTATGGTTTTTTAATGGGCAGGCGCCTTCGTGAAAACGTACAGAAATTTCTGCGACCAGGACTCAGGGATCTGCTGGCCAGGTTTGGCAAAAACTTCTTCATTATCTTCTATGAAATGGCCGTCCAGGAGGCAGGATTGTTAATATCCCGAAATCAGTTTGCCGAATGGCTGAAAGAAAAGGACTATTTCAAGAAACCCCAGGATTACGGATACATCCGCAATAATCTGGAAAATCATTACGATCCAAATCTTACTGCAAAAAACTTAATGGAAACGGGAGAATCCTGTTTTCCTCAAACCTATTCGGAAAAGAATTTTACAAGTGATCTGGAAGAGGCCCGGAAAAATTTTAACGAGTTTGTTATTAACATGCAAAACGACGGCAGGGGATTCGTCCAGCCGAAA
>JANQLH010000444.1 GCA_028280735.1 SAR324 cluster bacterium | reverse complement strand
TCCTTTTACAACGTTTTTGGAAAATCGATAGGTGAAGGACTGGACTACGCCCGCACTTTCGTCACCCTGGGGGCTAAACCTGCCGCTGCTTCCGGAAGTCAAAAAAGGATGGTCACGGACTCCGTCATCAAAACCTTCAAAGCCACCAGCTCCGGCAGATCCATGTTGGATCTGAAACGTAAGTACGTTGGCATTATGGAAGCCCAGCATCAGGCCAATAAAAAATCGGGATTAAAAGATACCGATGCCGATGAAGCCGATCGCCTGAACAGTTTCCTGGAAGTTGCCATCCATTGGCTGAAGCGATTACACGCCTTGGAATATTCAAGGGATGTGTTGAAAGAGAACCTGGATCTCGAAGAATACCCGCTTGAGAAAGAACCACTGCCGTTACAGTTCCGTTTGGAACAAGATACCTCCGAGTTAACCTTTCGCTTAATCCGGGCCAGTCAGCGCAAACCAACCTCCGGGGACATTTCCGTTTTGGATGTGATCAATGATTGCTATTCCATTCCGGTATTTAAAAAAGAAGGGATTCAGCTGGTTGATAACGCGGAAGTGATCCGCTTTTTGAGACTCCATTCGGAAAAAGACAACCTGGTGAGTTTCAAGCAGGACAATCTCAGTCAGCTGGCAAAGGAGATGTACCAGATACTGCTTGCAACCATCAACGACATCAACAGCTTGTTCAGGGAAGTCATCCGGTTTATTAACAAAACCCCCATGCAGGATTTGGAATTTGCTTTCGCAGACATCAATCCGGAGGAATGCCGCGGGTTGCTCAGAAAAAAATTCCAAAGCCTGCTGCCCGGAATCAATGAAAAGCACTATCGCGAAGAAACCAATAACAAAAAAGCCGAACAAAGTACCCGCACCAAGGAAACCATGGAGGACTATCACCGGGACTTTCTCAAATTAAAAGAGACTATCTTCGGCACGTTAAATACTACCATGGCGACGGTATACTGGCTGCGGCGAATGATCATGTCGACACTTCGCAATAATTTCAACCTGGAAAAAAAGGCAAATGACAAAAAGCAGAAAATAAAAAAAGGTGGACATATTGATTTTAACAGGTATGTGGTTGTCGGTATCAGCATCACCATCGGGGAAGAAGATATTGCAAACTTTTACATCAACCCGGATGATATCACATCAAGCGAAATGAGCATGCAAAGGGCAGATAAAGCAGATAAATGGATTGCCGTCAGAAAAAGTGATAAAACTCATCGCATTCTTAAAAAAGACTTTTTTGCCATTATCAAAAATTTCATAGACAAGGATCTGAACCCGGCATTGGGTCGATACGGTTTCAGAGAGATCAGTCTTAACAACCAACTGTTACCCGAGATTCACGAACGACTTGCCGATGATCGCAGGATCGATTCAATTCGCTCGGCAATTCTGGGTACAATCATTACCAACCTGGATGAATTCAAGGAAAGCAAGGGATTCCATCACACCTTAAGACGCTATTTTAAAAAACCGGAATATGATAATATACATTACCCGGAAGCGGAAAAAATGAGCCAGGTGGCAAGGGGTATCATGCACAGCAAAACCTCCATTCTGCAGATGAAATACCGGCGGGTTTTAAAAGTAAAAGAAGAAATAAATGAAAGATTGCAACAATTAAAAGCCGTATTAAAAAATGAAGCGCTTTCCAGCCGCCAATCGGAAGACTTCAAGGAAGAATTGAAGTACACTGCCAACCTGATGGGAATCATTTTCAAGGTTCAACAAATCATGGTGTTTGCCAAACCTTCACTTAGAGACGTGAAACTGGAGCCAGACAATGAATATGTCGTAGTGAAACTTGATGAGCAGGACTGACTAACAAAGAACTCTTAATACCCCCAAAAATGCCGACAAACCTTTTTGACGAAAGCACGCTAAAAAGCGTCATAACCTGCGCATTGTTGATGTCCTCCATAGACGGCGAAGTTCATGACAGGGAATGGGATGTTATCCAGTTGTTTATAGATCGCTACTGGAAAAAGGAATATCAGGATTTTTCGAAATTCAAGAAGCAAATGGAACAGGAACTGGAAACGATGTATTACGATTTTAAATCGTTTCGGGATAGACTTGACAGCTTGCTGAAAAAACTAACGAATAATCTTTCCGCGGACCAGAAAAACGCCCTGTTAAACCTGGTCAGGGACGTCATGATTGCCGATGGAATTATGACTTTGGAGGAATCCAAACTCTTCGCTACCTTTACGGAAAAGCTAGGGATTAAAATCAGCTGAAGCCGTCAGATGGATATTAACTTGCCGCTATAGGCTGTTCGTGGCTTCGTAAACAGCAGTTACGAGTTTGTCCAAGGTACTTGCTTGTGCAAATTCGTCAGGAGTCAACCAGGCATATTCGTCATGTTCTTCGCTTAGTTCCACTTCCCCCGATAGGTACTTTGCCCGGTATATCACCAAAATCATGGGCTTTCCCTTACGTGAGGCTTGATATACCGTAACAGGCCGTGCATCGATCTCAACCTCCAGGTTACATTCTTCCTTAATTTCTCTTCTCATCGCATCCAATGGTTCCTCTCCGGCATCAATTCTACCCGAAAGGGTTTCCCAAAGACCGGGACCGGCGTCTTTTTTCATGGACCGTTTCATGGCAAGAATGCGTCCGTTTTTAAAAATTACGGCAGCCACGGCTGCAACAAAAAAGGTAGTGTCACTCATACTTAATTCTAACAGATAACGGGAAGTTGATTTGATTGGAAGCTAAACATGCTGACAGGTATTACTGATGGTTAGGGTTGTTCAAAACTTTTTCCACCGCCATCTCAATAACGTCCCTAAAATCATTATCAGTGTATTCCTTTTTCAGCAGCACCGTTCCTTGTTGAACGTACTTTGGAGTGAGATGGTTCATCGCCAGTGCGTATACGTCCTGAATACAGATTGCACAATAGTCAAAATCCGCAAATTCCGGCAACACTTCATTCATGCACTTAATCAACCGCGTTTCCCAGGCATTCCGCACATTCGCCAAATTCACCCCAAACGATTCGTATTTTTCCAGTTTCATCGCATTTATATTATATTATTCTAAAACCACTTATTTTTGGGTTTTGATCATGTATTGCAGTGTCCATGGATGATGCAACTCAGGACAGAATATGCAGAACATGGTTATCAGTCTAAAGCTTCGCTTTCTGATGTTATAAATTAATAGACGAAATCTGACAAAAGGGGATTCTCCAAACAAACGGTGCTGCTCGATCAGGCCGAACATCTTTTGTTTTCATTCCGATTTGAACAATTGATCCGGAATCTGATAACTGATAGCCGATAACTTAACGGAAATTTGTATGAGTTCCCATAGTTACAACGTAAACAGGACTAAACTAACCCTTAAAATGTGTGTTAAACAGGTTCACATAGCCAAACAAAGTCTACTTACTTGATACAAAACGGATGTCAGTGTGACCAAGGTATAGGTTGAGTTTTTCTTTTTATGCAATTATTTAAATTTATACACCCCCATCAGGCATTCATCCCCATAACTGTTCCTGCACCCTTTTCCAATCCAAATCGGCTCAAGCATCTCATTTATTGGTTTCATGATAACTTCATTTGAAAAATAGGGCTGCTCATAATGGAGCGCTACAATCTCAATCCCTTTTTGTTTAAACCAATCCAAGTCTTGATGCGATACCTGTCTCCTAATCCAACCTTTTCGGTTTGCGTAGTATAAAACTTCATGATAGCGCGTTCCTGAGTTTTCCAATACCAATATTTTTTGCTTCTCGGCCAAATGCGCTTCCTGTATAAAGTCTCCGATATGTTTCGGTCCCATAGACAGTCTTAGGTGGTTTGATGTTTTTTTGGTACTATACCCAACATACCCTACCAGGATGAATACAATAATCCCCAGTTTAAATTTCGGAGACAGTTTTTTAGCAGGACGTTTCATCCAATATAAAAGCCCTAAACCGGAAAACCCTATAAACGTCGGAGTAAACGGAAGTTGATAATAATTGTGGACCAAATTACCATGAGAAATAATAAAAAAATAGCAAATATTAGAAACCAAGAGGCTTGATAATATTTTATTGTTTATTTTTTTAGAGAAAATTGCAAATATGCAAAAGAGCATTAAAAATTGAGTCGTAATTTGATCAAATATTCTCTGCTGCATTATATTCAGCGATTTTAAAGAAAACAGCTCTTTAAAATTAAATCCCAGATCACTTCCTACGCTGACAGAACTGGGTAAAAAGTATTCAGTATAAAAAACCCAGGACAAATTCACGGCAAGTACCGTAATTCCGACAGCATACAGTTTGATATCTTTTAATAAAGTCCAGCTTTTATCTTTGTATATTAGATAGATGAAGCTAAACCCAATTGCTAATCCGTAAGGTTTAAACAGACCGGCCAGGGTTGTTGTTATCAGCAGAAGAATCAAAGCCGACCTGCTTTGAGTTTTTCGGTATTCGATGAAATAGAACAGGGATACCAGCATAAAAGTTACCATGCCGGTATCAGAGTTTATAGCACGATCAAAAAACCAATTGTGGGAATTTATCGTGTACAACCCCAGGATAAAAAGGGATGTCGTCCTGTTTTCTTCCAGTCGCAACAGCCGATAAAAGTAAATCCATCCCAAAAACGCAATACCAATACCAATAATGCGTGCAACCCATATCTGGGGAGTTAATAACTGATACCCAAGTGCTATTAAACCAAAAAAGATTGGGAACTCCTGGCCATTGACGGTACTGTCTGTGCTGCCGGTAACAGCATTGATATCAGGTCGGAAGAAGGAAGATGGTTCCTGATATATGTTCATAGCCATAGAGGCACCGGATACCTGGTTCCAACTGTGTCGATCGAGCACAGGAGCATTGATATGATATGAACGTATTCCCCAAAATAAAATCGCGAGAATGATAAAAGCCAACTTGAGATTAGCCCGATGTGCCAACTTCTCTTCAAGCGATACAAACCAGTTTGCCAAATTCATTGTTAACTTTATTCAGATTAATTTTGCATTTAAATGTTTGTTTTTTATATATAGTCCTACCAACACACCACTCATTTCAACCAATGTCCAGGTGATTCTTGCAATTATTGCCAGTGCAATCGCTTCAGCAGTTGTGATTTTGGTACTTAACAATAATACTATTATCGCTTCTCTTACACCTACTCCGCCGGGAGTCAGCATACTCATAAATCCCAACATCCATGAAACGACAAATGTCGACATTAGATAAAAAACAGGCAACTCGGCATCAATATTCAAAATAATAGCTAATACGACGCCGGATAATCCGTAAAAAGACCATGCAACTAAATAATTTAACAGCATCAACAAATTTCTTTTTATGGATAATCTTGCTGTAATGGGAGAACGTCGAACTAACTCCAGTATCTTGTTAAAAAACTTAAAAAATAGTCCAGGCCAAAAAATAAATAAAAAACCGCCAAACAGGACTATTGCATATAATAAAAAAGAAACTGAATAGTCTCCCAGGAAGTTTTGGTCAATGAAATAGAAAATGAATGGTGATGTAGCAATCAGCATGTATAAGTGTTCAACCGTCATCGCACATAAACATTCACTTTTTCGAACATTGAACCATTTGGAGAAAGCTATTCTGCCGGCAACCATAAAGATTTTTCCGGGAATATATTTGCCCAGGTTGGGAACAAGCCAAATAAACGCAGACTCATTAAACCTTAAAGAAACATTGTTTATTCCAAGTGAGAAAAACCATCCTGTTACAAAAAAGAAAGACATTAAAGCTAATAATAAAAAATGCAGAACAACCAACCCGGGATGCTCCCAGGGGTAAATCTTTGACACGGTTTCCCATTCCTCAAAAAGCTTAAATCCCAGGTAAGAAAAAACACCTGCAATGATAATAAGCGATACCAACGGTTTAAGGATTTGCTTTATAACAATCATTTTCTTTTTTGATTTTCAATCACTTGAAGGCCGGCCGTTAAATCTTGATTAACCCCTTACCCAGATCGCTCCTGAGGGGCTTTCCGACATTGGAAGATCTTTAATAAAAATTGTCCCCAGCTAAAACCCACTCAAGAATGTGGTGTCAACAATTCTTGTTCAGATTTTCTGATGGCTAATCCTTATTTCTGTGTTTCCTTTATACAGAGTATTGAAGGTTTTTATTAAGGGCAAATTAAAATCCCCTTTAAAGCCATATTCATTCCAAACAATTTATTGCAATAGTTTCAAGCCATTGAACGTGAAGCTATTGAACACGGTCCAATATCAACTCTTGCAAAACATTGTTATACCTGTAACCATCAATCTTTATTACCACATATGTCCCAACCTGAAGCTCTTTGCAATGTCCAGAAACACAATCCTTCCATAAATATGAAACTGAGTTTGATTTTTCAAAAGCGTATTTTCGTTGTGCTAAACCTCATTCTGATTACTCTTGTCACCTTCTCCTGCGCCACAGAAGATAATACGGGCGACAGTTCCTCGATATTTGAAGGACTGGCTTCTTCGGGTATTGATATTTTACTCGATAGTGGTAGTGGTTACCCGGTACTAACAGGATTCGGATATGGGGATGTTTCCACGGACAGCGGCTCGAGTGAAGCAAATGTGTTTTTATCAAGACACGCTCATACCACCGGAGCTCTGGAGAGCTTCGCCTTGGAAGGTAGTTCGCAAGAGGATTTTACACAGGCAATTGTTGAACTTGGTGGAGGTTTTTATGTTGCAGGGCACACTTATGGGGATCTTTCTTCAGATGCAGCGTTCGGTGGCACCGACATCTTTCTGATGCGCTTCAATGCCGCGGGATCTTGGCAATGGACTAGACAATATGGCACGTCGGAGAATGATTATTGCTGGGATATCGCCACGGCTGGTGGAGATCTTTTTCTAGTTGGAAACACGGAAGGAGTTTTCCCGGGTGTATCCGGAAAAACCAATGACCAGGGAAATGATATCATTTTATTAAAATTGGACTCTTCAGGAAATCAAGAGGAAGTAGTTCAAATTGGAGAAGACACAGCAATCGATGTAAACACCTACTCCCAATCTGTTGGAGTTGCTATTGGAGTGGATGGTTCTGGAAATATCATAATTGGCGGCATTACCAATGACACACTCGGAGCTTCCAAAATTGGTGGAAATGACATCATATTAGCCAAATACAATTCTTCTTTATCACTTGTCGCTCCATTCAATATACAGCAGTTAGGAACCAGTTATGATGAATCAATAACAGATTTGGTTACCAGCGGAACCGAAATCTATTTTACCGGTTTTTCCTACGGAACACCGGATGCGTCATACGATTATTCTTCCGCAGGATATAGCGAGGATCATGCTTACACCGAAATATTCTTATATAATTATGATGTCAATGGAGACCAAGATTGGGTTGCACAACACGGAACCGCAACATTCGACCGAGGTTATGCATTAGCCATTGATTCTACGGGACACATACTGGTTGCCGGCAACACAAATGGAGATTTAAACGGAACCAATGCCGGTTCATACGATTTTGTTTTATTAAGCTATACCGACTCCGGGAGTTTGAACTGGACCTACCAATATGGATCTGATGAATATGATACTGCTCATGGGATTGCTTATGACACTACTAATGACAGGCTATTTGTTACAGGAAAAACTTACGGAGAGTTACACTCCACATCAAAAGATGCAGCTGCTTCTTTTTCTGCATTCATAATAGAATATGATGCAACTCCAGACAGTTCGCCAGATTGGACCGTTGTATTCTAGTTTCTCGCGCTCGCAAAGGGTGTTTTTGGACCGACACAGAACAAAATCACCCTAAAAATCACCAACCTTCCCAAGAGACACTCTTCTCTTCAACGAATAATTCATTGCAGTACTGTTGAAAAATTCTGTATAATGGACTCAATTTCGGTTTGTCGGGGATTCGGGCTGCATTTGTCAGCTCGGAAAGGTCAAAAAACATATCATCTATTCGGTTTGTGAACCCATTCAAGATTTCCTTTGCTTTCAACATCCGGCTATACGTTATGGAATCTCGCGGTAGAGTCCAGAGACGGTTTTTCACAGTGGCTGTGTTTGTCGTTCTGTTGTTCCATAATCCCCCGATCGTTCTTGCTGATCGAGGTATGAATGGAGCTTCCAACGAGTTCATCGATACTGTGGCAGCAGCCTTGACAGAAGA
Organism: SAR324 cluster bacterium; assembly: GCA_028280735.1. Lineage (GTDB taxonomy): Bacteria > SAR324 > SAR324 > XYD2-FULL-50-16 > XYD2-FULL-50-16 > JAHJTV01. The sequence goes on along the minus strand of JANQLH010000444.1, from coordinate 32,287 downwards.
GGAAAAAAAATGGATTGCGGGACATCCCACCATTCGCATTGCCGGGCCAAAGGCTTTTCCGCCGTTTTACTTTCATGATGAGAGTGATCGTGAACTGGGAATTGCTGTCGATTACACCTATCTCATTTTAGCATCATTGGGATTCAAACTGGAATTCCAGCGTAATCTGCCATGGCCACAAGTGCTGGATCGTGTAAAAAACAAGCAGGTCGACCTGGTAGCCTTGGCTGCTAAAACCACCGAACGAGAAACCTTCCTGAACTTTTCCAAAGCCTACCTATCGTTCCCATTGGTGATCATTAGTCGCCAGGACGCTCCGTTTATCGGGGGGCTGAATGATCTGTTCGGGAAGAAAATTGCCTGTATTAAACGAAATGTCACCTGTGAGTGGTTGGCTAATGACCTCACAGCTTTCGAAAATATCCCGGTATCAAGCCCTCTAAAAGGTCTGGAAGCTGTAGCCTACGGAGATGCAGACGTTTACATAGACAACCTTGCTTCCGCCAGCTATCAAATCCAAAAACACGGATTGAGCAATCTGAAAATTGCAGCCCCTACTGCATACGGTAATTACGATTTATTTTTCGCAGGACGTAAAGACTGGCCGATTCTCATATCCATAATCAACAAATCGCTCAACCTGGTTTCCCCAAACCAGCATGCGAACATTCGTAACAAGTGGTTGTCTGTCCGTTATGAGCATGGAATCCGGCAAAGCGATGTTTTAAAATGGGTGACTTTGGTGGCATCCGCCTTATTGCTGCCAATCATTATCATTTTGATATGGAATCGTAAGTTAAACCGGGAAGTTAAAAAAAGGGAGAGGGTAAGCAAAGCATTACTGGAATCTGAAAAAACCTTCACGACCGTTTTTAAAAACAGCCCGGTACCGATTACCATCTCCTCGCTGGAAACTGATCGTTATGTGGATATCAACGACTCTGTGACGTCATTGACCGGATATTCCCGGGAAGAGATTCTCGGGAAAACCGCAGAAGAGCTTAACCTGTGGATAAAGCCGGAATTACGAAGAGAAATGGTTGACAAAGTTCGAAAAGGGGCGGCTTCACACAATACCGAATTTATTTTAAGAAGCAAAAGCGGAGATTTAAAAAGCGGGCTGATCTCGGGAGTCAAGATAAACCTGGGAAAAAAATCTTACCTGATGTGCGTTTCCATGGACATCTCCGAGAGAAAAAAGGCAGAAAAAAAGCTCAGGGAAACAGAAGAAAGGTATTCCGCATTGTTCGAACGGTCTTTGGATCCAATTGTCATATATGACGTTGAGGGCAATATCATCGATGCCAACCCCGCCGCTTTAAGGATATTTCAGATTGATAAGGAAGATCTGGCCAAGCAGAATTTTGGTGACTTTATGAGCGACCAGCACTACCAGGAGGTTTTGGAGCAGGCTAACGAAATTGTGGAAACCGGATCTCAAAAAGATTTGAAAGAATATATGCTGACCAGAAAGGACAATTCAATTGCATGGATCGAAACAACCGGCTCTCTCATTTTTGAAAACGGATCACCGGTTGCCATCCAGGGATTAGGTCGTGATATAACCCAGCGAAAAAAAGCCGAAAAGGAACAAAAGCACTTAATTAGTCAGTTACTCGATGCGCTGGACAATATCAAATCCTTGAAAGGAATGCTGCCTATTTGCGCTAATTGCAAGAAAATAAGGGACGATGGCGGATATTGGAACCAAATCGAATCTTATATTGAAAAACACTCTGATGCTTTGTTCAGTCATGGAATCTGTCCGGATTGCGCCTCCGATCTTTATGGACAGGAACCTTGGTACAAAGGCAACAAAAAGGAATAGCAAACAGTCAGGCTGCCGCCATCTCTTGAAACGCTGTACGTTCATCAGCATTTCCCATCACAGCCAGAAGATCATCCACCTCAATTTGATAATCAGCGTTTGGATTGGGGAAAAACCTGCCGTGACGAACCACTCCAACTATGGAAGCTCCAAACTGTTTTCTGATATCGAGATCTTTCAACGTTCGACCAATCAGCTTGCTATCTTGATCCAGATGCACCCAGGTGATTTCAATCAAATTCTTGGCACTACGCAACTGGGTTATAGTCGTGTTGTCTTTTTGGTTTTCATGAAAGGCCTCGTAATGTCGCAGCCTTTCCTTGTCGCAATAACTCTGAATAACCGTGGCCGGAATCTCCTGATGAAGCAGAGTCTGTCGAGCAACCTCCAGTCCGGCTTCCAGCTCAGGCATGATCACCATGAAAGCTCCTTTCTCATAAAGGATTTTCATTTGATCCGGTCCTTCAGCGATGGCTACGATATCCAGCTTTGGATTTAACTGTTTCACCTTGGTTATTGCCGGGTTGGTGACGGATATGAAAGGGATAGATAACAACAACAGGTTCGCTGACTCCAAAGACACTTCTTCAAACACAATTTCCCCGCAGATATCTCCAAAAACAACCGGAAATCCTGCCTGCTTGCACTGTTCAAAACGTCGATAGGTGAACTCTACAATCACGAAGTTAACCTCCAGTAAGGTCAGCATTCGTGCGACTTGTTGACCGACTCTTCCCCCACCTGCAATCACGACATGGTCCTTCAATCCGGTTGCCGGAATATTGACGGTTTGCAGTGAGTCATGTCGCAACAGTCTTTTTTTGATGGTGTATAATGGAGCTGCAAGCGCCGAAACAGGTGGCGTCAACACCATGCTGATTATCGCAATGGAAAGGACAAACGAATAAACTTCCGGATTGATAGAATTGGTCTGCATTCCCAGTTGAGCCAGCACAAAAGAGAATTCCCCAACCTGGAACAACCCAAGCCCCACGGCAAGCGGCACAATGTTGCCGTATCCGAAAACACCGGTCAAAATTGCGAAAATCAATCCCTTGCCAATTCCTACAATCACCAGGACCACCAAAATCTGGACCCAGTTTGCAACCACAAAATCCGTGTCCAAGAGCATGCCGACGGAAGTAAAAAACAGTAATCCAAAGACATCCCTTAACGAAACAATGTCGCTAAGTGCTTTGTGGCTGTATTCCGATTCACTGATGACCATTCCGGCGACAAAAGCCCCAAAAGCAAATGACAGCCCAACCAGGTAGGTTATATATCCAATCCCCAATCCAATGGCTGTGATTGTCATCAGAAACAACTCCCGGGATTCTCTCTGGGCTATGTATCCCAGCAGCTTTGGCAACAGTTTTGCGCCAAGAAAAATCATGGTTCCCAAAAACACGACAGATTTAACTGCCGCCATACCTAAAACCGGTAACCCGGCTGCCGGATCCTGAAGTTGTGGCATGATGATTAAAAAAGGAACAATGGCCAGGTCTTGCACTATTAGCATCCCAATCATGACACGACTGGAAAGAGTTCCCATCCAGCCTTGATTCATCAGCGTTTTCAAGATCACCATGGTACTGGAAAAAGAGATCAAGGCTCCAAACCATAATGAAGAAACAACACCCCAATCAAGCCAAAATCCGATACCGTAGCCATAAATCATCGTCAACATAATCTGAATAGGTGTTCCAATTAGGGCAATTTTCCAAACAGGCTTTAATTCTCCGAAAGAAAACTCCAGGCCCAGGGCAAACAGCAGGAGGGCCACACCTATTTCAGCCAGTTTTTCTATCTCGTGAACGTCGGATACTCCCAGTAGACCAGACAAGGGACTGAGCAACATACCTGCCAACAGATACCCTACAACAAGAGGTTGCTTCAGTTTTTCGGCAACTACGGCCCCAATAAGACCGGCCACAACAATTACAATAATATCTCCAGCGATTCCCATTGATACGCCCTTTGATTAAGTAGTAAAAAAGACCTGCAAAAATGTAATCATCAATAATTTCAATCCATTCTACTCTATTTTAAATCAGTCCGCCCAGTTCTGCAAACCTTCATTATGAATCTCTTTCCCGGTTGTTTGCGATTTGGAGCTCTCGGGTTGATTTCAGCAAATGAGGTTCCGAGTATCCCGGAAAGCCTTTTTTGGTAATGAAAACGCTTCTGCGATCGAAAACGTTTCATTCCCGAAAAAAAATGTGCGTTTTTGATCTTGAATGACTGGTAAGACAGTGCTAAAAGGTTCAACAGAAGCGCTCCAAGTTTAACCACAACCTTATTACCGATAGCAACCGACTATAAAATCATGACCGAATCCGAAGATCTAATGCCCGCTCGACATCAACGTATCATTGAACTGGTTTCCGAAAGTGGGTTTGTTTCCATTGAGGAACTGGCCGTTAAATTCGAAGTCACCCCGCAAACCATTCGCAGGGACATCAATAAACTAAGTGCGCAAGGCTTGTTAAAACGCTTCCATGGTGGTGCCAGCGTATCATCGAGCGTTCGAAACATAGCCTATCAAACCAGAAAATCCCTTTATTTTGAGGAAAAAGTTCGCATTGCCGAATTTACCGCCGATTTCATCCCGGATGACGCTTCGGTATTCATCAATATCGGAACAACCACGGAGGAAGTGGCAAGAGCGTTGGCAAAAAAGCGCAAAGGTCTCAAAGTCATTACCAATAACCTGAACGTAGCCTCGATATTAGGCATCAACGAGAATTTTGAAGTGATCATTGCCGGAGGAATGGTAAGGAGCAAAGACTTTGGAATCACTGGCGAAGCAACGGTTGAGTTCATCAAACAGTTCAAGGTTGACATCGGTATTATTGGTGTAAGTGGTATCGACTCCGATGGCTCCCTACTGGATTTTGACTACCATGAAGTCAGGGTCGCCAAAACGATTATTGCCAATTCCCGTCGAATATTTCTAATCACGGACAGTTCGAAATTTGGAAGAAACGCCATGGTTCGATTGGGAGAGTTGAGTGATATCGATGCCATTTTCACCGATTCCAAACCCCCAAAAGAATACAGTCAGGCTATTGCTGATGCCGGAGTCTCTCTCTATCTGGCTGAAGACAGAGAAAAGAGAGAGTTTACAGATTCCCCCCAAGAGTAAACGCCCCGTAAACAGAAGCGGAATACCCCTTGCCTTTTGAAAACGGCAGGCATATTAGTGTCCGTTCGACAAATAAAGTTGCATTGCGCTGAAATCAGGAGACATGACCTTTGTTACGCTGAATAACAAGGCTCACAACAAGAACCTGCTTTCAGCGGATTCGAAGCGTCAGTCTTCCGTTGACACGACACTAGGGTCCGTTCTATTGAAAGATGAGTCTGTTAGCAATTAAAACTCAAACCGTTTATCCTGAATATTATTATTAAATTCAATATTCCAAACCGATCGGGAAAAATGAATCATGTCCTCATTACGCTTTGCAATTGTCTTAGTGGCTACACTAGTCGCTATTCAAGGCTGTTCCCCCTCGATCAGGCAGGTTTACCTGAATAATGCAGATCGACCGGAGCAGGCCCTCGCTTTTTTCAATGAACTGGATAAAATCGTGAAATCCGGTTCCAAAGAAAATGTCGCTTTTGAAAAAGTGCCCGGGTTCCCCTATTTAAAAACGGATCGATTTCTTGCCGAGCTAAAAAACCATCTGACATCAGAACCCAGGCGCACTAACTGGGTTGAATACTTGCGGGAAAGGGACTTTGAGGTTCGCAGCTCCGAAATTAACGCACTGTCTTCAGAGGAAATTAAGCGGCTTCTGGAAAACACCAAGCTACCCGGACCACCTGTTCATCGTACCGTACATGACTTTTACAGGCGATATTCCGAAATCCTGTATGAACACGATAAACAACAGCAATACTATGTAGATGCGCTTATAGAGTCCGTGTCAGTGGCCGATGATTATTCCACTGCCATGAGAACCTTCGGACTATACCCCCTTGCATACTTACCCGTGGTTTACTTTTCCGATCGTGCGTTCGATAAAATCAGGGATTGGCATCAACGCCCATTGGATGCCTTTGAAAACCAGGGTGAATTGATCAGCTATAATTCGGCACTTCCCAATAATCATGTCAACGTCTCCAATATCCTGGAAACGGCTGATGTTGATTCATTTGGACTTCCCATGCTTTCAGATCAGGATGTCACACTCATCGCCCGGGCCTTCGCTCCGGTGATACTGCAGGACACAGCCGGCGATTATGACAGGATCGGTACATTTGAATGGAAGGGAAGCCAAGCGCTGATAAACACGGAATCCGCATCCGTTTATTATTACCTGTCTTACGGATTGATCCGTGATCAACCCGTTATTCAGATCAATTATTCATTTTGGTACACAGAACGTGAAGGAAAACTGGCACCGTGGTTTGAAGAAGGAACATTTGACGGTTTGACTATTCGCTATTCCTTAGACCGGACCGGGAATCCGATTATGCTTGATATCATGAACAATTGCGGGTGTTATCATTTTTTTGTTCCAAATGCGGAATTTGTTGAGTCAGTCAAGAAGCCGGATTTTGAATTAGATCCCTTGGTACCAAAATGGCTTCCTGATTTTGATACCAACTCACCTTTACTGTTTCGTGTAAACAGCGGATGGCACCAGGTCGAGCATATTTCTTCATCGACTGTACCTGCACACAAGGTAACCTACCAATTGATCCCGTATAAAAACCTGGAGGCCTTACCGACCGATCATAACCAAACAATCAACCTGTTTGACAACGAAGGGATAATGAAGGGTTCTTATCGAATTGAACCTTATATCTTTTTCTCAATGGGAATCCCAAAAGTGGGGTATATGAGACAGCGTGGCAATCACCCAATTAAAATGGTGGGACGGGAACATTTCGACAATCCGCTGCTTTTCAATCGTAATTTTACATTTAAAAAAAATTCAGTTAGGAACTAAATGATTGGTTCCTTCAAAGCGGGAAGGTTCCCAAGATTTAAACGGACATCGCCAGGGTGCCGGTCAGCAGGACCCGGTAGGTTGCCTCTAATCAATTTACTCAAACAATCAGTCCCTTGCGAATAAGTGTTTCTTTATTTTCATTCCGGATTTGTGTTAGGATTGAGCCAAAAAATACCGTCTAAACCCGGGTGATTTTTTTCCAATCCCGATTCAACATCAACCAACCATTTGCTGTGATCACCGGTCAGATGAACAAAAATACAGTTTTTATATGTTTCACATTAGTAACTATCTTGCTCGGGTCAACGGAATCCCACGCACTCAATCCGGAGCGTTCCATGACCCAATACATGCAAACGGTCTGGACCACCAACGAGGGTTTGCCTTCAGATGACTTAATGGATCTCGTTCAAGATGCGGACGGTTTTATCTGGATTGGCTCCTATGAAGGATTGATCCGTTTTGACGGGGTGGAATTCAAGGTTTTTTCAAAATATACCCACCGGGACTTTGAAAGCACATCCGCTCGTATTCTTTATCGTGACGCACAGGACAACCTTTGGATTGGTACTAACGGCGAAGGGTTGGCAAAATATGCCAATGGGCAGTTCACCATGTTTACCGTTAAAGACGGATTGCCGGATAATTCCATAAGGAAAATCTTTATGGCCGGCGATGGTGCTCTATGGGTTGGAACCACCAGTGGACTGGCCAGGCTGGATGCGAAATCAAATCGATTCGAAACCCTGGATCGTTTCAACAACAGCATGATCGAAATGGTCTTTCAGGACAGCAAAGGGACAATCTGGATAGGTCCCGGAGAAGGCGGTATCTACCAGTGGCAGGAAAACCAGCTTTCAATCCCGGAATCCTTTAGTGGTATGTCCGATTACGTGCTGCTCAGCATGATTGAAGATAGAAACGGCACATTGTGGCTGGGCACCAAGGATCACGGGTTATTTACTTATAAAAACGGGATACTTGAGCGAATTGACTCTTCCGCCGGAGTTTCTGCCAAATCGATTAATGATATGTGGCTGGGAAGATACGGCAGTCTTTGGATTGGAACGGATTCAGGACTATATCGCTTTTATTCCGATACTTTTTCCTTATACAACGAAGCAGCAGGATTAAACAACAATCTCATCACCTCGCTTGCGGAAGACACGGAAGGAAACCTGTGGATCACCACAGCCAGGGGCGGCCTTGCAAAGCTTAGTGACGGAAAGTTTTTGACCTATTCCACACCGGAAGGAATGGTTCATAAAAAAGTAAACTCTGTTGCGGAAGAAGATAACGGAACTCTATGGATCGGTACGGATTCGGGATTAAGCATTTTTAGGAACGGACAGTTTATTCGAAACAAAACAACGGATTATTTTTCTGATGTTCGTATTCGTCAAATCAACTTGGATAAAAATGGAACTATTTGGCTCAGCACATACAGCAATCTTGGCGTGGTCGAATTGAACAACGGACGTTTCAAGACCTATTCAACCATTCAAGGATTAACCAGCAATCGATGCCGAGTGAGTTTGAAAGACAGCAAAGGTAATCTTTGGATCGGAACGTCCAAAGGACTCAACAAGATTAACTCCAAAGGAGTAACCACCTTTACCAGAACAACGGGTCTGGTAAACGATTATATTATGACAATTTTTGAGGATTCAGGGGGAAAACTATGGATCGGCACCGATGGAGGCGGCATCGCTTATTTGGAAAATGAACGCTTTACTTTCCTTACAGCCGATGATGGTTTGGCAGCAAATATTGTATTCAAGATATTTGAAGACTCCCAAAAAACATTGTGGATAACTACCAATGGAGGACTTAGCCGCTATAAAAACGGGACATTTTTTAATTTCACAGTCAAACACGGTTTAAAAAGTGATTCCATTTTCCAGGCTATTGAGGATGATCGCAACCACTTATGGATGATGGCCAATATTGGCGTGTTCAGTACTTCCTTGGAAGACTTGAATCAATACACAGACGGGAAGCTTTCGAACCTTTCAACTACGCTTTATGACACAAGCGATGGGCTAAGGGCATCGACCACGCCGACATCCTGGGGAGTAAAATCAAAAAAAGGCGACCTGATCCTGCCAACCATGGATGGTATTGCTATTATTGCACCGGGAGATATTCCGCTCAATCCGAATCCCCCTCCGATCTACCTTGATCGAATCCAAGTTGACGACCATATCATAGACACCAACCAGCTTAATCTCCTTGCTCCGCAGAATAAGAGAATCGTTTTTAAGTTCACGGCATTAAGCTATGTGAACCCGGAAAAAGTGGTATTTCAATATATGTTGAAAGGATTTGAAGACACCTGGTCCGAACCTTCCACCGTTAGAGAGGCATCCTACACATCACTTCCCCCGGGCGATTACGCCTTTCGAATTCGGGCAGCAAACAACGATATGGTTTGGAGTGAATCGGGTCAGTATGCCGCGTTTACACAACAACCCTTTTTTTACCAGACAACCTGGTTTTATGTATTGTTGGTTGCCGGAGCATTGATAGCTTTAACTCTAACTTATTACCTGAGAACCCGGGCCCTGAGATATCGCCAACTTGAGCTGGAAAGACTGTTATCCGAAAGAACCAAGGATCTTGAGATAGAAAAAGAGAATTACAGGGGCATTGTTGAGGATCAGACCGAGCTGATCTGTCGTTTTGGTTCCTTTTATCAACTGACCTTTGTTAACGAGGCATTTTGCAGGTATTTCTATAAACAATACAGCGAATTAACCGGGACCAGTTTATTGTCATTGATTCCTGTTGAAGAACAATCCGAAATTGAAGCTCAAATTGCAGCCCTGAACTCAGATCGGCAATCCTTAACGGTTGAGATGCCCATTCATGTATCTGAAGAAACCCATTGGGTTCAGTGGACAATTCGTATCCTGTTGGATTCAAACAAGCAACTCATTGAATATCAAGCCGTGGGCAGGGACATCACAGGGCGTATTGAAATGGAAAAACAACTGATCGAAGCGAAAGAGATTGCCGAGGAGGCCAATCAGGCGAAAAGCGATTTCATTGCCGATATCAGTCATGAGATCCGGACACCCGTCCATGCCATTCTTGGTTATGCAAAGATTGGCATCAACAAGGCAGAAAAGCTCACTTCCGATCTGATGAAGCGCTACCTGACCGAGATACAAACCAGCGGCAGCAGACTGGTCGATCTGATCAATGACCTGCTTGATCTATCGAAATTACAAACGGGAAAGATGGTCTATGCCTTTGAACTAAACTCGCTTTCGCAAACTGTACAGGACGTGATTGAAGAATTTCGCGGGTTGGCCGAGGAAAAGGAAATAACCCTTGAGTTTAATAACACGGGTCTTACCGATTCTTTAATGATGGATAAAGAAAAGATCAGACAGGTTGTCACGAATTTGCTCTCTAATGCAATCAAGTTTTCAGATTCAAAATCCGGAATTAAGATCTCCTTATCGAACCAGGGGAAGATGTTTCTGGTTTCAATAACGGATTCCGGCGTCGGTATCCCCGGGGATGAACTGGAAACTATCTTCGAAAAGTTCACGCAAAGCAGTAAAACCTCATCATCGAAAATCAGGGGCACCGGTCTTGGTCTATCCATCTCCAAACAGATTATTACCGACCACAAGGGGAGAATCTGGGCAGAAAACAATCAACACGGTGGTTCCACCTTTCTCTTCGAACTCCCCGTCAATTATTAAATGACCGGGTTCAACCCTTCCACAAACAGCTCCTCCCGCTAACATAGCTCTTGATAATCACAACCAGACCATATATACCCTTTGCATTGCACCTGTGGACTGTTCCTGGCTTCGAAGGCCTCTTCCTATGTAAACGGCGCTATATTGGGAGTTGCCGTTAAAAATTGACTCACTGAGATATTTCTCAAGCCCGAGAAATATCTCATAGTAATCTTCGGAATTTCCACCCCTGGCCCTGCTTCAACCTTTTGTTTTCACAAAATTAAAAGCTTGCGAACAAACAGGTGGCATTCAACTTGCTGATATTTCCGAGCTATGCGGGGCCTTTAAAAACCGCTTTGAGAATCCGGTAACAGTCTGATTGTTGCCGCTTGGTTTAATCAATATTCGATGAACAAGGTTTGGATATGGGAGCTTCAACGGCAAAAACCACTTCTGACGTTGTTAATTCATTGCTGGGTTCTACTCAGGGTCAAGAAGAAAAATCACAGATCTCTTCAACACTAAAGAGCGATAACCATGTGTTGCATTTTAACCATTTGCCACCTTACATGATTCAAGACATTCTGGACCTGCTTAAGCATTGCAAGATCAATGATTGGACCATAGACAACAAAGACAAGGATACAATTTTGTCTTTCCACCCCGAGGTTATCAGTTCTGTGGATGTCTTTTATGACAATCTGACCGGTTACCAGATAAAATACAATCGAATGGCAGTATAAGCGTCTTTACCCTCCCTACGCAAGATTTCTGATTCAGCAGACCATCCGGGAACAGATTCTATCCGATCTCCCATCAGCTTATGGCAAGGCCGGGAATCACCCGCCTTACGCAACCTCTTAAAAATCACCGGGTTGACAGTTTTTTTTACCGAATGTTAATTTTTTCGTTCATAATATCCTAGTGGATTCTGAAAAATCGGATTTTAACTATTAAGGACAAAATGGGTGTTACTCGTATTAAAATTTGTTGTATTGCCAGTTTATCGGAAGCGGAACAAGCTATTAAAGCCGGTGCTTCAGCTTTGGGATTGGTCTCGGAAATGCCAAGCGGGCCGGGTATGATTGAGGAATCACTTATTGCGGAAATCTCCAGACAAATTCCACCGGGAGTTTCATCGTTCTTGTTGACCAGTAAACAGGACGTCTCATCCATTATTGAGCAACAAAAGCGATGCCACACCAATACCATTCAATTGTGCGATGTTTTGGTCGAAGGCACCCATGCTGATTTAAGGCAGGCGCTTCCCGGTATCAAGATCGTTCAGGTAATTCATGTCAGTGGAAAAAAATCGATCCTGGAGGCAAAATCTCTTGAAAACCAGGTAGATGCTTTGTTGCTGGATTCAGGTAATCCCACGGCAGAAACCAAAGAGCTGGGCGGAACAGGCCGTACTCATGACTGGTTGACCAGCAGACAAATTGTAGAAGCCGTTTCGCTTCCTGTTATCCTTGCAGGCGGTTTGAATCCCAAGAACATTTATGAAGCCGTACAGGTGGTAAAACCTTTCGGAGTAGACGTCTGTTCCGGAACCAGAACAGAAGGCAGCCTTGATGAACTCAAGGTCAAACAATTTTGTGCAGAAGTGCGAGCTGCAGACTTTAACTGATCCCGCTTTGATCAGACAAGCAGACTCTCCTCAACATTTTTATAAACAATCCAAAGATAATTAGTCAGGAAGAAACATGGCAGTTAAGAACTTACCATTTAGTGAGACACAACTTACGGAAATCATTAAAAAGCACCCAACTCCTTTTCACATCTATGATGAAAAAGCGATCGTGGAAAACGCCCGATATCTGAACAAGGCTTTTTCCTGGAACGAAGGTTTTAAAGAATATTTTGCCGTTAAAGCCGCTCCAAATCCATTCTTATTAAAAATCTTGTACAAGGAAGGTTTCGGTACGGACTGCAGTTCCCTTTCAGAACTCATCCTATCCGAGCAATGCGGTATTGTTGGTGAAGAGATCATGTTTTCTTCCAACGACACTCCTGCAGAAGAGTTCGTTAAAGCAAAGGAACTGGGCGCTACCATCAACCTGGATGATATCAGTCATATCGATTTTCTGGAAAAGCATGCCGGAATCCCGGAGCTGATCTCTTTTCGCTATAACCCGGGTAAGTTGAGGAAGGGAAATTTTATAATCGGAGATCCGGAAGAATCCAAATATGGATTCACGAGGGAGCAGATCTTTGAAGGATTTAAAAAGGTCCGCGATATGGGAGCCAAACGCTTCGGTATTCACACCTTTGTTGCTTCCAATGAGTTAAATCCACAATTCTTCGTGGACACTGCCAATATGCTGTTTGAATTAGCCATCGAGCTGAAGGAGCAAATCGATATCAGGCTTGAGTTCGTCAACCTTAGCGGCGGAATCGGTATCCCCTACAAACCGGAACAATCAGCTGTCGATTTAGATCTTGTCAGCAACGGAATTAAAAAGCTTTACGACGAAAAGATCGTTTCCAATCAGCTGCATCCGCTGAAGATTTTTATGGAATGCGGAAGGATGGTCACCGGACCATACGGATACCTGGTGTCCGAAGTACTGCATAAAAAAGAGATCTACAGAAACTACGTGGGACTGGATGCCTGCATGGCAAATTTAATGAGACCGGGGTTATACAATGCATACCACCATATCACTGTGACGGGAAAAGAAGATGCTCCTTTGGATCATGTTTACGACGTAACGGGCAGTCTCTGCGAGAACAACGATAAGTTTGCGGTAAACCGCAATCTCCCGAAAATAGATATCGGCGATATTCTGGTCATTCATGACGCCGGAGCCCACGGCCACGCTATGGGCTTCAACTACAACGGAAAACTCAGATCAGCGGAACTGTTACTCAGAACCGACAATTCGGTTCTTGAAATCCGCCGGGCAGAAACCTTGGACGATTATTTCTGCACTCTTGACCTGAATGCATCAAAAGCATTTTCTGCATAAACATCTATTTACCGGGCTTAGTGCCCGGTGCCTCCTTCCGCTTTATCCTGCTTTTCTGGCCTTTTTTGACCTTTTCTCAGCATTTGGATAGGCTTTCAGGGAATAAAAAGCTTTGCAACCACCCGGTTTCCCGGGAAATAGGTTCTACATCCAACAATCTTTATCAACTTATCGGATTGATGTCGTTTTCACTTGTTTTTGCTATCGGGGTTGGTGGGTTTTTCGGTGCCGTTTCGCGTTACCTGGTAGCCGGTAAACTATCTTTATGGCTGAATTCTCCCTTTCCTTTTGGTACATTGGTGGTAAATGCCTTAGGCTCTTTTTTACTGGGTTTTTTATCTCGTTTTCTGATCGAGCATGTGATTGTGGAAGAAACCATCAGAATTGGAATTCTGGTTGGATTCCTGGGGGCATTCACCACGTTTTCAACCTTCAGCTATGAGTCCCTTGCTCTTTTGCAGGAAGGAGATATTGTACGGGCTTCAGCCAATATTCTTGGCAGTGCCATCATTTGTATTACTCTCTGCTTATTGGGACTTCACTTGGCCAAATCGATCTAGTCATGTCGCAAAACTACAAAGGCAAGCGCCTCCATGCCCGGATTATGGGGAAAGCATTCATGACCTTTTACCGAAATCTGACACTATGATATCCAAAGGCATGATCACTGTTGAAAAATCAAAATTACATGTTGCAGACAACCATCCTAAAAGCGGGACGCTCCATGAAAGCGATGATCTTAAATGAAATAACTGACTTGGGATTGAATACAGAGCCGCTGCAGTCGGCAGAGATACCTAAACCTGAACCCGGGAAATCGGAAGTGCTGTTAAAAGTACTGACCTGCGGTGTTTGCCACACCGAACTGGACGAAATTGAAGGCCGTACTCCCCCGCCATCTTTGCCGGTGGTGTTAGGTCATCAAGTTGTAGGAGAAGTGGTAAAGCGAGGCGATAAGGCCAACCTTCATAATATTGGGGATCGTGTAGGTGTCGGTTGGATTTATTCGGCGTGCGGTATTTGTGAGTTTTGCCTGGCCGGTAACGAAAACCTTTGTTCCCAATTTCAGGCTACCGGCAGGGATTTTAATGGTGGTTATGCAGAATACATGAGTGTTCCGGAGCAATTTGCCGTTCCAGTTCCATCCTCCATTTCTGATACCGAAGCAGCCCCATTGCTTTGCGCCGGAGCCATAGGATATCGATCCATAAAACTAACGGATATGAAAAACGGTCAAATCCTGGGTTTAATGGGATTTGGCGCCTCGGCGCATTTGGTGCTAAAAATGGTTAAACATATACTCCCAGAATCGGAAGTGTATGTGTTTGCCAGAAGCAAACCGGAAAGAGAGTTTGCTTTGGAACTGGGTGCTACATGGGCCGGAAATATTGATCAAAAACCTCCGGTTTTGTTAAATGCGATAATCGATACTACCCCGGCCTGGAAACCGATTGAACGTTCCATGACCTATCTTAAACCCGGGGGCCGACTTGTAATTAACGCCATTCGCAAGGAAAACAGGGATCGAAGCTATCTGGAAGCTTTTGAATACGAATCTCACCTCTGGCAGGAAAAAGAGATAAAAAGTGTCGCCAATGTAACCCGACAGGACATCGTCGAGTTTCTGGATCTGGCTGCATCCATCCCTATCCGACCGGAAATCCAGGAGTTCCATTTGGAAGACGCCAACCTGGCTCTGCTTGAATTAAAGACCAGAAAAATAAGAGGTGCCAAGGTATTGCGAATAGCAACGACTGGCAATGCCCGGTAGAATTAACTTTTTTGCATAAATAATTCTGTATTTGCAGAAATTTACCAAAAAAATTGCTATTAATGGATAACAGATCTTTGCAATCAGCTTGAAAAACCCCTGTTGTACTACGCTGATCACAGATCAACAGATGGCTGAGCAGGAATAACAAACACTGTAGGACAACCATCTTGAACATTTGTTTGATTTAAAGCGGAAGCAACCCTTTCTCTCTTGAAAACCGCTATTTCCATGAAAGCATTGTGGCCGGATCAAAAAGAATAAAAGTGCAAAAACCAGGTCGTTCCAATTCCGGGTATGTTTCGGAAGAACTAGATCCGATAGACGAACTGATACCCTACAACAGGCGTTTTTTAACTATCAGCGGAGATGCTGCCAAAGGCCCTGGTTCGTCCGCCGGCGGCTTTTTGGGTAAAGTCGGAAGCAGCGTCAGAGGGATATTCGGCAGTTCCCGTGTCAAAGAAATGGAACGCCCGGAGATTGTCCGCTTGCGAAAAAAAGTAGGCGATCTAAAAGACAGCAAATTCAGCTCCTCAGCGGCCATACCTGATGATGGAGAAGTCGCTCCCGAAGGATCTTCAGCACCAAAATCGAAAAAAGAACTGCTGGAGGAGAAGCGAAAAAGCCTTAGTAAAAAAGCCAAAGAAGGTAAAAAAGAATCGGATAAAAACCAGATCGGACTGCGAATAGAAATTGAAAAACTCAAAAAGAAATACCCCACCGATGATAATCTGAAGATGATGGACGCAATCCTCACCAGTCGTGATGGTTGCCTGCCTCATCGTTCCGTTGACGAACGCGTCTCTTCTCTTGGAGCAGCCTTGAAGGAAACCGGACAATTGGTTGCTAACAGATATCTCACCACCTTTGGTATCGATATCCTCATCGATATTTATTTCCTCTACCTGGAAGCACTTAAGAGACTGTTTCTCGAACGATCCAGAAAACTTAAAGAAGAACATCGTTCTCAAAACTCAATCCGGGTCAATTCCTTGAATCGGGATCTGAAACTATTGAATGTGCTGCTTGGACAAACCAAACTTAAAAAGACCATTAACAACGTTACCCTAAAGTTAAATGGCTTCGGTTATCCCTTTGTTTCCATGACCGGCCTGGCAGTGTCAAAAACCTTTAATGCCAAACCGGGAGCTGAAAATGAAAAAATCGGACCTGGTACTGTCAAATTAAATCGTTTCCTGGTGCGGATCTATTTAAACGTTCTTTCCCAAATTCCTATATTCCAACCCATTGCCAGTCGCTTGTGCGATGCTTTGCCGAACGACCACCAAAGCAAGATAATGGTCGCCAACGTCAATATCGATAGTGCTTATATACAACTTCGAATTTCCAAGGTCATTGGTTCACCGACTGTTCCGAAACAAATCCTGGCGTTATTTCTTTATGGCAGACAAATCGTACGATCAACAATCAAGCAAAACGCGAATAATCCCGCGGAAGCGAGAATTTTGCTTAGAACAGCTGAAATGGCCGAAGAAAATGCTTACCTTAACGACAATGCGGACCCTGAAACCATAAAATTTGGTTATCATTGCGCCACCATGACCTTATCCTACTTTAAACCGGAATCGGAGCAAATTATTAAGCGTCTTTTTGAAATTGCCGATAAAAGGAAGGTCGACCTTAGAGTGTCCGGCAGTGATGTACCTTAATCCAATGACTACTGATTATTCTGTTGATATTTGTAAGATTTTGGAAAAAAGGCACCAGGAATGCCATCTTCATCGCCCGATGAAGGTGGACCGATACGATACCGGTGATCATCTCACCTACCGGGTTTTACCACTGGAGAATGGGATAGCGGCAACTGTATCGCTGACGATAAAAGAGTTCGTTGGAGGAGGTTTCGCAGGACAGGTCTATAAAGTAGAAATACTGGAAATCGAAGACGGTGAAGCAGAAGGACTGAAAGCAGGCGGCATTTATGCGTTAAAGATTCTGGTTCCATCTTCAGGAGTTTCGCGGGTGTTTAGAAACGTTTTGTACGCCATTGGTTTTCAGGCACCTTTTCAATTACAGGTGAATCCTTCTGCCGCCCGATCCGGAGCTATCTGGCAAAAATTTATTCGCAGGGCGGCATCGTTAAGATTTGGCGATGAAAACGTTGTGAACGATATCCATGCCACGCTGATAGATCAGAATCTTGGAAGTTGCGGTGAACTAAGCGATTGGGTCGAGGGAAGAACCTGGAGACTTGAAGTGGATGAGTACCTGGATATCTTGTCCGGCTGGAGTAAAGACAAGGAAGTATGCCAAGAGCGACTGGGATCGCCTGAATACCGGGCAAAAAACAAGTTTATGCACGAGTTCGTAGACATGTTGCATGAAATTGGAGCTCATGAGCTTGCCAGACAATATGAATGGTCCACCGCCAAAAGCCAGCCCAACTGTTTGAAACGACTTGACACCGAAGATGATCCCGAATCCGGTTTGATCGCGGTTGATTTCAGGGCCGGATTAACCCTGCTACCCTTTCTCCCCATGAGTCCCGGGGATTTTAAGCTAATCGGGCAGGGACTGATGCGCGGCAGCCTGGTTCAACTTGACAGGGGAAATCTAAAAACCCTGGAAAGCTATGTCGAAAACCGGAAGGAGTATTTTATCGATTTGCTCCCCTTGCTTGCTGAGTTAAAAAAAACGGAAGAGATCTATAGAAATTCCATTCCCGACATTACCCACAACCATGTCAGGCTGCTTTACAGCAAAAAACTTTGGTCCACCATGCTAAAGAGTGCTGTCACCGGCTGGCGCACTCAAAATTTGATCGACGAAAAACGACAGCAGAGTTTATCTAATTCTGTGATGTTAACCTTGTTATTCTGCTTACTTGGACTGTTTCCTTTTATTGGACGATTCATCAGAAAATTATGGGCAAATCCGGATTGGAGAAAGCATTATCTTTCTGCCCTACTAAACCCCCGCTATTTCTGGCGCGCCCTGAAAGGGAAAGTTGCGGAAAATCTTATCGGCTGGGTGAGAGAAGGCAGAATCAGTGATCCCAAGGTGCTTCGTATCAGCCGATCCCCTTTGAGGTATTATTTTCAGTTACCTCTTGCCATACTTCCGGTTGGTGTTCACAAAGCGTTGACCGACTTCTCCTTTTTAAAGGAACGCTTGAGTTATTATTTGATCAGACCGATTCGTTTGTATTTCAATGCCGATTTGCGTGAAGAATGGTTAAGAGAGATGGTCGCCGATGGCGAAAGGAAAAAGATCATCTCTCAAAAAGACAGGGATATTATTCTCTCTCAAATCAATGAACCATTCATTCAAAAATACCTGAAAAGCCTTGCTGTTCACATTTGCACAGCTCCAATCACACAGATTGTATCAATAACGGTTGCCTTAATCTATGTTTATACGCATCCGGAACTCAGCCGTTCTCAAGCCTGGGGCATAGGCATAGGAATCGTAGCCCTTTTTCAGGTTGTACCTGTATCCCCCGGATCACTGGTAAGGGGGTTTTATGTTCTCTACCTCGTCATCAAGGAAAAAAATTTCAAAGATTACAATATTGCCGTGTTTCTCGGGTTTTTTAAATATATAGGCTACCTGGCCTTTCCCATTCAGATGACTTATCGCTACCCTGTATTGGCAAGGTTTATGGCCGGCCATTGGGCCACTGATGCGGTCCATATTGTTCCCGTCTTTGGTGAAAGTGGTGCGCTGCTGGAAAGGTGGGTATTCTGCCTGTTTTATAATTGGCCGCTGACCATCGCCAGGAGAATCAGAACACGACTGGAAAGGAGAAAAATGCAAGCTGCCCGGTACTGGCATATTCTGTTGGCGACGTTCGGGGCCAGTATTTCATTTTTGGGTATTGAGCATGTAATCATTCAACAAACAGGAACCATCCCCGGATTATGGGAGGTGTGGTGGGCTGTTTTTTTAATCCCGTTTTTCACCGGCAGTTTTATCACCTTGTTCGGAGGAGGGTTAACTCTTTGGGGAAGAATAAAAGGAACAGTGTTTTTCTCAGTTACAACCGCCGTGGCTGTAAGCTCTGCTGCTCTTTTCATTCCGGCTATTCCCAATGACATAATTTCCATCGTCACAGCCGGTTTTTGGCGAATGTTTCTCTTTTCCGTGTTTTCCGTGATTGGTCTTATTATGACAGAATTGCTGATTCCTGATCCGGACATGATTAAAAGAGCCGAATAAGCGTGTGACGAATGTGGATTTTCTTTCTATAATCGAAGCGAAAGTGGTTCGGCGATCGATCGCATCACCCATAATTGTCGCTTTGATCCATTTATCCAGGACCCATAATCGGAGACACGCGGATGGTTACCATCGGGGGAAGGGCACACAGTTTGGAGGAGATTAGACAGGTTGGGAAACTGGGTTACCCTTTTGCTGAAATCAACCTGGATGATCCCCATACAATCGGAAGTGATCTAGACCGGCTGTTGGAAATCAAAGAGCAGTACAAGCTGTATTACCTTGCCCACTATCCCAACGAAGGCAATCCCTCGGACCTTAAAAACCTGAAAGAAGTGTTTGTTCCAAAAGTTAAAAAACTAATCGACTTTTCTCGCAAGCTGGGCATAAGAAAAGGGACTATTCACTTTTGGATGGATAAACGATGGGCAAAACAAGAGATCATTGATGAAAAGATCAAGATGCTGGCGGAACTTGTTAACCATGCGGCCGAAAACGGAGTGGTATTATGCCTTGAAAACCTGACTGCGAGGCAAGAGAGCTTTAGCTATTACTTTGAGAAGATACCCGAACTTAGAATGACCATGGATATTGGGCACGGACAACTTCTTAGCAAGGAAAACACCAGCTTTGGATTTATGGAACACGTTTTTGACAAAATTGAGCATTTGCACGTACATGACAACCTGGGCGGCACCACCGTCGAAGACGATCTTCACTTACCCCTGGGTGAAGGTATTGTGGACTATCCCAAGATATTTACCATTCTCAATAACAAAGGATATGATTCAACGATTACCATGGAGGTTAAACCTGCCGCTATGGCCAAGACCCGTATGGCTATAGTGCAGTATATCCGGTAGTCCATCCTCCATTTGCATTCCTGCAGCAACATACAATCAAACCGAGACAATCCCGCTTGGAGCAGTGGATGAATATCACCTCATTCTTTTCGATGCGGCGAGTCTTGCATCTCATGATCCGGAATCCAAACAGATGTTTTTCGCAAACCGGTTAAGGATGGCGGATCAGACCTTTACCCGGCTTGACTGTGAATGCTGAATGACACAACGCATAGAGACAGGCGTTATCATTTTGGTAAAAAAACTGTTAGTGCATCAAGTACCGGGGGATTAACCCTAAACGTTACAATAAAAGGAAGTCCATGAGACGAAAAGAAAAACAAATTCAGGAACGATCAACTATCGAATCCATCATCACCAAAGCAGATGTTTGCTATTTGGCCATGTCAAAAAACGATATCCCCTATGTTGTCCCACTCAATTTCGGATACCGGGATAATGTGCTTTATTTTCATTCCGCAGATGAAGGGAAGAAGCTGCAGCTAATAAGGGAAAACCCCAATGTCAGCTTCTCCATGATCGTCGATAGTGAAATTGTTAAAGCAGACAAGGCTTGTAACTGGAGTATGAAATATAAAAGTGTTATCGGTCGCGGTACGGCCGGCATTATTGAAGACCGGGAAGCCAAAATCGGGGCTCTGGATATCATCATGAATCAATATGCTGACGAGGCATGGGAATACAACCCCACAATGCTGGATAAAACCGTTGTCGTAAAAATTGAAATCGAAGAGCTAACCGGCAAACAATCACTGGATTAATTTCGCAGGATAAAAATGACAATACAACTATTGGATATCAGACCTTACCGTGAATCTGACGAATCGGCAGTCGTTCAGTTGTGGATTGACTGCAACCTGGTCATGCCTCAAAACAATCCCCAAAACGACATCCGATTAAAAATAGAGTTTCAACCCGAATTAATGCTGATCGGAACCATCGAAAATGAGATAGTTGCCACAGCTATGGTTGGTTATGAGGGGCACAGGGGATGGGTCAACTACTTGGCTGTTTCACCTTCCAGGCAACGCCTGGGCCTGGGAAGAAAAATGATGGAAGCGGCAGAACGCAAGCTTAAAGAGATTGGCTGCCCGAAGCTGAACATTCAGGTTCGCACCACCAATACCGGGGTTATTGAATTCTACAAGAAAATAGGATTTTTGGATGACAATGTAATCGGCTTGGGCAAAAGGTTTTAATCATCTCCCCTTGAATTCAGGTTGCCTTTTTTCAAAGAAGGCAGCCTGGCCTTCTTTCAGATCCTCACTCAAAAACGATTGAGCGGCAATGTCCTCTGCTTCTTTTAGTTCAGCTTCACTCAATTGAACAGCGTCATCGATCATTCCCAGCACTTTTTTTGTCCCTTTCAATGAAAGCGGGGAATTGTTTGCTATCTCTTCCGCCATTGCGTAGGTAAACGATTCCAACTCTTTTTTTGGCAGCATGTAGTTTAAAAATCCGATCTCTTTAAGGAAAGGAGCAAAGAAATGACGGCCTGTAAAGAATAGCTCTCGAGTTCTACCCTGCCCGACAATCCGAATGAATCGTTTTAAACCGGTGGCTGAATAAACCACACCCAATTTTGCCGGAACCATGCCAATGCGAATATCATCGGCACCAATACGAATATCACAAGATACAGCCAGGTCACATCCTCCGCCAAAGGCATAGCCGTTCATCATGGCGAGTACCGGATAAGGAAAACGTAGTACTTTATCCATAGCAATTTCAAAAGGATTGATTCCTTCGCTGTTATCATCGTCGACATCACCAGTAGGCAGTTGGTTTAAATCGTAACCTGCGCAAAATGCCTTGTCGCCGGAGCCTCGAATTACGACAGCTCGGACTTCATCTTCTTTTGCCAGTTCATCCAGTGTAGTTGTTAACTGATTCAACAGCTGGGGGGAAAGCGAGTTCCTTTTCCCGGGTCTGTTTAACATCAGGGTACAAACCCTGTTCTTAACTTCCTTAATCAATTCCTTATTCTGCACTATGTAATCCTAGTTGTTTTCTTCTATCTTCCACTCTTCCTTCTGTTGTTGGTCTTTCACAATATCCACAAAGCACCCGGACAGCGCCCAGCAAGCCGGTACACCATTTGTTTTCGATTTCGTCCGGGTCCAGTGTCAATATTCCTCCGTATACGCTGGATTTCACTCGGAAGCGATTTTTGCCGATATCCTTGATGGCGATTTTGGCACCACGCATGTTGGCACCGCAAGTATAGTGCCGAAATCCTTTGTCATCAGTATACATTTTATCTATGGCAAACAGATCTGTTGCCGTGATAACAAAAATAAGCGTGAATACTGTCATAGTCAGTCTTAGCATCTAAACCTCGTGTGGCTGATTTTTAGAACGTCCCGAAACCATGTCTATGAAAAGCAAACAATGGACCCGGAATGCCTACGGAATTATAGCTGTCGGATTAGCTATACGCAATATCCTTGTAGGGAAGAGTACACCTGGTAATGAACACCCCGAAAATGCCACTGATGGTATACAATCCCGTAGAATCGAAGATTTATTGATACACCGGCAGGAAGGTAATCTGCAAACCGAGCCCCGGGAAATGGGCTCGGTTGAGTTAAGGATTATTTGGGATAAACTTCTACTTTCAAACCAGCCATCTGCTCAACCACCCGAACCACCTGGCAGCTGTAACCGAATTCGTTGTCATACCACAGGTAGAGAACGCATCGTTTATCTTCGACGATAGTCACTTGTGAATCCACCACACAAGCGAATCTGGAACCTACCAGGTCTGTAGAAACAATCTCGGAAGAACTGGTGTAATCCACCTGATCCTGAATTTCTGAATGAACGGCTTTCACACGCAAAAACTCATTCAATTCCTCTTTGGTTGTTGAGGTTTTAAAATTCAGGCTTAACATAGCCATCGATACGTTAGGCGTGGGAACCCTGATCGCATGGGCAGTCAGCTTACCTGCCAGTTCAGGAACAGCTTTTACAACAGCATTGGCCGCGCCTGTGTTTGTCAGCACCATATTCAATGGCCCACTACGCCCGCGTCTGTCCCCTTTGTGAAAATTGTCCAATAGGTTTTGATCATTTGTATAGGCATGAATGGTTTCCAGATGACCGTTTTCAATACCAAACTTGTCATTCACCACTTTGAGCACGGGAACAATTGCATTGGTAGTACAGCTGGCTGCCGATAGGATGGTGTCCTCCGGCTCGATAATGTTGCTATTGACCCCGTAAACCACATTTTTGATGTCTCCCTTGCCCGGGGCAGTTAACAGAACCTTGGCTGCCCCTTTGGACTTGAGATGAAGCCCCAGCCCCTCTTCTGTCCTCCAGACACCGGTGTTATCAATTACAATGGCGTTTTTAATGCCGTGCTGCTCGTAATCGATAGCATCAGGAGAATCTGCGTAGATAAACTTGATGAAATTTCCGTTGACGATGATACCTTCGTTCTCTTCATCCAGCACAATTGAGCCGCTAAACTGACCATGAACCGAATCCAGCCTTAAAAGACTTGCCCGTCGTTCGATCGTATCATTGTTTTTCCTTCTCACCACAACTGCCCTGAGCCGCAATTTATTTCCACCCCCGGTGTTTTCAATCAACAGTCTGGCCAGTAAGCGACCGATTCGTCCAAATCCATATAACACCACATCCTGTGGTTCGTCGATTTTTGATCCTTCTTTTCCGATAACGTCCGCTAGTTTTTCTTTTACAAATTGTTCCGGACTTAAATTCCGCTCATCCCTTAAAAAATCAGTGGTCATCATGCCGATATCGATTCGGACTGATGACAGATCCAGTTTTTCAACCTCTCGCATTAAGGGGATGCTTTGTCTTACATAGATCTCTTTATCTTCGATCAATCGCACATAACGATGTGCCTTGATCATTTCAATTACGGAAAGATTAATGATTGGTCTTCCATAGATCATGGTAATGACATCACGGTCACGATATAGCTTTCCGACGATTTGGAGCATGTTTTCAGCCAGTTCCTCACGCTGAATCCAATCCTCCAACATGGTATCTCTTTGTTTATCCATTTCTTTTCCTGTCTTTTTTAAAAAGGCTGGTAAGATGATTTATTTTTTGGTGGGTAGAAACCCCAAGGACCCTTCAAACAACAGCAACCATTTCCTGTCTGCCTTTTGCGGGCTGTTAACGCTCGCTCTATTTACCAACCAGTATGAAATTGAACAATCTGAAAACCTTAGGGCAGCATGAAGCTGGAGGGATAGTTTTCAATTCGGTAGATCGATAAGGCGTCAGCCGAAAGTGAGTTCAATGGCATATTGGTTTAGGTAACTTGCAGAATCCGGGTAATGATTCACTTGAACCCGGGCATATGTGCAATTCAAATCGATGAAGCCCGAATTATTTGATTTGTATTAATCAGTGAGCTTTGAATCGGATCCTAATCAAACGCTGATAGTCATCGAAGGCTAGAACACCAATGAAGGCTTACGGTAGGATCACTCCTGTAAAACCTTTTCCTCACGGGTTTTACAACTGGTAATACATTACCGTTCAAAGCTGGAGCTTCATTATTCCGGGAATTTTCTTTTTCAGTCAAGGACATTGAGCCCTTTGTTTTCAATTACTCCGGCGCGGACGACTGGTTCATTCGTAAAAAAAGCTGCTTGATTTCATCCGGGCTGATTTTGTAATTTGCGCCGCAAAACTCGCAGTTCATGTGAAGCGGTTTTGCCTGCTCCACCATTTTTCCAAGCTCCTTTTTTCCCAGACTGACAACGGCTGATTCACATTTTTTCTTGGAACAGACACACTTGAATTCCACTGGTTTAGTATCATAAACCAATACCTTTTCCGCATGAAACAGGCGATAAAGCAAGGTTTCAAATTCCAATTCCAGCAGTTCCCGGTTTGTGATCGATTTTGCGAATACGGAAAAGTGTTCCCAATCCCCGGGTTCTTCTTCACCATCATGACCGGGTAGTTTTTGCAGCAGAAACCCTGATGCAGTTTCTTCATCCGCCGTCAACCGGATTTCGGTCGGAAGCTGTTCCGATTGTAAAAAATAATGCTCCAGGCAACCAGCCAGGTTTTCACCTTCCAAGGGCACAATCCCCTGGTATCGTTCACCTTTATCAGGTTCAATGGTTATCGCCAGCTGAGCCTTGCCAATCAAATCCCTGAATGAAAGACCATCCACATCCCCCTTCCATTTGATCAGTCCGCGTAATTGCCTGTCATGAGTCGCCTGAACAAGCAGGAGCCTCACGACTCCTTCACCCTGTAGCTGTAAGCTGAGCTTGCCTTCGTATTTAATGGTGGCTGAAAGCAGGACCGCAGCGCACAAGGCCTCCCCCAACAGACATTGCAAAGACGCCGGATATTCGATATGCCTGGAGACAGCCTGGTAGGATTCTCGCAGTCGCACGACTTCTCCCCTGGCTCCTGCGTTTTCAATAGTAAATCGTTTTGAAGCATCAAATTCTGGCATCTGTAACCTCTTTGGAAGTTGATCGTTTATTCGTTAGGTTATATTATTATAAAACATTGCTGGTGAAGGGAAGTACCTTGTCTGGGAGTGATTGATTTCGATAATGATTTTTTACGGCATTCGTTTCGACACCGTTCGGGTACTCATTAAAACGGAGCATTGTTGCTTAATGTAGTGCCCGGACGAAAATTATCACCCCTTAACCGGCTTTGTACCGGTTGCCCGAGTTCAGCATGAAGATTAACGTGCTGTCAGCTGTCGGCGTTCAGCTTAAAATAGAATCATAACAAATAATAAACCGC
Organism: SAR324 cluster bacterium; assembly: GCA_028280735.1. Taxonomy (GTDB): domain Bacteria; phylum SAR324; class SAR324; order XYD2-FULL-50-16; family XYD2-FULL-50-16; genus JAHJTV01. The sequence goes on along the minus strand of JANQLH010000444.1, from coordinate 6,255 downwards.
TTGAGAGCTGATCGCTGAATGTTGAAAACACTGACCTTCTAAGGCCCGGGCTGCCTTAACAGCTTTTCTTGGTAAGAATATTTAGTTTGTTTTCGTTCAGGTAGTATTAATGATGGAGTTTAGATGTTTATAGATCTACTAAGACAAAGAAGGAGTATCAGAAAGTTTCTTGATAAACCTGTGGAACAGGAAAAGATCAAAGAGCTTGTGGAAGCGGCGCTCAGATCCCCTTCATCCAGGGGATTGAACCCCTGGCAGTTTATTATTGTTGACGATAAAACCCTACTTGAAACCTTGTCTGCGTCAAAAGAGCACGGGTCCGGTTTTTTAAAAGGGGCTCCCTTAGCCATTATCGTTTGTGCGGATGACTCGATAGAAACCTGGATTGAAGACTGTTCCATCGCGTCGATCCTGATACAACTCTCTGCTGAATCCCTTGGTCTCAAGAGTTGCTGGATTCAAATCAGGGATCGGCAGCATGATCGTCTGACCACTGCCAGGGAGTTTGTAGCTGAACATGTTAACCTCCCGCCCAATTTAAACATTGAAGCCATAATCGCCATCGGCTATCCTGACGAAGAAAAGCAGCCGCATAAACTCGAAAAACTTCAGTTTGATAAAATCTGGATCAACACATACGGCCAGCCAATGCAATAATCCAAACCAGGATTGACCTGGTTTCTTCAAAAAAACCAAATCAATATTGTCTCGGATAGCTTTCCGAAATGCGCAGGTAAGCCTCTCATCAATCCGGAACAGAAGGTACTGAAACATGATCACAATTGTAGACTATGATGCAGGTAACATTCGTAGTGTAAAAAGAGCCTGCAATCAAGTGGGAATAGACTCAATCATCTCCAAAGATCCGAAAAAGGTAATTCAGGCGGAAAAAGTGATCTTCCCGGGCGTAGGCGCTGCTGCCAGCGCCATGGAGACCCTTAAACGACGAGGTTTGAATGAAGCCTTCAAGGAAGTGGTGGCAAAAGGGATACCCACCCTTGGAATCTGCATAGGAGCCCAAATCATCCTGGAACGCTCAGAGGAAAGTGACACGGAGTGCCTGGGGTTAATACAGGGGCAAACCAAACGCTTTGATCTGACCGACCCTTCACTGAAAATACCCCACATTGGTTGGAACGGTGTCACTGTCACCAAGCCCCATCCCTTACTTGAAGGTATCGAAAACGGTGACGAGTTTTACTTTGTTCATTCCTACTACCCGAATCCCACCAGCGAACAAAATGTATACGCTGTCACCGAATACGAAAAGCCATTTTGTTGCGCCCTGGGAAAAGACAACCTGTTTGCCACCCAGTTTCACCCTGAAAAAAGCGGACGATTCGGTTTGGAACTGCTCAGTCGATTTTCGACCTGGGAAGGCGAGTAATGAACATGATAAATGTTAGATTTTTTACTTGGGAATTTTCTCATATTGGCCCCAATTCTTTTCAAAATATCTACCTATGAAGAAGCCAAGAAAAACAAACTATAAAAACCAAAATTCCCGGGCTTACAATGTAAAAAGGAGTGAGACATGCTCAGCAAAAGATTGATTGCCTGCCTTGACGTGAGAGAAGGCAATCTTGCAAAAAGTGTTAAATTTGTAGACACCAAGGATATCGGTGATCCGGTTGAAAAGGCAATTGAATACTATGAGGACGGTTTGGACGAATTGGTGTTTTACGATATCACTGCCTCAAGCGATAAACGCGACATTATGATCGAAACTGTGGAGGAAGTAGCCTCCAAGATTTTCATCCCCTTCTCTGTAGGTGGTGGTATTCGCTCTGTAGACGATGCAACCAAACTGAGAATGGCCGGTGCGGAGAAAATCAATGTCAATACCGCAGCTGTTAAGAGGAAGGAACTGATCGCAGAATGCGCCTATGCCGTGGGAAGCCAGAGCACTATTCTTTCAATGGATATTAAACAGGTAGAAAAGTCACCCGCTATTCCATCCGGTTATGAAATCGTGATAAACGGCGGACGAACTCCCATGGGAGTTGATGCCTTAGCCTGGGCAATTGAAGGTGAAAAACTAGGTGCAGGCGAGTTGGTTGTAAATTCTATCGATGCCGATGGTACAAAAGCAGGATACGAAATCAATTTGACGCGGATGATCGCTGAAGCTGTTTCAATTCCTGTTATAGCTTCCGGAGGAGCCGGAAAACCGGAACATCTTTATGAAGTTTTGACCGAAGGTAAGGCTGATGCTGCACTGGTAGCCTCAATGGTCCACTTTGGTGAGTATAAATGCAGTGAATTAAAACAATACCTCCACGATAAGGGCATCAAGATGAGGATGAGATATTAACATGGCCAAGAAAAACCCACCTTACAAAGGTTTTGAGCAGGGACCGATTCGGCCTCCCAGTGAGGCAAGGAGTCTGTTGATTCGAATTACGCGAAATTGTCCCTGGAATCGCTGCACTTTTTGCTATATCTACAAACATGAAAAGTTTTCGATTCGACCTGTAGCCGATGTCATCAAAGATATTGATTCCGTTTACCAGCACATTCAGAAAATCGGAGAATTGGCTGATTCCTCGGGATCTGTTTATAGAAGTGATATCGGAGCACTGGCAGGAAATATCAATCCCAATGAAATGGAAGCCTTTCATGCCGCCATCAACTGGTTTGCCGGCGGAATGGAATCGATTTTTCTCCAGGACGCAAACAGCCTTGTCATTAAACCGGACTACCTTGTCGATATTCTCAATCATTTAAAAAAGCGATTCCCCTGGGTTGCACGCGTCACTTCCTATGCCAGGTCTCATTCATTGGCAAGAATTACAGACGAAAACATGCTGAGAATCCGGGAAGCGGGTCTCAATCGAATTCATGTAGGTTTGGAAACTGCTGCTGACGACTTATTGAAACTGGTCCAAAAGGGTTGCACCAAGGAAATGCATATCAAAGCCGGTTTGAAGGTGAAACAAGCCGGAATGGAACTCTCGGAATACGTTATGCCGGGCCTGGGAGGGCTTGAATTGTCAGAACTCCACGCATCAGAGACGGCCGACGCTCTGAACCAAATCGATCCTGATTTTATTAGATTGAGAACATTGACTATCCCTGAAAACTACCGGCTTTTTGCCGAAGACGCCGAAGTACCCTTTGTCAAAAGTACCGATTATCAAATAGTCCAGGAAATCAAATCATTCATCGAACATCTGGAAGGATTAAACAGTACACTCAAAAGCGATCACATGATGAATTTACTGCAGACAGTGGAAGGCACCTTCCCGGATGACAAACCGGTAATGCTGAAAATCATCCAGGATTACCTCGATCTGGCACCGGAAGATCGCATGCGTTTTCAGGTAGGCAGACGATTTGGCTTCTTGCTGCAAACATCCGACCTGCAAAAGCAACCTCTGCATCAAAGGGCAACGGAGATATGCAGTCAATTGGGAATCACCACGGAAAATGTCGATCAGATGATCGAGAAACACGTCAGTCGCTCCATTTAATCCCGGGTTTCAATGAAGGATTTAAAAAGTCGAATCAAAGAAAAGATTCATCAGCGTGAGCTGAAAATCTCAAGCTATTCCACCGAGAACGAAGAGATCATTGTTGAAGGAATCCTTATCGATAATCGACTGATCAACACATTCCACCTTTCCGGCGGCCAGCGACCGGCTGCTACTGTTCATCATTTAATCGTTCGTATTTTAGTGGACAAGCGACTAATTATTCGCCAAGTTGAAACCGAAATGCCGGAGACCCCCCATGATGAATGCCCTGAGACAATGGAATCCCTCCAGAAGCTGATAGGCATGAAAATCGGCCGTGGCTTTACCTTGAAGGTAAAAAACAAATTCGGAAAAGGAGAGGGATGTTCCCACCTGGGCAGCCTGATTATCGCCATGGCTCCCGCTGCCATTCAGGGTTTTTGGACCAATGTCTCCAGTAAGCCTCTCCCCGCTGACCTCAAATTTAAGATGAAATTACTACTGGCAGATAATTGTTGGGTCTGGCGTAGTAACGGACCTGCCTTAAAACAGTTAACCAGGTAAAACTTAATCCCCTTGACGAACTCCTTATGATTGTTTTATCCACGAGTTGAACCAGGTTCAATTTGTGAGATAAATTCAGTTTTTGTCATGTTTTGTGTCTATTTTAAGAAACATCATGAGTTTAACACCTCATGACACGAAAAAACCTGTCTGAAAGCGATCAGCCGTCAGCTATCAGCTAATAAGGAGTCGCATCGCTCCAATCTGTAAATTTAAACATTAAAGGCACCGCAGGTGCTCCTTTTAAGCTGACAGCTGAACGCTAAGTGCTGAAAGCTAAAAAAAATGGATTTTTACCCAAAGGATATCAAGGGAGTAACGCATGGTTTTATTATACGAAAAAAGGAATAACATTGCCTACCTCACTTTAAACCGACCCGAAGCCAGAAACAGTTTCGACCCTGAACTGGTATGTGCCATGGCTGAAGCCTGGGATGACTATAAAAACGACAAGGACCTCCGCTGTGCCATTCTGACAGGATCAGGGGATAAATCCTTTTGTGCCGGAGCAGACCTGGCGAAACTGATTCCCTTGATAACGGGGGCCAGGCAACCTGAAACAGAGTTTGATCAGAAGGTAGTCCAAAATCCCAAACTTGCTGAAAATGCTTTCCTCAAAGGTTACGAAATCTATAAACCAATTATTGCCGCCATTAACAGTCATGCTATTGCCGGAGGCATGGAACTAATCTATGGAACAGATATCCGCCTGGCCGTACCCGAAGCAAAATTCGGTTTGCAGGAAGTGAAGTGGGCGATTTTTCCGGCCGGTGGATCAACAGTACACCTGCCCCGTCAACTTCCCTACGCAAAAGCCATGGAAATCATGTTAACCGGTGAGTTGATGGATGCGGAAGAAGCCTTGAGATACGGATTTATTAATAGAATTGTTCCAAGAGAAAACCTGGTGGAAGAGGCAGAGAAAGTGGCGACCATCATCTCGAATAACGGACCGCTCGCCGTTTCAGCCATAAAACAGTCAGTGATCCACAACCAAAGTCTTTCCATTTCCGAAGGACTCCAAAAAGAAATGGAATATGCCCTGCCTGTTTTTATGAGCAAAGACGCCAAAGAGGGCCCCAAAGCTTTCAAAGAAAAACGCAAACCGAAGTTTATTGGAGAATAAGAAAGCTCTCAGCGTTCAGCAGTCAGCTTTCAGCTTGATGATGATTTTGTCTATTTGATCCTTATAGCGGAATGCTGATAGCTGAAAGCTGAAAGCTCAAAACCAGCTAATCGCCAATTGCCAAATGCCAGAAGCTAAAAAAAGGAGTTGATATGGATTTTCGCTTGACTAGAGAAGAGGAGTTAATCAAACAGGAATTCGTAGAATTTTTTGAGGCAGAGATGAAAAATGCACCACCCGAGTTTGGAAACGGCGGGTTGGAGGGAGTTTACGCCACTGAAGAAGGCTACGAGTTTCACAAGTACATGGCGCGAAAAATGGGAGAAAAGGGCTGGCTTTCCATGAGTTGGCCCAAAAAATACGGTGGCAAGGAAGCATCGATTATGGAGATGGTGATCTTTGATGAAGTCATTGGATACTACAATGCACCGGGTGTTGATGGATTTGCCGTGGGAATGTTCGCCCCGACATTGATTGCGGGGGCCACAGAAGAACAAAAGGAACGCCTGTTACCTCCCATCGCTAAAGGTGAAGCATTTTACTGCCAGGGATGGAGCGAACCTGATGCCGGATCGGATCTGGCTTCATTAACAACCACTGCTATCAGGGAAGATGATCATTATATCGTAAACGGTCAAAAAACTTGGACAACCGGCGGACACAGGGCGGAATACATGTTTCTGCTGGCAAGGACTGATCCGGAATCAAAACGCGGTAAAGGATTATCGGTATTCCATTTGAGGATGGATCTACCCGGGGTTGAGGTTAAACCATTACTCTATATGGATGGAAAGCATGTTTATAACGAGGTATTTTTTAATGATGTGAAGATTCCAGCCGGGGATTTGATCGGTGTTGAAGGAGAGGGATGGGCTCTGACACGCCAAACCATGAACTTCGAACGCAGTGGAGCCGGTGGGTTTTCCGGTGCCAAACGATACCTGGAAAAACTCATCGAATACATGAAAGAAACGAAACGCGATGGCCGGACCCTCTCCAAAGATCCAATCGCCCGAAGAAAAATTGCGGAAATGTTCATCGCCTCGGAAGTGGGTCAAACCCTGGCATACAAGATTGCCTGGATGCATGAGAAAGGTGATTTTATGGGAC